>NZ_FQVU01000003.1:600000-953441 GCF_900129455.1 Jatrophihabitans endophyticus
TGGGCCGAGTGCTACGCGACCTCGCTGCGCCGGCCCGAGGGCGCCTTCGCCGACTACGCCCGCGGCAGCGCCGCCGACTGGCTCGCCGCGCTCGCCCGGGCGCAGCCGCCCGGCCGGCGCGACTCCGCGGCCGGGCGGGCCGAGCGCACCGCCGCGCTGGCGCTGCTGCGCGGCTGCCTGCTCGACCTGCTCGGCACCGGCGACCTTCCGCGCACCAGCCGGGCCGTCCGCGACGGCCTGACCGCTCTCGCGACCGCGAGGACGTGACGCGGGCGCGGCGTGATGTCCGGGTGAGCGTGGGACGGCCGTCACCGGGCGCCGATTAGGTGCGACGCGCTGTCCCGGGAGAAGATGGCGGCGACCGCCACGGGGAGCGGCGAGGGGATGGTCGATGGATCACACGTTGCTGATCGACCTGATCAGCATCCCGCTGTTCACCGGCGTCATCGGCTACATCACCAACTGGACCGGCGTCCTCATGCTGTTCCGTCCGATCGCCTTCCACGGCGTGCGGGTGCCGGGGCTGCGGCTGCTGTTCCCCTACCTGCCCCGACGGGTACGGATCCTGCCGCTCATCCGCTTCGACGGCCGGCTCGGCTGGCAGGGGATCGTGCCGTCGCGGGCGGACAAGATGGCCAGCATCAGCGTCGACAAGGGGCTGGCCAAGCTCGGCAGCATCACCGACTTCTACCGCGAGCTGGAGCCGGACAAGATCGCCGAGCATCTGGCCGCGGTCGCGCAGGCCGAGATCCGCGACGTCGTCGAGCAGATCATGCAGCAGGAGAACCCGCAGCTGTGGCACGACCTCCCGCCGATCATCAAGGAGGCCGTGTTCGCGCGGGTGCGGGCGCAGCTGCCGGGCATCATCCGCACGATCACCGACGAGATCGGCGAGAACGTCGACCAGCTGATCGACGCCAAGCTCATGGTGATCCGCTACTTCGTGCAGAATCCGGAGCTGCTCAACGAGCTGTTCCTGATCATGGGACGCAAGGAACTGCGGTTCATGCAGAACTTCGGCTTCTACTTCGGGCTGCCCATGGGGTTCGTCCTCGTCGGCGTGCTCCAGCTCGTGCACCAGTGGTGGGTGCTGCCGCTCGGCGGCATCGTCATCGGCTGGGTGGTCAACTGGATCGGCGTCACGATGATCTTCGAGCCGACGTTCCCGCGCTGGTGGGTGCCCTGGAAGCAGGGGTTGATGCTCAAGCGGCAGGGCGAGGTCACCGAGAAGTACTCCGAGATGGTGGCCAACCGTGTCATCACCTTGCAGAACATCGGCAACGAGCTGCTCACCGGGCCGCGGAGCGACCGTACCCTGCAGATGCTCGAAGAGTCCCTGCGTCCCGCGGTCGACAAGGCCGTGGGGCCGGCGCGCGCCGCCGTGCGGGTCGCGATCGGGCCGCGCGAGTACGACCACATCCGCTCCTCGGTCGCGACCGAGGCCACCGCGTTCGCGCCGATCGCGTTCAACGACGCCGAGTTCAGCCAGCGGCAATCGGTCAAGATCTACCGCTTCATCTCCGAGCAGATGCGTGAGATGGGCCCCGACGACTTCGTCGAGATGCTCCGCTCGGCCATCCGGCAGGACGAATGGCTACTGTTCTTTCACGGCGGCGCGCTGGGTCTGTTCGCGGGGCTGCTGCACCTGGGCATCTTCGGGCTCTGAGCGCCGGGCGGCGAAGGGGGAGTGCGCGTGAGCGACGACGGCAGTCGCCGGGAGTTCGCCGGCGCCGGGGCACCGGCGGCCGCGTCACCGGTCGACAAGTCGTCCGGCCCGACGGACGCGGCGGGAGGGATGGCCGGCCGCGACGGCGTGCCCGGGCCGGACCACGCCGACCACGCGCCCGAGCGGCTCGCCCCCGCGTCGGCGGGGCCCGTCACGTCCGGTTCGCCCGACCGCGTCCCGATCGGGCCGCCACCGCCGCCCGAGCTGTCCCCGGAGCCGACCTCGGAGCCGTCGGCCGAGCCGTCGTCCGAGCAGGCGCCGGGTGCCACGGCGGGCGGTCAGGTGGCCGGTGCCGGCCGGGCCCGGACCGTCGCCCGCCGGCCGCGGCCCTACCTGCGACCGCTGCCGGGCGGCTCGCGCCTCGTGCGCAAGACCCCCACCGTGGTCCGGGCCGCACCGGGCATCGCGCGGGTCGCCGCGATCTCCGCGGCGCACGTCGCCGGCTGGACGATCGGCGCCACCGTCGCGAGCGCCAACTACGTCGCGCGTCGCGCGGTGGCCGGCGAGCCGGCCACCGCCATCCTGCAGGAGGCCGCGACCGACCTGCGCAGCGTCGCGCTCCGGGCGCTGGGTCTGCAACCGTCGCTGCTGTCCGGCACGTCCGCGCCCGAACCGGCCGGCGCCGCGCAGGATGCGACCTCGGCCGATCTGCAGCGTCGCGGCAGCGACCTGCTGCGCCGCAGCAACGACGTGCACGTCGTCGAGGACACCCATCCCGCGTTCGCGCGCATCCTCGCCGAGATCACCCCGGACGAGGCGCGCATCCTGCGCTTCGTCTACCTGGAGGGGCCGCAGCCGTCGCTCGACATCCGCACCAACCGGCCGTTCGGCATCGGCTCCGAGCTCGTCGCGGCCGGCATGAACATGATCGCCGAGCACGCCGGGCTGCGAAATCTCGAACGCATCGACCAGTACCTCACCAACCTGCGCCGCCTCGGGCTGATCGACTTCTCCAAGGAGCAGGTGCGCAACCCCAACCGATACCAGGTCATCGAGGCGCAGCCCAAGGTCGCCGCCGCGATGAAGCAGGCGGGCCGTGCGCCGAAGCTGGTGCAACGCAGCATCAGGTTGAACTCCTTCGGCGAGGAGTTCGTCCGCACCTGCCTGCCGCTCAACGGCCGGGTCGTGCCCCACCGCGACATCCGGCCACGACCGCGGTGACGGCGACCGTGCGGGTGGTCAGTCGCGGCGGCTGCGTCGTCCCGCCGTCCAGTCCTCGAAGCGGATCCGCTCCAGCGAGGTGACGTCGCCGAGCCGCGACCACTCGCTGCGACCCAGGCGTGCGAGCGGAGCGAGCGCCGCCGCGTCCGGCAGGCCGTCGGCGGCGAGGACGTCGTGGTGCGCGGCGACGTGGACGACCTCACCGAAGACGGTCGTGCAGTTGCCCACGGGGTACTCGCCGGTGACCCGACACTCGAACGCGACGGGTGCGGCCCGCACCCGCGGCGGTCGGACGACCGCGCTCGGCTCGCGCTGCAACCCGGCCTCGTCGAACTCGCTGAGCGCGTCGGGGAAGTTCGTCGCCGAGTCGTTCATCGCGTGCAGCAGGCTCTCGGTGCCGACGTTGAGGACGAACTCGCCGGTGGCCCGCACGTTGCGCAGCGTGTCCTTCTCGCCGACCGAGACGAAGCACAGGGTGGGCGGGTCGACGCCCACGACCGTCGTGAACGAGTGCGGCGCGACGTTGTCGACCCCGTCGGCCGACACGCTCGACACCCACGCGATCGCGCGGGGGATGAGCGACGCGGTGAGCCAGGGGTACATCTGCCGCCCCAGCTGGGCGGGTGTCGTCTCGAGCCGGTCGGTCATCCCTGCTGCTCGGTGGGGCGGACGAGCACCTCGTTGATCGCGGTGCGGCGTGGGCGGGTGACGACGAACGAGACCGCCTCGGCGATGTCGATCGCCTCCAGCCGCTCCATGTCGGCGAACCGCGCCTCGAGCGAGGGCATGATCTCGGGCCGGTTGTGGCCGGCCAGCTCGGTGTCGACGGCACCGGGCTCCACCAGTGCGACCCGGACGTGGCGCTGGGTGACCTCCTGGCGCAGCGCCTCGCCGAAGGCGCCCACGGCGTGCTTGGTGGCGTTGTAGACCCCGCTGCCGTTGCGCGCGACGCGGCCCGCGACGCTGCTCACGAGGACGAGGTCGCCGACGCCGCGCGGGCCGTCCTCGGCCGCGGCGAGCAGGTGCGGCAGCGCCGCGTGCGCGGTGTACATCAGGCCGAGGACGTTGAGGTTCACCATGCGCCGCCACTCCTCGGTCGGCGCGTCGGCGACCGGGCCGAGCAGCATGACGCCGGCGTTGGCGACGACGGTGTCGAGCCGGCCCAGCTCGGCGACCGTGCGGGCGACGGCGGCGCCGACCGCGCTCTCGTCCGCGACGTCGGCCTCGATCACGAGGGCCGTGCCGCCGGCGTCGCCGATGCGGCCGGCGAGGGCGTCGAGCCGGTCGCGCCGCCGGGCGACGAGCGCCACCGCGGCCCCGTGCCGCGCGAGGTCGACCGCGGTCGCCTCGCCGATGCCGCTGCTGGCGCCGGTCACCAGGGCGACCGTGCCGTTCAAGGTGTCTGCCATGACCTCCAGCTAACTCCGGCCCGGTGCGTGGCGCACGCGTGGGGGAGCGGCCACGGTCGAGAGCGGTGTCTCAGCAGGCGCGGGTGGTGGTCGCGGCGTTCCCGGGGAGCGCGGGCGTCGGCTCGGCGCGACGGGCGCGGTGCCACCGCTCGAGGGCCGCGACCCCGCCACGCTCGAGCGCGGCACAGCCGGCCAGGACCGCGACCGCGACGATGCCGTCGGCCCAGAAGTGGTTGGCGGTCGCCACCACGACGACGACCGTGACGACGGTGTGGACGGGGCCGAGCGCGCGCCAGCGGCCGCGGCCGAGCCGCCACACCGACCAGCCGACGAGCGCGGCCCACGCGACGTGCACCGACGGCATCGCCGAGAGCTGGTCGGCGCCGAAGCCGAGGCCGTACACCGACTGGCCGTACTGCGCGGCGGTGTCGACGTACCCGGGCAGCAGCCGGGGTGGCGCCACCGGCAGCAGCTGGATCGCGAGACAGACGAAGGTCGTCAGGGCAAGCACCCGCCGCACCGGTCGGTAGTGCTCCCGGTGCCGCACGAACAGCCAGAGCAGGAACACGAACAGCACGCTGAAGTGCATCGTCGCGTAGTACAGGTTGGCCGCCTGCGCGACCACGTCGTTGCCGGTCACGACGCGTTGCACGCTCGCCTCGGCGGGCAGGTGCCACGCCCGCTCGGTGCGTTCGATCCAGTTCGCACGGGCGAAGGCCCCCGACGTCCCCAGCAGCGAGAGCGTGCCCGCCAGCTGCCAGAGCGTGTAGAGCGCGCCGATGAGGGTGGCCTCGCGGGCGAACGGCGCGATCCGGCCGATGCCGGCGCCACGGCGCCGGCCGACGGTGAGCCCGGCCGACACCGCGGCCAGGCCGCCGGTGAGGACCGCGGCCTGCTGCCAGTCGAGGGCTAGCGTCTGCACGGCCTCACTATGCCGTGCCGGCCGATGCGGCCCTGGTTCAGTCGATGCGGACCTCGCCGCGCGGCGTCGCGAACGTCGCGGCCACGACGCCGTGGTCGCCGTCGAACGGCGAGAGCCACTCGACACCGATGCCGTCGAGCGGCTGGCGCGACGAGACCCCGATGTAGCCGTCGACCACGGACTCGACCCCGGCGATCTCGAGGCCGGTGAGCCGGATCGCCGAGCCGCCGAACGCGGGGTGCTCGGTGTCGGGGATGTCCCACTCGGCGAAGAACGGCAGCTGCGGGTCCTCGGTCACGTCGTTGATGCCGATCTGGTGCCAGCGCAGGTCGAAGCCGTCGGGACGGCGGCGGTGCCCCCGTGCCGCCGGGCGACCGAGCCGCTGCTCGAACGGCGCGATGTCCTCGACGCGGATGGCCCACGCCAGCCAGCCGCCGCCGGCGGCGGCGCGGTCGCGCACCGCACGCCCGAACGGGGCCCGGTCGACGGCCGGGTGGTCGAGCGCCGCGACGATCTCCAGGTAGCACATGTCGGCGAGGGGGAGGACGACGTTGCGCGTGCCGAACGACGGGTGGAGGCCGCCGTCGGTGAAGGCCGCGCCCAGGGTGGAGCCCAGGCGCTGCATGCACGACGCGAGCCCCTCCGGACCGGCGACGTAGGAGAGGTGGTCCAGTCGCATGCCGAACATGGTGACCGACGGCACGACGCCGGCTTCACCCGGGGCGGACGGGACAGTCCGGACGTCCGGTGGTAACACCGCGGCGCGCCCGGGTGACGGTCAGGCGGTGTGCAGGTCGAGCCCGCCGTCCGGGCGCTCCACGCCGTCCACCCCGCCGGTGGCGAGCCATGCGGCGACGACGTCCGCGCCGGTCGTCACGCGCTCGCCGGCCGCGACGCGGCGGACCAGCTCGGCGGCGAGCCGTCCCTTGCCGAACTTGCTGGTGTAGCTGACGACGGCCGGCCCGCGGGGCGTCGGCGAGACCACGCGCACGGCCACCGTCCGGGCGGCGAGCTCACCGCGCGGGCGCCACATCGCCGCGTAGTCCGAGGAGCGGAGGTCGACGACCAGCCCGCGCCGCAGCAGGCCGGGCACGACCACGTCCAGCACCGGCCGCCAGTAGGTGCCGGCGACGCCGAGGCCGGGCAGCACCGCCTTGGCCGGGACGCGGTAGTCGGGCACCGCCTCGTCGCCGCGCACGACGCCGAACAGGCCGGAGAACACCCAGGCGGCGCGGCCGGCGACGCGCTGCTCGGCCGCGGACGAGGCCGAGTAGGCCAGCCCGTCGTAGACGACGCCGGCGTAGCGGCGCAGCGCCGGCGTCGTGGGGGAGTCCCGGACGGCGGCGTTCGCGGCGAGCGCGTCCGCGGCGACCCCGTCGGGCAGCACCAGCGCGCGGGCGGCGTCCTCGCGCGCACCGGCGACCAGCTCGGCCAGGGCGGTCAGGCTCGCGGCGCGGGCGTCGGCCAGCGGCCCGTCGCCCGGCCGGGCCCGCAGCGGACGGCCGCGTCCGCCGGATGTCTTAGCCTCGCTCGGCGGCAACAGCAGATGCACGCGCGGGACGCTACGGCAGCGTCACCGCTCGGACCCGGCGGCGTCCGTCCCGCTCGCCGGCAGCCGTTCGCGCAACACCGGCCACGTCGCCGCGAAGCCGTAGTGCAACGGCAGCGTGGCGACGTCGTCGACGGCGAACCAGCGCACGGCCTCGCTCTCGTCGTTCGTCCCCGCGACCTCGGTGGGGGCGGCGGCGCGCGCCAGGATCGTCGTGTAGGACCACGGGCCGTGCTCGTCGACGACCTCGTCGTAGACGGTGACGGTGTCGACGTCGAGCGAGGTCTCCTCCCGTACCTCGCGCAACGCCGCGGTCAGCGCGTCCTCGTGCGAGTCGCGTGCCCCGCCGGGCAGGGCCCAGGTGCCGCCGTTGTGCGTCCATCCCGCGCGCAGCTGCAACAGGACACGCTCGCCGCTGGTGACGAGCAGGCCGGCCGCGCCGTGCAGCCCCCAGTGGGTGTTGCCGCACGCGCAGCGCACCCAGCCGTTGCCGTCACCCACCGGTCGCTCTTCCCTCGTCGCAGCGCTGTCGTCCGCGTGGAACGTTGTGGTGACGCCGACCCGCCAGGTCGCCTCTCGGCGGAAGGCCGCTCGTGGCGGCAGTTGTGGGACCGGGGGCCATGGATCGGGCCGACGCCGTTGTCCACGGTACCTGCCACACCCGGCGCCGACACCGATCGGGCCGTATCGTGGACGACGTGCTGCGAGGCCCGAACCGTTCGAGGGCGGTGCGATGACGAGCGGGGAGTCCCGCGGGGGCGCGCCCCGACACCATCGGCCGGCCCTCTTCGCCGACCTCACCGAGATGATCGACGCCGCCGGTGGTGACGCCTCGCCCAGCACCCGCGCCGAGGTCGCCGCGGCCACGGCCGCGGCCGTGGTGACCGCCGGCCGCGGGCCGGGTGACGACGACCTTTTCGTCGCACTCGCCGACCACGTCGGGCTCGACACCCTCGCCGCGCTGTGGCGCGACAGCGACCCGGTGAGCCTGCCGGGGGCGCTGTGGACGCTGTACGTGCTGCGGCAGTGGTGCCACGGGGACAGCGCCGGCGTCACCCGGCTGTGGCGGACCGGGGAGCCGCTCGCGCCGGCGGACGCCGCGGTGGCCGGTCTCCCCGACTACGCCGACGAGGAGGCCGTGCGCCGCTTCGCCGACGCGGTCCTGGGCGGGCTCTACCGGCGCGACCTCGCCGTCGCGCTGGAGCGCGCGGCCGCCTTCTTCCGCGTCGTCGCCACCGGCCGCCGGGCCGCGGGCGACTCGGGTGGCACGGGCAACGTGGGCGACTCGGTCGCCGCCGGCGCCCCGGAACGCACGGGGGAGCCCGCGGCGCTCGCCGATCGCAACGAACGCGCCGCGGCCTCGCTGGGCGCCGCCGCGCGGCTGTGGCGGGCCGGCGCGCTGCACTGACCGGCGCTGCACCCGACCGGCGCTGCACCCGACCGGCCGCTGGCGACGGGCACCCGGCGGCCGCCGGGACGAGGGCGGCTAGCACATGCCGCCGACGAATCCGGGCGCGCGCTCCACAGCCTCGTCCGCCGTCCACAGCGACCCGGTCACCGTCGAGTCCGCCCGACGATCGCGGCACGCTGCCGCCATGACGAGACGATCCAGCGACAGCTCCGGTCACGCGTCCGGTCCCAGCCGGGTGATGCAGCGCATCGCCGGGCCGGGTGAGCTCGCGCAGGCCGTGCCCTACCTGCTCGGTTTCCACCCCCGGCGCAGCCTGGTCCTGGTGGGGCTGCGCACGGGCGAGCTCGTCGTCACGGCCCGCCTCGACCTCGACGACGTCGCCGCGGGCGGCGACGCCGGGCGCGGCGCGACGCTGGTCGCGCAGACGATCGGGAGCATGGCCGACGGTGGCGCGGTCGAGCTCGTCGCCGTCGTCTTCGACGACGACGCGCCTGTCGTCTTCGACGACGATGCGAGGGTCGTCATGCCGGGCGCGGCGCGGGGCAGGTCGCCGTTGCCGTGGACGGTGCTCGTCGAGCGCACCGAGCAGACGGTGGCCGAGCTGCCGTGCGTGCTCCTCGACGCCCTGCTGGTGGCTCGCGGCCGGTGGTGGACCTATGCCTGCGCCGGGTCGGACTGCTGCCCACCCGCCGGGCGTCCGCTGCCGAGCGCGCCGTCGGCGTTCGCCGCGGCGGCCACGGTCGACGGCGTCGTGCCGCTGCCCGGCCGTGAGTCGCTGGCCGCGCTGCTGGCCCCGCTGCCCGATCCCGACCGCGAGGCGCTGCACCCCGCCCTCGCCGCCGCCGAGAACGACCTGGTCGCCGCCACGCTCGACGCGCACGCGGAGCGCCACGTGCGCTCGGTCAAGCGCGCGCTGTTCGCCGCCGCACGCGCGGGCGACCGGACGTCGGCGCCGCCTCCCGCGGCGACGGTCGCGCGTTTCGCGGTCGCCCTGCTGGAGCCGGGCGTCCGCGACGCCGTGTGGCTCGCCGTCGACGACCGGCGGCTCGACGGCCGCGGCCTGTGGCGGGACCTCGCCCGGCGGCTGCCGAGCCCGTACGACGCAGCCCCGCTGTTCCTGTTCGGCTGGGCGTCGTGGCGTGCCGGCAACGGCGCGCTCGCGGGGATGGCCGCCGAGCGCGCGCTCGCCGCCGATCCCGCCTATGGCGCTGCGGACCTGCTGCTGGCGGCGGTGTCGCGCGGCGTCGACCCGCGCCGGTTCCCGCGGCTACGCCGGTCGGCCTGACGCCGTCGGTGCGATCGTCGAGGCCGGGCGGCGGGGGGAGCGTCGGGGGTGCGGCCGGGAGGTCAGGAGACGCGCACGAACACGTGGTCGGTGACCACGCGTGCGAAGGTCGAGCGCGGGCCGTCGTCCACCCACACCTCGACACCGGCGCCGGCCGGTGCGACGGCGACCTTGTGCCCCGGACGCATGCCCGCGTCGCTGAGCCGGTGCAACAGCTCGGCGTCGGGCTGCAGCATCTCGCTGATGCGGTCGACCTCGACGACGCGCTCGGCCGACGCGGCCTCCGACAGCGTCACCAGCTGGTCGGCTTCGGCCTCGATGGTGGCGATCCCCAGCTCGTCCAGGCCGGGGATGGGGCTGCCGTGCGGGCACACGAGCGGGCGTTCCAGCAGCGCGACGATGCGCTTCTCGACCGCCTCGCTCATCACGTGCTCCCACCGGCATGCCTCGATGTGGACGTCCTCCCAGTCGAGGCCGATCACGTCGACGAGCAGACGCTCGGCGAGCCGGTGCTTGCGCATCACGGCCGTGGCCTCGCGCCGACCCAGCTCGGTGAGCTGCAGGTGGCGGTCGTCGGCCACGTGCAGCAGGCCGTCGCGTTCCATGCGCGCGACGGTCTGGCTCACCGTCGGGCCGCTCTGCCCGAGCCGCTCGGCGATGCGCGCGCGCAGTGGGACGACGCCCTCCTCCTCCAGCTCGAACACCGTGCGCAGGTACATCTCGGTGGTGTCGATGAGCTCGCTGTGGTGGCTCATGGCTGGCCGCCTCCTGCGGAAATCACTGCCGTCGGCCTGGTGCAGCGGAGGATTCCGAACCCGCTGGCGCCGGAGGGTGTCCTGACAACCCTAGTCGTCGAGGTAGTCGCGCAGCACCTGCGAGCGCGACGGGTGGCGCAGCTTGGCCATCGTCTCGCGCTCGATCTGGCGGATCCGCTCGCGGGAGAGCTTGAACGCGCGGCCGATCTCGTCGAGGGTCTTGGGCTGGCTGCCGTCCAGGCCGTAGCGCATGCGCACGACCGCGGCCTCGCGGGCGTCGAGCGTGCCCAGCACGTCCTGCAGGTGCGCGCGCATCAGCCCGCCCTCGACGACGGTCTCGGCCGCCGAGCTCGATCGCTCGTCGGCGATGAAGTCGCCGAGCGAGGCGTCGTCGTCGGCGCCGACCGTCTGGTCCAGGCTCACGAGGTCGCGCGAGAGATCGATGAGCTCGCGCACGCGCTCCTCGGTGATGTCCAGCTCGTGGGCGAGCTCGGCGTGGTGCGCCTCGCGGCCGAGCTCCTGGCTCATCTCGCGCCGAATCCGCTGCAGCTTGTTCACCTGCTCCACCAGGTGCACCGGCAGCCGGATCGTGCGGGACTGGTCGGCCATCGCACGGCTGATCGCCTGCCGGATCCACCACGTCGCGTAGGTCGAGAACTTGAAGCCCTTGGCGTAGTCGAACTTCTCGACCGCGCGGATCAGCCCCAGGTTGCCTTCCTGGATGAGGTCGAGGAACGGCATGCCGTGGCCGGTGTAGCGCTTGGCCAGCGAGACCACGAGGCGCAGGTTCGCCCGCAGCAGGTGATCCTTGGCGCGCTCGCCGTCGATCATGACCGCGCGCAGGTCGCGGCGACGGGCCGGCGTCAGGTCGTCTCCACCGAGCAGGTGCTGCGCGTAGAGGCCGGCCTCGATGCGCTTGGCCAGCTCGACCTCGTCGGCGGCGGTGAGCAGGGCGACCTTGCCGATCTCGTTGAGGTAGACCCGCACGAGGTCGGCCGATGCGGCGACCTCGTCGAGGTCGAGGCCGCGGGCCGGCGCCGGGGTCGGGGTCTCGCCGGCCCCCGCGTCGTTCGCCGACGGGGGAGTGGTCGCGGCTGTCACCTTCGCCGTCGCGGCGGCCGACGAACCGGCGGCCGCAGCCCGGCCGCGACGGGCCGGGCGGCCGGTGGAGCGTCCCGAGCCGGTCGCGTCGCCGGTCACGGCGTCGTGGGCAGTCTCGTTCGTGGTGTCGCCGGCGATGTCGGTGTCGTTCGTCGCGCCGGCGGCGGTCGCGGGCTGCGTGGAGTTCGTGGGCTGCGTGGACTTGCGAGTGCTGCGATGCCCGCGCGTCGCGACGCGCGACTCGCCCGTGGCCGCGCGGCGGTTCGCGGTGCGTGCGCTGGGGGACGTTGTCACGTTCTCGGACCACCTCAAGGAGCTAGTGAGTGGCGGGCACCAGATGCATCACCGGACGGTTCCGGCGACGTGCCCGCTGTCATGTGTTCGAACGGTCGGGTGGGGGTCGGATGTTCCCGGACGCCGTGGCGGCGGCCGACCCGCTCAGGCCCGGCTCAGACTTCGAGGACGAGGGTGGTCGGGCCGTCGTTGCTGAGGTCTACCCGCATGTCGGCGCCGAATACACCGGTCTCGACGTGGGCTCCCTCGTCGCGGAGGGCGCCGACGAAGGCGTCGACCAGGGGTTCGGCGACGCCGCCGGGCGCGGCCGCCGCCCAGGTGGGCCGTCTTCCCTTGCGCGCGTCGCCGTACAGCGTGAACTGGCTGACGGCGAGGATCGCCGCGCCGTCGGTCCCGGCCACGCTGCGTTCCCCGCGCAGGATTCGCAGGCCGTACACCTTGTGCGCGAGCGTGCGGGCCTGGGCAGCCGTGTCGCCGTGGGTGACCCCCACCAGCACGAGGAGGCCGGTGCCGATCCGGCCCACGACCTGCTCGCCGCCGGCGGGGTCGACGACCCGCACCTCGGCTCGGGTGACGCGCTGGATCACCGCTCTCATCGCCGCCCCCTCATGCGGGGTCGTCCCCGTCGGTGGGTGGTGGGCCGACCGGCGGCGCAGGCCGGGGTGGCACGGCGGCCCGTGGGGCGGGGCGGGTGCGCGGCGGCTCCGCCGGCGTGGTCGGGAGGAGGAAACCGCGCGTGACGAGGTCACGCAGCACCGGCGCGAAGGCGGCTGCCCATGCGGCCGGGTCGTCGGCGGGCCCGGCGGTCCCGGCGGTCCCGGCGGCGAGCAGGTCGAGGGCGACGGCCGGGGTGGCGCCGGCGTCGCACGCCGCGACGATACGTGCCACCGCGTCGTCGACCTCGACCTCCCACCGCATGCCCGTCGGCTGGCGCAGCACGGCCCGGCGGGTCGCCCAGCCGCCGTCCGGTGCCAGCAGGTCGTCGCGGGTGCGCACCAGGTCCGGCGCGGCTCGCCACTGCCGGGCGAGCAGGTCGGCGTCGGGGCAGTCGGCGAGGACCCGGCGGCGGGCGAACCACGCCTCGATCTCCGCGGCCACGGGCTGGTCGACCGCCTGTGGCACGTCCTCGATCACGACGTCCGTCGCATCGGAGCGCTGGTCGGCCGCGCGAGCCCGCATCGTCACCAGACCCATGCCGACGGCGGCGACGTCGTGCGCGGCGAACCAGTCCAGCCACGCGTCATAGCGCGCCGCCCACTCGGGAGCTCCGGGTCGGTGGCCGGCGTCGCGCAGCCAGAGGGCGACGTACTCGCCGGGATCGGCCGTCTCCCGCCGCCAGACCCAGGCGTCGCAGCCGGTCCCGTCGAACCAGCCGGCGAGTCGGTCCTGCCACGAGCCGTCACGCGGCACGATCCAGTTGGCCAGCAGCTGGGCGGTGCCCGCGGGAGCGAGCACCGCGGGAATGCCGCGGACCAGGGTGCGGCACACGGCGTCGCCGGCGAGCCCGCTGTCGCGGTACTCGTGCTCCGTCGCGCCGGGGGAGACGACGAACGGGGGGTTCGCGACGACGAGGTCGTAGCGGGCCCCGGCGACCGGTTCCAGCAACGAGCCCTGTTCCAGGCGCCACCGCTGCCCGCTCAGGGCGGCGGTGGTGGCGGCGAAGCGCAGCGCGCGGGCGCTGATGTCGGTGGCGGTCACCGTGCCGGCGTGCCGGCCCAGGTGCAGGGCCTGGACGCCGCAGCCGGTGCCGATGTCGAGGGCGGTGCCGACCGGTGCCCGGGGTGTCGCCTGCGCGAGGGTCACCGCGGCGTTGCCGACGCCCAGGACGTGGTCACCCGGGAGCGGCCCCGGTCGCACGTCCGAGCCGAGGTCCGAGACCACCCACCACGCCGCCCCACCGCCCTCGCTCTCGGCGTAGGGGCGCACGTCGAGCAGGGCGCGTGTCTCGCCGCCGCTCGTGGTCACGAGTCCGGCGACCTCGGCGAGCTCGACGGGCAGCGGTGCGAGCGCGGCGCGCGCCTGCGCCGACGGGACGGGCAGCCCGAGCAGGAAGAGCCGGACGAGGGTGGCGAGCCGCGGCTCGTCGGCCGCGACCGCGGTCACGGCTCGGGCCACCCCGGCCAGGTCGCCGCGCGAGTGCGCGCCGCGGCCGATCGGGCCGAGCAGTTCCGGCACCGTCTCCACGGTGTAGCCCGCGAGCGCCGTGCGCAGGCGGTCGAGGTCCGCGGGTGCGAGCAGCGGGGCCGGGGGGCGGGCGCGGTGCGACGGCTCGGCGCGACGGTCCACGTGGCCATCGTGTCATCGCCGGCGGCGACGGGCGGCGACGGGCGGCGACGGGCGGCGACGGCGGCCGGCCGTGCCGGTGACCATCGCGTGCCGGCTGATCCGGCGACCGCATTCGGCGCGAGCATTTCCCGTGCCGCGGTGCAACCATGGACGAATGCGTCGCAGCCACGCGGACGGCCCGCAGCTCATCACCTCCGCCCCCGAGAGCAGCGACGACGAGTACGACCGGCGGCGCAAGAAGTACGCGATCATGATGTCGATCCGCGGGGCGTGCGTGATCCTCGCCGCCGTCACCTACCGGCTGTCGGTCCTGCTGGCGCTGGTCTTCGTCGTCGGCGGCATGGTGCTGCCGTGGTGCGCGGTCCTCATCGCCAACGACCGCCCGGCGAAGAAGCGGTCGCCGGCGCCCGGGATGCGTCCGGCCTACGGGTCGGAACGGGCGCTGACCGCCGGCGACGACGGCCGCACCATCGACGGTTAGGCCGGTGCGCCCCGCGGTGCGTGGCGCACCGTCTCGAGCCGGTCGCTGCGACCGTCCCCTCGCGCGGGCTGCTGCGGCACACTGGTCGGCATGACCGACACGCAGGTACTGGAGTCGCCGACCACGTCCGACACCGACACCGGCCCGGACATGTTCCATTACGTGCGCAAGAACAAGATCGCCGAGAGCGCGGTCATGGGCACGATGGTCGAGGCGCTGTGCGGCGAGGTCTTCCCCGTCACCAAGAGCCCCAAGCCCGGCTCGCCGGTGTGCCCCGCGTGCAAGGAGATCTACGAGAGCCTGCGGGCCTGACGGTCGCTGCCGGCACCGGCGCTGCGCCGACGCCACGAGGGCGGTGCCGGCGCCCGCCACGACCGGGCCGCGGACGTCGGCGGCTCGCCGCCCTCGTTCGCGCCCCGGTCGCCGCCGGTGGTCTCACCCGCCGGCCGCCCCCCGTCGGGGTCCACCACCGGGGTGGGGCCGGAGAACACCTGCCAGTTACGGGGGTCCAGCACCCGATGCTGGCGCGCGCGTGACGGCTTCTGCTGCTCCACGGCGGCGTTGAACTCCGCCCCGAGCAGCACCCCGAGGGCCAGGATGAAGAAGAAGAGCAGGGCCGCGATCGGGGCGGCCAGCGTGCCGTAGGCATGGTTCTGATCGAGGATGAACGAGATGTAGGCCCGCAGCCCGGCCGACCCCGCGAGGAAGACCAGCAGCGCCAGGGTGGCGCCGGGCAGCCCCCGGTGCCAGGGCAGCCGCCGCGGGGGCGCCAGCTTGTAGAAGGTGGTCAGGCCGAGCATCAGCACCAGGACCAGGACCGGGTAGTACCCGACGTCGATGACCCGGCTCACCGTCTGCCGGCTGCTTTCGGGGAAGGGACGGCGCAGCAGCTCCGGGCCGAGCACCAGCATCGGCAGCAGGAACACGCCCAGCAGGACCGTGCCCAGGAACAGCCAGAGCGCGAGCAACCGGCTGCGCACCGGTCCGCGCAGGTCGCGCATGTCGTAGGCGATCGTGATGGTGTTGACGAACGTCGCCGTCGCCGACGAACCGGCCCACAACGCGAGCGCGAAACCGATGCTGATGATGTCGACCCGGTCGCCGCGCAGCACCTCGCGCAGGATCGGCGCGATGACCTTGTCCACGACCTCCGGGCTGAAGGCGCGCGAGAGCGTGTTCTCGATCTGCAGCTCGGTGCGGTCGACGGTGCCGTCGCCGAACCACCCCGACACGTAGCCCAGCGAGGCGACCAGCGCCAGGAACAGCGACGGCAGGCTGAGCATCTGCCAGAACGCCGCCTCCGCCGACAGGCCGAGCACGCGGTCCTGCCACGCCTTGACCACGGCGCGCTTGAGCAGCACCGGGGTCACGCGTGCGGCGCGCAGTGCGCGGCGGAGCGACCTCACGAGATACCAGTGTCGTCCATCGCCGCCGCCGGTGACGCCGCGGCACGCGGGACCGTCCCCGTCGATCCCCGTTCGGCGTGCCGGGCCCGACGCCGGCGACGGCGCCCGTTAGGTTGGGAGGCCGAGTTGGAGCAACGCCCGACGTGCGCACGCACGGGCCGGGCACGTCCCACGCAGCGCGTCGCGCCCGGGCCGTCACGACGGCCGTGGGCCCGTCGTGCCCGTCGGGCCCACGACGAAAAGCAGCACGACGGGAAGCAGGAGGACCGGACCGGGTGGCAGCGCCGCACCAGAACCCCCCGCACGACGCGGGGCGCACCGTCGGCCCTCGGCTGCGCGCCTGGCAGCGGACGGCCCTCGCCGCCTACCGCGAGGTGCCGCGTCGTCGCGACTTCCTGGTCACCGCCACCCCGGGGGCCGGCAAGACGACCTTCGCCCTGGCCCTGGCCCGCGGACTGGTCGACGAGCGCGTGATCGACCGCGTCGTGGTGGTCTGCCCGACCGACCACCTGCGCACCCAGTGGGCCGAGGCGGCCGACCGGCTCGGCCTCCCGCTGGACCCCACGCTGAGCAACGCCGTCGGCCCGGTCCGCCCGGACCTGCGCGGCTACGTCACCACCTACGCCCAGGTCGCCGCGAAGCCCGCCCTGCACGCCGCGCGTACGGGCGCCAAGCGCACGCTCGTCGTGCTGGACGAGGTCCACCACGCCGGTGACGGGCTGTCGTGGGGCGACGCGGTCGCCACCGCGTTCGAGCTCGCGGCGCGGCGGGTCTGCCTCACCGGCACGCCGTTTCGCACCCGTCCCGACGAGCGGATCCCGTTCGTGCGCTACGACGAGGACGTCGACGGTGGCTGGCGCAGCAGCGCCGACTACACCTACGGCTACCGCGAGGCGCTCGCCGACGGGGTCGTCCGACCCGTCGTGTTCGCCGCGTACACCGGTACGTCGCGGTGGCGCAACAGCGCCGGCGAGGTCGTCGCGGCATCGCTGTCCCAACCCAACACCCGCAGCGTCGAGGCGACGGCGTGGAAGACCGCGCTCGACCCTCGGGGCAAATGGGTGCCCCACGTCATCGCCGCGATGGACGAGCGGATCACCCATCTGCGGGCCACCGGCGTTCCCGACGCCGCGGGCCTGGTGCTGGCCAGTGACCAGGACGACGCCCGCGCCTACGCCGGCATCGTCGAGCAGGTCACCGGCGAGGCCCCGGTGGTGATCCTGTCCGACGACCCGAAGGCCAGCGACAAGATCACCGCCTTCACCCACGGCACCCAGCGCATCGCGGTGTGCGTCCGCATGGTGTCCGAGGGGGTGGACGTCCCGCGGGCGGCCTGCCTGGCGTGGATGACCTCCTACCGGACGCCGCTGTTCTTCGCGCAGGGCGTCGGACGCGTCGTCCGTGCCCGGGCCCCGGGCGAGACGGCGACGGTCTTCCTGCCCGCCGTCCGGCCGCTGCTGACGCTCGCCGCCGAGCTCGAGCAGGACCGCAACCACGTGATCCCGCCGCCGGCCCAGCAGGACGAGACGATCCTCGACGTCGAACGGGTCGAACCCGAGCCGGGGGAGCGCGAGCGGACCGAGCTCGTCGACGTCGACGCGTCGTTCGCCCACGTCCTGCACGGCGGGCGCGCGGTCGTCGCTGCGCCGTTGACCGACGACGACGAGGATTTCCTCGGCCTGCCCGGCATCCTCACGCCGGAACAGACCGCCGAGCTGCTCATGCGCCGCGACTCGCACGCCCGGCAGCGGGCGGCCGGGACGACGGCCCCCGAACCGTCCGCCGAGGCCACGGCGTGGCGCGCGGGCGCCGAGCTGCGGCGCGAGGTCAACCGGCTCGTGGCCGTGTACTCCGCCCGCACCGGCACGCCGCACCGCCAGGTGCACGCCGAGGTGCGCCGCGCGGTGCCCGGGCCCGCCTCGGCGGCCGCCAGCGCCGACGTCCTCGAACGCCGCCGCGACCACCTCATGGCCCTGCTCGGCGGCCGCGGATGAACGGCGTCCGCACCGTCGCGCGAAGACGATGTCCGCATCGTCCCGTGTTCGCGGTGGGAGAAATCACCGGCACCGCACGCTCGGCGGGTTTCGGGAATCCGGACCGGGGTATCAGTCGTTGGAGCAGTGTCGAACAACGAAAGTTCCTGCGAACGCGGCCGATGGTTGTTGCGAGCAGGTTTCGCTTCCAGGGTGTCGCCGTCGAGGTCGGCACAACGATGGTTACCTGGACGCGAGAAGGTGACGATGGATCGTCAGTGCGGCGATCCACCAGCAGAAACGAGGTGTCCCCGTGACGACGACGATCACAGCCAGCCCGCTGTCCGCACAGGACCGGTGTGACCGGTGCGGGGCCCAGGCCTACGTCCGCGCCACCATGGAGTCCGGCTTCGACCTCCTCATGTGCGCGCACCACTTCCACGAGAACGAGGACCGGCTCCGCGAGATCGCGGTGGCGATCCACGACGAGACCGAGCGTCTCGTCGAGGTCCCCACCACCGCGGCGGCCGACGAGCGGTAATACCCCGCAGTACGACCACGGCCCCGTCCCATCAGGGACGGGGCCGTTCTCGTCGCTCGGAAGACTCGAGCAAGCTCGGTCCTCGCTCGCTCCTAGTCGAGATGTTCGGGGCTTCGCCCCTGCGATCTCGACGTCGTCGCTCGGAAGACTCGAGCAAGCTCGGTCTTCGCTCGCTTCTAGTCGAGATAGTCGCGCAGGACCTGCGAGCGGGAGGGGTGACGCAGCTTGGACATCGTCTTGGACTCGATCTGACGGATCCGCTCGCGCGTGACGCCGTAGACCTGGCCGATCTCGTCCAGCGTGCGCGGCTGACCGTCGGTGAGGCCGAAGCGCAGCTTCACCACGCCGGCCTCGCGCTCGGACAGCGTCTGCAGCACCGACTGCAGCTGGTCCTGCAGCAGCGTGAAGGACACCGCGTCGACCGCGACGACCGCCTCGGAGTCCTCGATGAAGTCGCCGAGCTGGCTGTCGCCCTCGTCGCCGATGGTCTGGTCGAGGCTGATGGGCTCACGCGCGTACTGCTGGATCTCCAGCACCTTGTCCGGCGTGATGTCCATCTCCTTGGCGAGCTCCTCCGGAGTGGGCTCGCGGCCGAGGTCCTGCAGCAGCTCGCGTTGGATGCGGCCGAGCTTGTTGATGACCTCGACCATGTGCACCGGGATGCGGATGGTGCGGGCCTGGTCGGCCATCGCGCGGGTGATCGCCTGCCGGATCCACCACGTCGCGTACGTCGAGAACTTGTAGCCCTTGGTGTAGTCGAACTTCTCGACCGCACGGATCAGGCCCAGGTTGCCCTCCTGGATGAGGTCCAGGAACGCCATGCCGCGTCCCGTGTAGCGCTTGGCCAGCGACACCACGAGGCGCAGGTTGGCCTCGAGCAGGTGGTTCTTGGCCCGCTCGCCGTCGCGCACGATCCAGCGCAGGTCGCGCCGCATCTGGGTGGCGAGCTTCTCGTTGGCCTCCTCGGCCTGCCGGACGCGCTCCGCCGCGTAGAGCCCGGCCTCGATGCGCTTCGCGAGGTCGACCTCCTCCTCGGCGTTGAGCAGCGCCACCTTGCCGATCTGCTTGAGGTAGGCGCGGACCGAGTCCGCCGACGCCGTCATCTCGGCGTCCTTGCGCGCCTGGCGCAGCGCCTCGGACTCCTCCTCGGCCTCCTCGTCCCAGCTGAAGTCGCCGCCCTCCGCGGCGGCGCCCTCGGCGCCCTCGGCACCCTCGGCGGGGGCAGCGGCGTCGGCGCCCTCGGCAGCCGTGCCGTCGGCGCCGGCCTGCTTCGTCGCCTTCTTCGCCGGTGCCTTGGCAGCCGGCCTGGCCGCCGCCTTCGTCACCTTCTTGGCCGGCGCCTCGACGGTGGCCGTCGCGGTGCGCTTGGTGGTGCTCGCCGCGGCCACCGTGCCACGTGCGGTGCTGGTGCTGACGGTGTCTTCGTCGGCCGACGGCCGCTTGCTGGATGCCACTGATGACCTTTCACCACGGGGCACGCATCGAACCAGTGGTCCGTGCGCGGGATGGAGCCGCAGGACGCGGGTGAACGTGTCGGGGTCGCAGGCCGTCTGTTGGTCGGCTCAGAGATCGAGTCCAGTACGTGCGCAGTTCCCTGGACATTCATTGTACTGACGGCGCCGGGCGATGCGAGCGCGCCACGGCGTCGTGCGCGGCCCGCACGCCGCCGTCGGTCACACAGCGCGACGACAACGGGCCGGACCGTCACTCGTCGTCACGATGCCCGACCGCGAGATCACTCGCCGAGCCACTCCACCGCGGCGATCGCCGCGCCGACGATGCCGGCGTCGTTGAGCAGCTGCGCCGGCTCGACGGGCGTGTTCAGCTCGAGCAGCGGCACCCACTTCTCCGCCTTCTTGCTGACCCCGCCGCCGACCACGAACAGATCGGGCGTGAACAACCGCTCCACGTGCTGCATGTAGGCGTTCACGCGCTTGGCCCAGTGCCGGTAGGACATGCCGTGCTCGTCGCGCACCGACGCCGCGGCGCGGGTCTCTGCGTCGTACCCGTTGAGCTCGAGGTGGCCGAGCTCGGTGTTGGGAACGAGCACGCCGTCGATGAGTAGCGCGCTGCCGATGCCCGTGCCGAACGTCAGCATGAGCACGACGCCCGAGACACCCTTCGCCGCGCCGAAGCGGTCCTCGGCGATCCCCGCCGCGTCGGCGTCGTTGAGCACGGTGACGTCGCTACGGCGGGCGGCGCCCGGGCCGGCGCTCGTCAGCCGGTCGATGGCCTCGGTGAACACCTTGTCCGCGTCGGTCCCGATCCAGGTCGGGTCGACGTTGGCGGCCGAGCGGGCGACGCCGTGCTTGATGACCGCGGGGAACGTCGCGCCGACCGGGCCGGTCCACCCCGCGTCGGAGACGAGCTGGGCGACGACGTCGGCCACGGCGTCGGGGGTCGCCGGCTGCGGTGTCGGGATGCGCTTGCGCTCGGTGACGAGCGTCCCGGCGGCGGTGTCGACGACGGCACCCTTGATGCCGGTGCCGCCGATGTCGACGCCGAAGGCTTCACCTGACGTCGCACCTGAGGCGGCTCCGGCTACGGTCATGGCTGCAGGCATTAGTACCGGTCGTGATCGGACCTGCCGCGCAGGGACACCGGGGGCGACACCGGGAGGCGAAACCGGCGGCGACACCGGTGGTGCGACGTGGTGCGATGGGGGCATGAGCGAGGAGACGGCGGCACTGGCGGCCCTCGCCGTCGAGCTGGCCGAGGGCGCGGCCGCCATCGCGCGCGCCGGTCGGGCCGGGAGCTTCGCCGTCGACGCGAAGACCACGGCGACCGACCTCGTCACCGAGGTCGACCGGCGCGTCGAGCAGTGGCTGGTCGAGCGCATCGCGGCGGCGCGCCCCGGCGACGGCGTGCTCGGTGAGGAGGGCGGCGGTCGCGAAGGGACGTCCGGCGTCCGCTGGGTGCTCGACCCGATCGACGGCACGGTGAACTTCGTGCTCGGCATCCCGCACTACGCCGTCTCCGTCGCCGCCGAGCTCGCCGGCGAGGTGGTCGCAGGCGCCGTCTGCAACCCCGAGAACGGCGAGACCTTCCGCGCCCAGCGCGGGGCGGGCGCCTTCCTCGTCACCGGGCGTGGCGCCGAGCGCCTGCGCGGCCCGCGAGCCGTCCCGCTCGCCCAGGCGGTCGTGGGCACCGGCTTCGGCTACGACGCGCACCTGCGCAGTCGGCAGGCGGCCGCGCTCGGCACGCTGCTGCCGCGCATCGGCAACATCCGTCGGCTCGGCTCGGCGGCGCTGGACCTGTGCTTCCTCGCCGCCGGGCGCCTCGACGGCTACTTCGAGGCCGGTCTCAACGCCTGGGACCATGCCGCCGGCGCGCTCGTCGCACGCGAGGCGGGCTGCGAGGTGACGGGGCGAGACGGTGGCGCGCCGTCACCGGAACTGGTGGTCGCGGCAGGCCCGGAGCTGGCCGGGGCGCTGCGCGCGGCCGTCGCGGCGGCCGGTGCCGACCGCGTCATCGAGCTCAGCAGCTGACCGAGGAACTCGTCGCCGACGGCGACGTGGTGGCCGGCGGCGTCGAGCGGGGGGCCACGGCGACGTCGTCGCTGCGCAGGGCGGCGGCCACCGCCCTGCTGCTCGCCACCTTGCGGTACTTCGGTCCCACCGCCACGACCACCGTCGCGGACTTGCTGCTGGTGCCGACCAGCGTGGCGCCGGGGAAGTAGTAGCGCACGAGCGTCGCCGCGCGCTTGCCGCTCGGACCGAACCGGATCTGTGCCGTGGCCTTGTTCTTCGTGCCGTTGCGGTCGTTGCCGGCCTTGTCGGGAACCTGGAACCCGACGCCCTGGAGCGTGCGGCGCACCTTGGCCGCCAGCCCGGAGCGCGTCGTCGAGTTGAGGACCTGCAGCGTGATCGTGTCCGGCGCGGGCAGCGTGACCCGGCCCGACGAGGACGCCGACGCCGTGGCCGTCGGCGACGGGCACGAGGACGCGTCGGCCCCCGCGGAGTCGTCGCGGTTCACGACCCGCCACCAGACGATGCCGGTCAGCAGCAGCAGCGCGGCGAGCGCGACGAGGGCCGGCAACGGCCGCCGGACGACGCCGCCGCCGTTCCCGCCGGCACCGCCGCGTGCGCCCGAAGCGGCGGCCCGCGTCGTCGGCTCGTCGCTCGACCTGCTCGCCATCGGCGATGTCCTCCTCGAGTCTGCGGCGGGACCGGGCGTCGCGGGGGTGGCGGCGTGGGTCGCGCGAGGGGCAAATCGTAACGGCGTGGACGCCGGGAATGCGTTCGGCGGGCCGTGCGTTTGGCGAGGACGCTGACGCGGTACCGTTCCGCGGCCAGCCCCGTTGCTCGGCGGTGTGATCCGTTGCGGGGAGCGGGCACAAAATCTGGTTCCCGGACGTTCCAGCGCGAGACGGACCGGAACCGTTTACACACAGCTGAGGTGTGAGCTCCAGACCGAGGGCTCCGCTCGCACGATCGTGGTGACCCCACTGAGGAGTTGACGTATGGCGACCGACTACGACGCGCCGCGTCGGGGAGATGTCGACGAACTGAACGAGGACTCGATCGAGGAGCTGAAGGCGCGTCGCGCCGAGGCCCAGTCGGGTTCGATCGACGTGGACGAGACCGAGCTGGCCGAGTCGCTCGAGCTGCCCGGTGCCGACCTGTCCAGCATGTCCGGTGAGGAGCTCACCGTCCGCGTGCTGCCGAAGCAGAACGACGAGTTCACCTGCTCGTCCTGCTTCCTGGTCCACCACCGCAGCCGGCTCGCCCGGGAGCGCAAGGGCCAGCTCATCTGCCGCGACTGCGCCTGACGCGCCGTCGCGGTCGGTGCGGCCGACCGCTCCACCGCTCGAGAACGCAGCGACTACCCCCGAACGAACGACGAGCCGCCGGGAACCACCGGCGGCTCCGCCGTTTAACCGCGGGATCTTCCTGCGGTGTCGGCGTCCGGCGTCGTGTGGTGCAGGAAGATCGCGGGCTCAGATGGAGGGGCTCAGCCCGGCCCCGCCGTCGACGACGAGGGTCTGGCCGGTGATCCACCCCGCGTCGGCGCTGCCGAGGAAGCAGGCGGCGGCCGCGATGTCCTCGGGAACGCCGAGGCGCTGCAGCGGGTACCCGGCGGCGGCGCCGGCCTCGTCCTGCCCGTACAGCGCCTCGGCGAACCTGGTCTTCACGACCGCGGGGGCGATGGCGTTGACGCGGATGCGCGGGGCGAGCTCGGCGGCCAGCTGCACGGTCAGCCCGATCAACGCCGACTTGCTCACCCCGTAGTAGGCGATGCCCGGCGCGGGGGTGATGCCCGCCACCGACGCCATGTTGACGATGGCCCCCGTGCCGTCGGCCCCGAGCCCGGCGCCGACCGCGCGGCGGGTCCAGGCCAGGGCAGCGAGCACGTTGACGTCCATGATCTTGCGCGCTGCGGAGGCCTCGATGTCGAGCAGCGTCCCGTAGGCGGGGTTGATGCCGGTGTTGTTGACGAGGACGTCGAGCCGGCCGAACTCGCGCAGGGCCGTGTCGACGGCCTCGGCGCAATGCTCCTCGTCGTCGGCGCGACCGGCGACGGTGCGGGCGTGTTCGGAGCCGAGCAGCTCCAATGCCGCGGTGAGCCCCTCGGGCTTGCGGGCGGTGACGACGACCCGGCCGCCCTCGGCCACGATGCGCTGCGCGACGGCGAGGCCGATGCCGCGGCTGGCGCCGGTGACGAGGGCGACCCGCCCCTCGTAGCGGCGTCCGAGCGTGAGCGGTCCGGCGGCGGTGTCCACGGTTGTCATGATGCGGACCCTAGCCGGGCCGCTGGGACGCGCGATCAGGCGCGGGCGCGCAGCACCGACACCAACCGCTCGGGGTGGCGGGTGCTCACCACCCAGTACGGCGTGGGGTCGTCCTCGTCGTCGAGCCACACCTGCACGCCGGGACCGATCCAGGGCCGGATCGACACGTACGCCGCCGGGTCGCCCTCGCGACCGACCACCAGGCGCAGCGTGCGCGCGTCCAGGGCGACGGCGCCCGTGACGTAGGTCAGCGGAAGGTGGGCGCCGCGGACCCGCAGCTCGCCGGCCACGACCTCCACCCGGCTGCGGCCGATCCACCAGACGACGCCGGCGGCGAGCGGCAGCATGATCCCGAACGGCAGCCAGACCGTGAGGTGCAGCCCCGCGACCCGGAACTCGGCCGCGAGCAGGGCGGCCACACCGACCGCCACGAGGTACCACCACCACGGGGTGCGCAGCACCTCGCGGTACTCCTCGGCCCGGGCCGCGGCGGGGGCGCGGTCGGCGGGACTGTCGCTGCCGGCGCTCACGTGGTCGAGGGTAGCCTCACGCGCTGTGACTGCCGACGGCCCGCGGGTGCTCGTGCGCAAGCTGGACGACGGGGTCCCGTTGCCGCTCTACGCGCTGCCCGGTGACGCCGGGGCCGACATCGTGGCGGCCCGGGACGTCGTCCTCGCCCCCGGTGAGCGCGCCGTGCTGCCCACCGGGCTCGCGCTGGCGGTGCCGACCGGGTACGCCGCCTTCGTGCACCCCCGTTCCGGCCTGGCGGCGCGGGCCGGCCTCGGTCTGGTCAACGCCCCCGGCACCATCGACGCGGGCTACCGCGGCGAGGTCAAGGTCATCGTCATCAACCATGACACCGCGACACCGTTGCGGCTGAACCGTGGCGAGCGCATCGCGCAGCTCGTGATCCAGCGCGTCGAACGGGCCCGCTTCGTCGAGGTCCCCGAGCTGCCCGAGTCCGAGCGCGGCGCGGGTGGTCACGGCTCCACCGGCGGCGCGGCCGCCCTGTCCCCGACCGCGGCCGGCGGACCGGGCCCGTCGCAGTCCCAGGAAGGAAACCAGTAGTGCCAGGACGACGCAGGCAGAAACGGACCGAGGCGTCCAAGCTCGACGCCACGCCGCCGTGGGAGCAGCGCATCCGCGAGGACGCGGCCGCGACCACGGGTCCGTTCGACGAGCGGGACGCCCCCGAGGACGAGGTCGCGCGCGTCGACCTCGGGGCGCTGCGCATCCCGGTCGGCGAAGGCTTCGACATCCGCGTCGACCTCGACGAGACGCGGCAGGTCGTCTCGGCGACGCTCGCCGGCCCCGACGGGACGATGCAGCTCGGCGTGTTCGCCGCCCCGCGCAACGAGGGCATCTGGGACGACGTGCGCACCGAGATCGCGGCATCGCTGAACGCGCAGCGCAAGGGCTCGGCCACCGAGCAGGACGGCCCGTTCGGCACCGAGCTGCACGGCACGGTGCCCGACGAGTCGGGCCGCGGGACGGTGCCGGTGCGCTTCGTCGGCGTGGACGGCCCGCGCTGGTTCCTCCGCGCGATGCTGGCCGGGCCCGTCGCGCAGGACGCGGCGTCGGCGCAGCGCTTCGAGCAGGCGCTGCGCGACGTCGTCGTGGTCCGCGGCAGCGAGCCGTTGCCGGTGCGCGAGCCGGTCCCGCTGCAGCTGCCCGAGGGCGTCGAGCTGCCCGAGCAGGGTTAGGCCAGCGGCGGGGAGCGCCGGCCGGGGCGGCGGTTTACGCTGGGCGGCGTGGGACGCCGAAACTCGTTGCTGCGCCGCCTCACCGCGAGCGCGGAGTCGTTGGACGCCGTCGACCTGCAGGAAGCGGTCGAGGAGCGTTCGTGCACCTCGGTGTGCGACCTGCGTCGCGGCGGGTCCGTGCGCGTCGTCGGACGCCTGAAGTCCGTGGTCTACACGCCGAGTGAGACCGTCCCGACCCTCGAGGCCGAGCTCTTCGACGGGTCGGCCTCCCTCGATCTCGTGTGGCTCGGGCGGCGGCGCATCGCCGGGGTCGAGCCGGGCCGGCGGGTGATGGCGCGCGGGCGCGTCGGCATCCACAACGGCCGCCACGCCATCTACAACCCCTGGTACGAGCTGCTGCCCGCCGGTTCGCCGGCGGGCGAGCAGGCATGACCGACCGTCCCGGGGACGGCGTCGCGGACGGCCCGGGGGACGGCGTGGAGCCGTCCCCGTCCGGCGCGACGGCTCGACGCGACCTGCGCGAGACGTACCGCACGCAGATGCTCGCCAGCATCGGCGGCTGGCAGGGCGCGCTGATCACGGCGATCCCGACCACGGTCTTCGTGATCGTCAATGTGGTCACGACGCTGCGCCCGGCCGTCGTCGCGGCGGTGGCGACGGCGCTGGTGCTGACCGCCTACCGCCTCGTGCGCAAGCAGCCGACGCAGCAGGCGCTGTCCGGGCTCTTCGGCGTGGTCGTCGCCGCGCTCATCGCCGCGCGCACCGGCGAGGCGCGCGGCTTCTTCCTGCTCGGCATCTGGACCAGCTTCGCCTACGCCGTGCCCTTCGCGATCTCGCTGGTGGTGCGGCGGCCGCTGATCGGGCTGGCGTGGGAGTTCCTGGATCCCACCCCGACCGCGTCGGACGCGCCGTGGCACCGGCACCGGCCGCTGCTCGTGGCCTACACCTGGGCGACGGCGGCGGCGACGCTGGTGTTCCTCGCCCGCGGCCTCGTGCAGTGGCACCTCTACGGCGACAACGCGACCGGGTGGCTCGCCTTCGCGCGGATCGCCATGGGCTACCCGCTGTTCATCCTCGCCGCCGGCTTCAGCTTCCTCGTCGTCACCCGCGCCCGCCGGCGGCTGGCCGCCGCCTGACGGCAGCGTCCGGCCGACGGCACGGGCGCCCGGACTCAGGTCGGCAGGACGGCGCCGCGCAGGGCGGGCTCGGCACCGGGCGAGGCGACGAAGAGCAGCTCGTCGCCGGGTTCGAGCGGCTCGTCGGGGTTCGGCGCGATGACGCGCGGGCCGCGCACGATGCCGACGAGGGTCACGTCCGGCGGGAGGGCGAGATCGCGCACCGGCTGCCCGGACACCGGCGCGTCCTCGGGCAGCGTGAGCTCGACCAGGTTGGCCTGGCCCTCGCGCAGCCCGAACAGCCGCACGACGTCGCCGACCTCGACGGCCTCCTCGACCAGCGACGCGAGCACCCGCGGCGTCGACACCGCGACGTCGACGCCCCACGCCTCGGTGAACAGCCACTCGTTCGCGGGGTGGTTGATGCGGGCGACGACCCGTCGCACGGCGAACTCGGTCTTGGCCAGCAGCGACACGACGAGATTGGCCTTGTCGTCACCGGTGGCGCCGACGACGACGTCGCAGTCCTCGAGCCGCGCCTCCTCGAGGTTGTCGACCTCGCAGGCGTCGCCGTGCAGCCAGTCCGCCCCGACCACCCGCTCCGGGTCGATCTTGCGGACGTCCTTGTCGATGAGCAGCACCTGGTGCCGCTTCGAGATCAGCTCCCGGGCGATCGAACGCCCGACCGCGCCCGCGCCGGCGATGGCGACCCTCATCACTCGTTCCCTTCCGGCGCGCGGCCGGCGATCTCGCGCAGGGTGGCGGCGTGCTCGTCGGCGACGGCCATGTAGAGCTTGTCGCCGGACTGGATGAGCGTGGACGGGACGGGCAGCGCGCCGCTGCCGAAACGGTTGTACAGCGCGGCCCGCGCGCCGGTGGCGACCTCGAAGTCCGTGACCGGTCGGCCGACCCACCCCTCGTGCGGCGCCACGGCCACGATCGCGACGTGACCGGACGGGTCGCGCCACGCCTCGGCGGAGGTCTCGCCGAGCACGGCCTTCATCAACCGCGTCGAGGTCCACGGCACCGTGGCGACGGTCGGGATGCCGAGCCGCTCGTACACCTCGGCCCGCCGGGGGTCGTAGATCCGCGCCACGACGCGGGTGACGCCGAAGGTCTCGCGGGCGACGCGGGCGGCGATGATGTTGGAGTTGTCGCCGCTGCTCACCGCGGCGAACGCGCCGGCCTCCTCGATCCCCGCCTCGACCAGGGTCTCCCGGTCGAAGCCGACCCCGCGGACCATGCGGCCGGGGAAGTTCTCGCCGAGCCGCCGGAAGGCGAGCGGGTCCTGGTCGATGACGGCCAGCGTGTGGTCGAGCGGCGCGAGCTGCAGCGACAGCGCGGCCCCTACCCGTCCGCACCCCATGATTACGATGTGCACGACACCTCTCAACGTCCCGCTGGAACGACTGGCAACAGCGGAACACGAGGCTAGCTGGTAGCCGACGACAACAGTGAAGGGCCGGGCAGGCGGACTCGTGGCCTTGTTACCCCGCGTGCTGAAGCGGATCGTCATCGGCAGCCCGATGTCGTCCGAGCAGGCGGGTCACACCCTGCTCAAGAAGCGCCTGGCGCTGCCCATCTTCGCCAGTGACGCGCTGTCGAGCGTGGCGTACGCGACGCAGGAGATCCTGATCGTCCTGACGATCGGCGGCACCGCGTTCCTCTACCTCGCGCCGTGGATCGCGGCGGCCGTCGTCGTGCTGATGACCGCCGTCGTGCTGTCCTACCGGCAGCTGGTGCGGGCCTACCCGACCGGCGGCGGCGACTACGAGGTCGCGTCGAAGAACATCGGCCGCGCGGCCGGGGTGGTGGTGGCGAGCGCGCTCCTCGTCGACTACGTCATGACGGTCGCGGTGTCGGTCTCGTCCGGCGTCGACAACGTCATCTCGGCCGTCCCCGCCCTCGGCCAGCACCGCGTCCTCATGGCCCTGCTGTTCGTCATGCTGCTCGCAGCGGTGAACCTGCGCGGGCTCAAAGAGGCCGGGCTGACCTTCGCCGCGCCCACCTACCTGTTCGCCGGCGGCGTCTTCATCATGATCGGGACGGGGCTGCTGCGCACCGTCCTCGGCGACGCCCCGGTCGCCGAGAGCGCCCACCACCAGATCGAGCCGCACTCGGGGTACGGGTCGCTGGGCCTGCTGGCGCTGATGTTCTTCACGCTGCGGGCGTTCTCGTCCGGCTGCACGGCCCTCACCGGTGTCGAGGCGATCGCCAACGGCGTCCCGGCATTCCGGCCGCCCAAGGCCCGCAACGCGCAGATCACCCTCGCGGCGATGGGTGCGATCGCGGTGTCGATGTTCGTCGGGCTCACCGCGATGGCGCTGATCTCCGACGTCCGGATCACCGAGGACACCACGACCAGCTGCGCGTTCTCCGACGTCGCCGACAGCGTCTGCGACGACCGGCCGCAGCGGACCGTGATCGCGCAGGTGGCCGGTGCCATCTTCGGCGGACCGCACTCGGTGGGCTTCTTCTACATCCAGGCCACCACGGCGCTGATCCTGGTGCTGGCCGCCAACACCGCCTTCAACGGCTTCCCGCTGCTCGGCTCGATCCTGGCGCGCGACAAGAACCTGCCGGCCCAGCTCAACAACCGCGGCGACCGCCTCGCCTACAGCAACGGCATCCTGGCCCTCGCCGTCGTGGCCGGCTTCCTCATCTGGATCTACGACGCGAACGTCACCCGGCTCATCCAGCTCTACATCATCGGCGTCTTCACCTCGTTCACGCTGGGGCAGAGCGGGATGGTGCGGCACTGGAACCGGCTGCTGCGCACCGAACGCGACCCGCGGGAGCGGGCGCGGGTGAAGCGCTCGCGGCTCATCAACGGCTTCGGGGCGACGCTGTGCGCGATCGTGCTGGTGATCGTCGTGCTGACGAAGTTCACGAAGGGCGCGTACCTGGTCCTGATCGCGATGCCGATCCTCTACGTGATCATGCGCGCCATCAACAAGCACTACGCCCGCGTCGCCGACGAGCTGGCCACGGAGGACACCGGGCTGCTCATGCCGTCGCGCAACCACGTGATCGTGCTGGTGTCCAAGGTGCACAAGCCGACGCTGCGGGCCCTCGCGTTCGCGAAGGCGACGCGTCCGGACACGCTGACCGCGCTCACCGTGAACATCGACGACGAGACGACCCGTGCCCTGCAGGCGGAGTGGGAACGCCACGACCTGCCGGTGGCGCTCACCGTCGTCGAGTCGCCGTTCCGCGAGATCACCCGGCCGGTGCTCGACTACATCAAGAAGCTGCGGGCAGACCGGCCACGCGACGTCGTCAGCGTGTTCATCCCCGAGTACGTCGTCGGCAAGTGGTGGGAGCAGCTGCTGCACAACCAGTCGGCGTTGCGGCTCAAGGGCCGGCTGCTGTTCCAGCCCGGCGTGATGGTGACGAGCGTGCCGTGGCAGCTGGAGTCCTCGGCCACCAAGGCGAAACGGCCCATCCCGCCGGACGGGCCGGCGGCGCCGCGCACCGGAGCGCCGGTGCGCACCCCCGAGGCGATCCCGGGTGCCGTCCCCACCGGCCCGGGCGGGAAGCCCAGCGACGACGTCCCGATCACGAGTGGCTGAGTCGAGCAGCGCCGACGCAGCGGGGTTGTCGGGTCGCACCCTCGAGGTCACCGTGGGCGGTCCCGCCCACGGCGGGTCGTGCGTCGCGCGCTATCCGGAACCGGACGGGCGGGCGGTGTTCGTCCGACACGCGCTGCCCGGCGAACGGGTGCGGGCGGTGGTGACGTCCGACCGCGGCGGCGCGTACTGCTTCGCCGACGCCGTCGAGGTGCTCGAGGCCTCGCCGGACCGCGTCGAGCCGCCCTGCCCGTACGCCGGCCCGGGGCGCTGCGGCGGCTGCGACTGGCAGCACGCGACGCCCGCCGCGCAGCGTGAGCTCAAGGCGGCGGTGATCCGCGACCAGTTCGCCCGGATCGCCCGGCAGGACGTGTCGACGCTGCTGCACGGCGTGGAGGAGCTGCCCGGAGGTCCGCTCGGCTGGCGCACCCGCAACCTCTACGCGGTGGGCCGCGACGGTCGCGTCGGGCTGCGCAAGCACGCGTCCCACGAGATCGTGACCGTCGAGCACTGCCCGCTCGGCGTGCCCGGGGTCGCTGACCCGCCGGAGCCGCCCGTGCCGCCGCGTGGGGTGACCGGGATCGAGGCGGCGCGCGGCACCCTGCCCGACGTCGCCGTGCTCGCCCACCGCGCCGGCGGCAACCGGCAGCGGCGGGGCCGGCGCCCACCCGACCGGGTCGAGGTGGTCACCGGCCCGCGGCGGCTGCACCACCACGCCCTGGGCCGGGACTTCCGGGTGGCCGCCGGCGGGTTCTGGCAGGTGCACCCCGCCGCGGTCGAGGCCTTCGCCGCCGCGCTGCTCGCGGCCGTCCGGCCGGCGGCGGGGGAGCGGGTGCTCGACCTCTACGCCGGGGCCGGCGCGCTGACCGCGGCGCTGGCCGCGGCGGTCGGGGAGTCCGGCGCGGTCATCGGCGTCGAGTCGTCGCGGACCGCGGTGGCCGACGCCGCCGCGAACCTCGCCGATCTGCCGCAGGCCCGGGTGCGGCACGGCCGGGTGACCGCCGACGCCCTCACCGACCTCGCGGTGGGGCCGGACGTCGTCGTCCTGGACCCGCCGCGGACCGGTGCCGGCCGCGACGTCATGACCGCCCTGATCGGCCTCGGCCCCCGGGCCATCGGCTACGTGGCGTGCGACCCGGCGGCCCTCGCCCGCGACGTCGCGGTGGCCGCCGAGCACGGCTGGCGGCTCGCGAGCCTGCGCGCGTTCGACGCCTTCCCGATGACCCACCACGTCGAATGCGTGGCCGGTCTCGTCCCGCCCGGCGCGGTGTCGGCGGGGTGACCGGCCGTCCGGACGTAGGATCGCCGGGTGACACGGGTACTGGACGGCCTCACCGGCCCGGCCGACCTGCGGGCCCTGGCCGACGACGATCTCGCCACTCTCGCCACCGAGATCCGCGACCTGCTGGTCGAGACGGTGGCACGCACCGGGGGGCACCTCGGCCCCAACCTCGGCGCCGTCGAGCTGACGATCGCGCTGCACCGGGTGTTCGACTCGCCGACCGAGCCGATCCTCTTCGACGTCGGCCACCAGGCCTACGTCCACAAGATCCTCACCGGCCGGGCCGGGCAGATGCCGACGCTGCGCCAGGGGGGTGGCCTGTCGGGCTACCCGAGCCGGGCCGAGAGCCCGCACGACTGGATCGAGAACTCGCACGCCTCCACGGCGCTGTCCTACGCCGACGGCCTCGCCAAGGCCTACCAGGTGCGCGGCGAGCGTCGCCCCGTCGTGGCCGTCGTCGGCGACGGCGCGCTCACCGGCGGCATGTGCTGGGAGGCGCTCAACAACATCGCCGCGTCCGACCGTCCCGTCATCGTGGTCGTGAACGACAACGGCCGGTCCTACTCGCCCACGGCGGGCGGGTTCGCGCAGCACCTGGCGGGGTTGCGGCTGTCGCCGAACTACGAGCGGACGCTGCGCCAGGTCAAGGGCGCGCTCGGGCGGACCCCGGTCGTCGGGGCGCCGCTCTACGACGCCCTGCACGGCGTCAAGCGCGGGTTGAAGGACCTGCTGCAGCCGCAGGGCATGTTCGAGGACCTCGGCCTGAAGTACTTCGGCCCCGTCGACGGCCACGACGTCGCCGCGCTCGAGGCGGCGTTCCGGATGGCCCGCGGCTTCGACGGCCCCGTCATCGTGCACGCCGCCACCCGCAAGGGGTACGGCTACGGGCCGGCCGAGAACGACGAGGCCGACCAGATGCACCAGTCCGGCGGTTTCGACCCGGTCACCGGACTCGCGCGCAAGGCCTCCGGCCGGACCTGGACGAGCGCGTTCGGCGAGGAGCTCGTCGCCATCGGCGAGCGCCGCGACGACGTCGTCGCCATTACCGCGGCGATGTGCGAGCCCACCGGCCTGGGCGCGTTCCTGCGCCGCTTCCCTGAGCGCACCTACGACGTCGGCATCGCCGAGCAGCACGCGGTCACGTCGGCGGCCGGGCTCGCCTCGGGCGGCCTGCACCCGGTCGTCGCCGTGTACGCGACCTTCCTCAACCGGGCGTTCGACCAGCTGCTCATGGACGTCGCGCTGCACCGGCTGCCGGTGACCGTCGTGCTCGACCGCGCCGGCGTCACCGGCCAGGACGGGCCGAGCCACAACGGCATCTGGGACCTCGCGCTGCTGGGCATGGTGCCGGGGCTGCGGCTCGCGGCGCCGCGCGACGAGCCGTCGTTGCGCGAGCTGCTGCGCGAGGCCGTCGACGTCACCGACGGTCCGACCGTCGTCCGGTTCCCCAAGACCCCCCTCGGCGACGACCTCCCGGCGCTGCGGCGCGTCGGCGACGTCGACGTGCTGGCCGAACCGGCCGCCGACGCCGCGGCCGACGTGCTGCTGGTCGCGGTCGGCTCGACCGCCGGCGAGGCGCTCGGCGCCGCGGCGGCGGCCGGTCGTGCCGGCTACTCGGTCCGGGTCGTCTCGCCGCGCTGGGTGACGCCCGTCGACCCTGCCCTGGTGGCCCTCGCCGCCGACGCGGGGCTCGTCGTGACCGTCGAGGACGGCGTCGAGACCGGCGGAGTCGGCGCGCGGCTGGCGCAGGCCGTGCGCAACGCGGGGTCCGACGTTCCTACCCGGGAGATCGGCGTACCGGTACGGTTCCTCGAACACGGCAGCGTGGCGGACGTCAAGGCGTCCGTCGGGCTGACCGTTCAGGACATCGGGCGGCGGGTCGTCGAGTGGGCCGCGTCGGTGGCGCGGCCCGGCCGCGTCGCGCTGGACGGATCAGGTCAGGACGCCGACGTCGCAACGGTGCGGCGCAGCGGCGACAACGGGGGACAGTAAAGAGCGGGAGGCCGGGGATGCGGATCCTCGTCGTGGAAGACGAAGTACAGCTTGCGGAGGCCGTCGCGCGTGGCCTGCGGCGTGAGGGAATGGCGGTCGATGTCGCGACCGACGGCGACGAGGGGTATCGCAAGGCCGCCCTCACTCGTTATGACGTCGTGGTGCTCGACAGGGACCTGCCCGGGATGAACGGCGACGAGATCTGCCGCCGGCTCACCGACGAGGGTGTGCTCACCCGCGTCATGATGCTGACGGCCAGCGGGACGGTCGAGGACAAGGTGTCGGGTCTCGCGCTCGGTGCCGACGACTACCTCGCCAAGCCGTTCGCCTTCGCCGAGCTCGTGGCCCGAGTGCGGGCGCTCGGTCGGCGCACGACGCCGGCGGCGCCGCCGGTGCTCAGCGCGGGCAACATCGAGCTCGACTCGTCCAAGCGCACCGTGACGCGCAGCGGGGAGCTCATCGACCTCACCCGCAAGGAGTTCGGCGTCCTCGAGACGCTGATGATGGCCGACGGGGCCGTCGTCAGCAGCGAGGAGCTGCTCGACCGCGTGTGGGACGAGAACGCCGACCCGTTCACCACCACCGTGCGGGTGACGATGATGACGTTGCGCCGCAAGCTCGGCGAGCCCGCGATCATCGACACGGTGGTCGGCTCCGGCTACCGCATCGACCCCAACGTCCTCGGTGCCGAGGCTGAGGGAGCCGGGACTCGCCAGTGAGGTTCTTCCGCCCGACGCTGCGCCTGCGAATGGCGTTGCTGTACGGCGGTCTCATCTTCCTGGTGGGGATCTCGCTGCTGTTCACCTGCGCGATCCTGATCAACAACGCGATCAGCGACCTGCCGGTCTACAACAGCAACCAGCCCGTCTACACCCGCGATCCGGACGGCGCCTATCGGCAGATCCCGATCCAGCAGGCGGGGCAGGTCGCGCAGGACAGGGCGCTCACCTATTTGCTGCATTCGGGCCTGCTCTACTTCGCGATCATCGTGGTCATCGGCACCACCGGCGGCTACCTGCTGGCCAAGCAGGCATTGCGTCCGATCGCCCGGTTGACGCAGACGGCCCGCGCGCTGTCGACCGAGACGCTCGACCAGCGCATCAACCTCGGCGGCCCGGACGACGAGCTGCGCGAGCTCGCCGACACCTTCGACGCGATGCTCGCCCGGCTCGACGCCGCCTTCGACAGCCAGCGGCTGTTCGTGGCGAACGCGAGTCACGAGCTGCGCACCCCGCTGTCGGTCATCAGGACCGAGCTCGAGGTCACCCTGGGCGATCCGGACGCCGACGACGAGGAGCTGCGGCGCATGGGGTCGGTGGTCGCGAGCGCGACCGACCGCGCCCAGCGGCTGGTCACGTCGCTGCTCAGCCTGGCCCGGCTGCAGGCGGTGAGCGGCAGCGAGCTCGAGGTCAGCGAGACCGTCGACCTCGCGTGGCTCGTCCCGGCCGCCCTGCACGCCGTGACCGCGGAGGCCGACGAGAAGGGCATCCGCATCGAGACCGAGGTCGACTCCGCGCAGACCAGCGGCGACCCGCGGCTGCTGGAGCGACTCATCGGCAACCTGGTGGAGAACGCGATCCGGCACAACGTGCCCGACGGTTGGCTGCGGGTGACGACCGGGCAGAGCGCGGACAAGGTGTGGCTGCACGTCGCCAACGGCGGGACGGTCATCCCCAACGGCGACGTCGACCGGCTCTTCGAGCCGTTCCGGCGCGGTGGCCGCATGCGTACCGCCACCCGCGGCGCCGGCCTGGGGCTGGCCATCGTCCGGCTCATCGTCGAGGCGCACCGGGGCAAGCTGCAGGCCGCCGCCCCGCCGTTCGGCGGTCTCGCGATCCGCGTCGAGCTGCCGCGCGAGCACGACGTCCCCGTCGCGCGGACCGAGCGCGCCGGCGCCGACGCCGTCGCCTGACCTCCACTTTTGGCGGGAGAGCGCAGCATGCTGCGCTCTCCCGCCAAAACCGTGATCAGGGCAGGTAGTACATCGGGTTGGGCAGCTTGTAGGTGCGGTTCGCGTACCCACCGGACAGATCGCTGTACTGGTCGCCGAAGTTGGCGACGATGTCGTAGCCCTGCGACTCGATGTACTTACGGGTCAGCGACTTGTACTGGATCGTCGTGCAGGTGCGGTTCGCCGACGGCTGGTAGCACGAGCCGTAGATCGGCTTCGTGAGGTCCTTGAGGTAGAGGTTCGCGCTGCTCACGTCGTAACCCTCGGACGTCAGGTTCTGGATCGTCCCGCTGCGCTGGGCCTCCGGGCGGCCGGTGAGGAAGAAGACCGTGTACCCGCGGGCCTCGGCGTACTTCTCCAGGTCGACGACGTGCGGGACGGCGCGGAAGACGTTGCCGTTGACGAACGCGGCGTTCGTCGTCGGGTTGTAGACGAAGTTGGAGTAGATCTCGTAGCTGTACGTGTTCAGCGTCGTGTCGTCGACGTCGAACAGGATCGCCTTCTTGGCCCGCGCCGGGGCGTGGCGGTGCTTGCCGAGGTACTGCTTCGCGCCGCGGACGATGCCGCCGACCTCGTGGGCGTAGTTGCCGGTGGGCGAGAACGTGTGCAGCGCGGTGCCGTCGATCGGGTTCGTGCGGTCGGGGTCGACGGTGTCGCCGTAGTAGCCCTTGATCGCCGTCTTGACCTGGTCGATGTTCTGGATCTGGTCGGCGCGGGCGGGTGTCGTCGGCGGGGGCGGCACGGGGCGGGCGGCGCGATCGGCCGTCGCCGAGTTCGACGCGGTCAGGGCGGCGGCGCCGAGCGCGGCGGTCGTGACGGTCACGGCGGCGGCACGCGCCCAGCGCGGCGTGGCGGAGAGCCTGGTCATGGTGAAGTGCACCTTTCGTCGTGGAGTGCCCCCACCCTGGCTCAGAACCGGGTGTGAGCCAAGGGGGCGTGACGGGGGATTGCTGCCACCACGTCCGGGTTCGGACGCCGGCGGCCCGGCTACGAGCGGCAGCGGCGGGACCGGACGGGGCGAGGGCGTCAGGAGTCGGCGAGCGCGGCGGCCAGCGGGTCGGCGGTGAGCTCGACCTGCCACGGCCGGGCGCCGAGCTCGACGAGCCGTGCCCGGACGGCGTCGCCGTCGGCCGGGGCCGGCGGCTGCCAGCACAGCCGCCGCACGACGTCGGAGGCGAGCAGGTTCTGGGCCAGCACCTGGTGCTGCTGGGCGAGCCGGGACACCGCGTCGCGGGCGGCGGCCAGCCGGGCCGCCGCGGCCGGGTCGCGATCGCGCCACCGCGCCGGGGCGGGAATGCCGTCACCACCGCCACCGGTGATCGGCGGCAGTTCGTCGTCGGGCAGGGCACGGGCCGCCTCGAGCGCGCCGAACCAGCGATCGAGCCGGCGCCGCTGGCGCGGGCCACCGAAGACGGGCAGCGCGGTCAGGTCGGCCGGCCGCGCCGGGTTGCGGCGGGCGGCCTCGACGATGGCGGCGTCGGGCAGCACGCGTCCGGGGGCGACGTCCCGCTCGGCGGCGTACTCGTCGCGGGCGTGCCACAGGGCGCGGACCGCGGCCAGCTGCGGGCGGCTGCGCAGCTTGTGGATGCCCGAGGTGCGCCGCCACGGGTCGACCCGCGGCGGCGGCGGCGGGGCCAGCCGGACGGCCTCGAACTCCTGCTGCGCCCACTCCAGCTTGCCGGCCGCCTCGAGCGCCTCGGCGAGCACGTCGCGCAACGGGACGAGCAGCTCGACGTCGAGCGCGGCGTAGACCAGCCAGTCGTAGGGCAGCGGCCGCGTCGACCAGTCGGCGGCCGAGTGCCCCTTCTCCAGCCCGACGCCGAGGTGCTTCTCGGCCATGGTGCCGAGCGCGACGCGTTCGTCGCCGAGCAGCCGGCCGGCGAGCTCGGTGTCGAACAGCGACGCCGGACGCAGCCCGAGCTCGGCCAGGCAGGCGAGGTCCTGGTTGGCCGCGTGCAGGATCCACTCGGCGTCGCCCACGGCCTCGTTCAGCCCGCTCAGGTCCGGTAGCGCGATGGGGTCGATGAGGACGGTGCCCACGCCGGCACGGCGCAGCTGCACCAGGTAGGCCCGCTGGCTGTAGCGGTAGCCCGACGCCCGCTCGGCGTCGATGGGCATCGGGCCGCGGCCACCGCGCATCGCGGCCACCACGTCGGCGAGCTTGGCCGCGTCGGTCAACGGCTCGGGCACACCGTCGCGCGGCTCGCGCAGGACGGGGACCGGGGCAGCGGCCGAGGCTTCCGCGTCGTCCGTCGTGTCGGGCTGCTCCACCGGGGGTTCCGGCGGCGGTTCCGGCGCCACGTCAGGCCGGGGACAGGATGGTCACACCCTCGGGCGGGAGGCCGGCGGCGGTGCAGAGCAGGTCGACGAAGCCGAGCAGGTGCGGGGCGAGGTCGGCGCTGTCGGCCGTCCAGGACGCGCGAAGCTCCATCGTCACCGAGGTTGCGGGGCCGGCGACGTCGCCGAAGCGGGTGGACGTGGTCTGCGTGACGGTGCCGCCGGCGGCCCGGTACGCGGCGCCGTGCTCGTCCAGCGCGCCGGTGAGCCAACTCCAGCCCACCGTCGGCAGCATCGGGTCGATGCCCATGGCCTCGTCCAGCTCGGCCGAGGCGTAGGCGACGAGCCGCAGGACGCCGTCCCAGGCGTCGTGGCCGCTCGGGTCGTGCAGCAGGACGAGCCGGCCGGTCGCCAGGTCGACGCCGGCGGCCTCGCCGGTGCCGGCGATCTCGGCGCTGAGCGCGTAGCTGTAGGGCGCGAGGCGCTGCGGCGGGCGCAGCGCCTCGACCCGGACCTCCGGGCGCACCCGCGTGCCGGTGAGGCTCGCGACGGCGCTGCGGAAGACCTCGGGGGTCGGCTTGGCCTCGGTGGCGTCGGGCTCGGGCATCGTCACCTGCTCGACGAGGGATTCGGGGAGGGGCTCGACGGGAGAGAGCATGGCTCAGGCCGCATGGCGCGGGGAACGGACCGCACGGCGTGCGATCGGCCGGCGGCCGGGCAGCGCGAGCTGGATCAACGGGGCGTCGAGCAGCAGCGCGGTGCCGCACTCGACGCAGGCGCGGTCCGGGCACAGCTCGCCGTGGCCGTCCACGCACGGCGGCGTCTCGGTGAGGCACTCGCGTTCGCAGTGCGGGCAGTACAGGTAGGGCGGTTCGGCCGTCACGGCAGACTCCTCTCGGCGCGTCGTCGCGATCGCCCGGTCGAGAGCGACCGGTTCGCGGTCGGGCGAAGGGCCTCAACCTCGCACAGGGTGACGACGATCGCCCGCAGGCGCGCCGAGCGGGGGTCGCCCGGCCACGTGGGACGATGGCGGTGATGGAACGCTCGCCCGCCACAGCCCCGTCCGTGCCCCCGTCCGCGCCCCCGGCCGCGCCCCCGGCCGCGCCCCCGGCCGCCGACCCGGCCAGCTCGCTGCTCGTGCGCGCGGCCCACGGCGCCCCCGGCCCGCACCCGCCCGTCTGGTTCATGCGCCAGGCCGGCCGCTCGTTGCCGGAGTACCGGGCGCTCCGCGCCGGGACGGCGATGCTCGACGCGTGCCGCGACGCCGCGACGATCACCGAGGTCACGTTGCAGCCGGTGCGCCGGCACGGGGTCGACGCGGCGATCTTCTTCTCCGACATCGTGGTGCCGCTCGCGGCGATCGGTGTCGGCATCGACATCGTCGCCGGCGTCGGCCCGGTGGTCGACAAGCCGATCCGCAGCGTGGCCGACCTCGACGCGCTCCGCCCGTTGGAACCGGGGGACGTCCCGTACGTCACCGACGCGGTGCGCGCGCTGACCGGCGAGCTCGGCGCCACGCCGGTGATCGGCTTCGCCGGCGCGCCGTTCACGCTGGCGAGCTACCTGATCGAGGGTGGGCCGTCCAAGGACCACGCCCGGACCAAGGCGCTGATGCACGGCGACCCGCAGCTGTGGCACGCGCTCTGCTCGCGCCTCGGGGCGATCGCCGCCGCGTTCCTGCGGGTGCAGATCGACGCCGGCGCCGCCGCCGTGCAGCTGTTCGACTCGTGGGCCGGCTCGCTCTCGCTCGTCGACTACGAGCAGTTCGTGCTGCCGCACAGCCGCGAGGTCCTCGCGCCGCTGGCCGGCACCGTGCCGCGCATCCACTTCGGCGTCGGCACCGGTGAGCTGCTGGCCGCGATGCGCACGGCCGGTGCGGACGTCGTCGGTGTCGACTGGCGGGTGCCGCTGGACGAGGCGGCGCGCCGGCTCGGGCCGGGCGCGGTCGTCCAGGGCAATCTCGACCCCGCGCTGCTCGGCGCCGACTGGCCGGTGGTCGAGCGGGCGGTGCGCCGCGTGGTCGCCGAGGGACGCGCCGCGGCCGGGCACGTGTTCAACCTCGGCCACGGCGTGCCCCCCACCGCGGATCCCGACGTCCTGACCCGCATCGTCGAGCTGGTGCACTCCCTCGACGCGGACGGGGCGGGCGCGTGACCCGCCTCGTCGTCGTCGGCGGCGGCATCGCCGGGCTCGCCGCGGCCTGGTTCGCCGCCGAGGCCGGTCTGGACGTCACCGTGCTCGAGGCCGCGCCGCGTGTGGGCGGCAAGCTACGCGTCGAGGAGGTCGGCGGCGTGCCGGTCGACGTCGGCGCCGAGGCGCTGCTCACCGCCCGCCCCGAGGGCCTCGACCTGCTCGCCGCCGCCGGGCTCGCCGACGAGCGCATCTCACCGCTGACGACCTCGGCCCGTGTCTGGGCGGGCGGGACGACCCATCCGCTGCCGGCCCGCACGATGATGGGCATCCCCGGCGACGTCGAGGCGTTGCGCGAGTCCGGCGCGCTGTCCGACACCGCGCTGCAGACCGTCGCCGAGGAGCCGTCGCTGCCGCCGCTGCCGCCGCTGCGACGCGACGTGCCGGTCGGCTCACTGGTGCGCTACCGCATGGGGGACGAGGTCGCCGACCGGCTCGTCGAGCCGCTGCTGGGCGGCGTGTACGCCGGCAGCGCGGACGTGCTGTCGCTGCGGGCGACGATGCCCACGCTGGCCGACCGGCTGGCGCAGGGGGGCTCGCTGCTCGAGATCGCCCGCGCCGTCACCGGGGCCGGCGGCACCCGGGCCCCCGGCGCCGACCCCGGGCGTCCCGTCGTGCCGGTGTTCGCCTCGCTGCGCGGGGGCCTCGGCCGGCTGCCGGCCACGCTCGTGGCCACCGGCCGCTTCGCGGTGCGCACCGGCGTCACCGTCCGCACGATCAACCGGTCGGCGGCCGGTTTCACGCTCGACTGCGGCGCGGTGCCGCAGGCCGAGCGGATCGAGGCCGACGCGGTGATCGTCGCGGTGCCCGCGGCCAAGGCGGCGCGCCTGCTCGCCGGCGTCGCGCCCGCCGCCGGCGACGAGCTGGGCGCGATCGAGTCGGCCAGCATGGCGATCGTGTCCTTCGCCCTCGACGGCGACGCCGACGAGGCCGGGATCCCCGCGGGCAGCGGGCTGCTGATCGGTGCGGGGGAGCGGTTCGCGACCAAGGCCGTCACGCTGACCAGCCGCAAGTGGCCGGTCGACGCCGACGGCCGGACAGTGCTGCGCGCGTCGGTCGGCCGGCACGGCGAGCCGCACGCGCTGCAGCTCGGCGACGCCGACCTGGTCGAGATCGTCCGGCGCGACCTCGGCGTGCTGCTCGGGGACGCCGACACCCCGCGGGAGCTGCGCCCGGTCGACGCCGTGGTCACGCGCTGGGGCGGCGGCCTGCCGCAGTACGCGGTCGGTCACGTGGAGCGCATCGCCCGCGTGCGGGCCGCGATCGCCGGTGTGCCCGGTCTCGCGGCCTGCGGCGCGGCCTTCGACGGTGTCGGGGTGCCGGCCTGCATCGCCAGTGCGCGCAGCGCGGTCGACCTCGTCGCCGGCTCGCTGTCGCAGGCGAGGACAATGAGGCCATGACCGACGGCACGCCTGTTCCCAGCACCGAGACGACCAGCGCGACCAGCGAGACGACCAGCGGGACGAGCACCGCGCCGAGGAAGGCCCGCGACCTCAACGACGTCATCCGCTACACCGCCTGGTCGGTGTTCCGCGTCGCCCGCCCCCTCGGCGAGGCCGAGCGTGCGCCGCTGGCCGAGGAGGTCGCCACCCTGTTCGACCAGCTCGCGGCCAAGGACGTCGTCGTGCGCGGTGCCTACGATCTCTCCGCGCTGCGCGCCGACGCCGACATCATGGTGTGGTGGCACGCGGCCAGCGCCGACGAGCTGCAGGACGCGTACTCCCGCTTCCGTCGCACCCGGCTCGGCACGCACCTGGAGCCGGTCTGGTCGAACATGGCGCTGCACCGGCCGGCCGAGTTCAACAAGAGCCACGTCCCGGCCTTCCTGGCCGACGAGCAGGCCCGCGCCTACGTCTGCGTCTACCCCTTCGTGCGCTCCTACGAGTGGTACCTGCTGCCCGACGAGGAGCGCCGGGCGCTCCTGGTCGAGCACGGTCAGATGGCGCGCGACTACAAGGACGTCCGCGCCAACACGGTGTCCTCGTTCGCGCTCGGCGACTACGAATGGCTGCTGGCCTTCGAGGCCGACGAGCTGCACCGCATCGTCGACCTCATGCGCCACCTGCGCGGTGCCGGCGCGCGCCGGCACGTGCGCGAGGAGGTGCCGTTCTACACCGGCCGCCGCCGGCCGGTGACCGAGCTGGTCGACGCGCTGCCGTAACCGGCGGCCGGCGCCCTACCGGCTGCCGTCGGCACCGGCCGCGGCACCGTCGTCGGCACCGTCGGCGGCGCCGGCGCTGCTGCTCGCCCCGGCGCTGCTGCTCGGCGTGACCGGCCGGTCGACGCCCTCCGCGGACGAGGAGCTGGTGGCGCTGCGCGAGGTCGACGTCGTCGAGCTCGACGCCGACGTGGTCGGCTCGTCGGGCGTGCTCGGCGCCTCCTCGCTCGACGAGGTGCGGGTGCGGGTGCGCGTCCGGCTCGCCTCGGTGGAGGCCTCGGTCTCCTCGGGCTGCTGCGACTGCTGATCCTGCGACGACGACGACGCGCTGCTCGACGTCGGGGTGCGCGACGTGCTGGTGGACGGGGTCGTGCTGGTCCCGGTGTCGCCGGAGCCGCCGCCGGTGGTCGCCACGGCGATGGCCACGCCGAGGGCGAGCAGCACCGCCGCGAGCCCGAGACCGACGAGCAGCCCCGTGTTGCGCCGTTTCGGCGCGCCGTGCGTCGCCGACGCCGCTCCCGACGCCGCCCCCACCGCCGGCGCTCCGGTGGTCGGCGCGGGCCGCCGGACGGGCGGCGGCGGGACGGCGGCGGGCAGGACCGTCGTGCCGCCGGTCTGTCCCGCGGCGGGGATGAACTGGGTGGTCGCGGTCGGGTTGCCGCGGAGCGCGCTCGCGACCTGCGCCGCGGTGGGACGCGCGGCCGGGTCACGCGCGGTCATCGCGGTGAGCAGCCCCGGCCACGGCTGCGGCAGGGTCGGCGGGATCTCCGGGTCGCGGTCCAGGCGCGCGACGACCGCCTCGATCGGGGTGGGGCCGTCGAAGGACCGGATGCCGGTGAGCCCCTCGAGCAGGGTCAAGCCGAGCGCGTACACGTCGGCCGCCGGGCCGACGCCCGAGCCGCGGGCCTGCTCGGGGGCGAGGTAAGAGGCGGTGCCCAGCGTCGAGTCGGCCTGGGTCAGCCGCTCGGCGCCGATCAGCCGAACGATGCCGAAGTCCGACAGCCGGGCCCGGACGTGTTCGGTGCCGGTGCCCGCGCCGAGCAGGATGTTCGCCGGCTTGACGTCGCGGTGCACCATGCCCTGCTGGTGGACGTAGGCGAGCGCGTCGGCGACCTGCGCGCCGATCAGGCGGATCTCGGGCTCGCTGGGGAGCGGTCCGCGCTCGATGCGGTCGCCGAGGTTGGGGCCCTCGACGAGCTCCATCACCAGGTACGCGCGCGCGGCGGGGTCGTCGGGCCCGGCGACCGAGCCGTCGAACAGCGTGATCAGGTTGGGGTGGTTCAGCCGGGCGAGGGCGTGCAGCTCGGCACGCTGCCGCTCCGCGCCGGCCGCGGTGTCGGCGGCGGCCGACGGACTGCGGAACACCTTGACCGCCACGTCGCGGTCGAGCAGCTGGTCGTGCGCCCGGAAGACGTCGGCCATGCCGCCCGAGCCGATGCGGCCGGTGACGTGGTAGCGGTCGGCGATGCGCCAGCCGTCCCCGGCCGGACCGGGCGCGGGGAAGTGCTGCGTCGGGTCGTCGGTGTCCGGCATAGTCCTCGATTCATGTCCATGCCGGAGCAGGCGTCAAACCCGGCTGTGCCGGTCGTCAGCCCGCGGGCTCGTCCTCGAACGTCATCGAGATCGAGTTGATGCAGTAGCGCAGGTCGGTCGGGGTGTCGTAACCCTCGCCGGAGAAGACGTGGCCGAGATGGCTGTGACAGGTGGCACAGAGCACCTCCGTGCGGCTCATGCCCCAGCTGCGGTCGGTCCGCTCGATCACCTGATCGCCGGCGAGCGGGCTGAAGAAGCTCGGCCAGCCGCAGTGCGAGTCGAACTTCTGCTCGCTGCGGAACAGCTCCGCGCCGCAGGCGCGACAGCGGTACACGCCGATGCGGTGGTTGTCGGTGTACTCACCGGTGAAGGCGCGCTCGGTGCCGGCCTCGCGCAGCACCTCGTACTCCTCGGGGGTCAGCTGCTCGCGCCACTGCTCGTCGCTCTTCGTCACGGGCGCTGCGGGGAGCTGCTCGCTGCGGCTGCTGAAGATGCTCATGCCCTCGACGGTACCGAGTGCTCACCACATGCGGACGATGCCGACGACGCCGTAGACGATCGTCAGGGCGACCCCCAGCAGGATCAGCCAGACGACCACCTTGGCCGCGGTGCGCTTCGGGCCGGACAACCGGGCCAGCCCCGCGCCGAACGCTGCCATGTTCTGCAGCTCGCCGTCGGCGGTGTTGGGGTTCGCCGTCCGGCCCCACGCGCCGTCGACGTAGGGGGCGCGGGCGGGGTCGTCCCACGTCCCGTCGTCGTCCTCGTCGGTGCGCATCGCCCCAGGGTAGGCGCGCCGCGGGGTCAGGTCGGGGCGGTGGCGGGGGTCGGCATCGGCTCGTCGGACGCGTTCACCCGGGCCAGCAGCGGCGAGCGCGCCAGGACGACCACGCCGGCGCCGACGCCGAGTGCGCCCGCGGTGGCCGGGGCCAGCCACCAGCCGGAGCGCGTCGCCTCGTCGAAGACCAAGACGCCCCAGAAGATGGAGACGAGCGGATCCATGAGCGTGAAGCCGGGCTGGGCCGCCAGCAGCGGGCCGAGGTGCAGCGCCCACTGCACCAGCACCAGCCCGGCGACGCCGAAGCCGACCGCGGTGTAGGTCTGCCACGTCGTCAGCACGCCGGCGAGGCCGTGTCGCTCGCCCTGCTCGATCGTCTCCTTGATCATCGTCGCGGTGAGGCCGAAGCTGGTGCCGGCCGCGGCACCGAGGCACGCGGTACGCCAGACGGGGCGGCCGCGCTGGCCCGCTCCGACGAGCAGCGCGATCGTCGCTGCGGTGGCACCGCCGGCCACGAGGTAGACGCGGTGCGAGACATCGGTCGCGTCGCCGGGCTGCGGCGCGAGCGCCGCGATGAAGACGATCATGCCGGCGGTCATCGCCAGGATGCCGCCCCACTCGGGGCGGCCGAGGCGGCTGCCGAACACCCTGGACGCCACCAACAGCGTCAGCGGCACCTCGAGCGTGATGATCGGCTCGACGGCCGACAGCTGGCCGTAGCCGAGTGCGACCGCCTGCAGGACGAACGAGCCCACCAGGCCGCCGAAGCCGAGCAGCCACGTGGGGGAGCGGACGAGGTCGAGCAGGAACCTCGGCCCGAACGCACGGTCCGGACCGTTCGCCAGCCCCGCCTTGCGCTGCATGACGTTCGCCATCGCCACGCCCATCGCGGACAGCGCCGCGGCGACGTAGCTGACGACGTCGGCGAGCGTCATCGCTGCCGGCGTTCGCCGAGGGTGTTGGTGGTGAGCGTCCGGGCGAAGTCGCGGGTCAGCCGGCTGCCCCGGTGCGCCTCGGCCATCACGTCGGCGAAGGCGGCCAGGAACCGCTCCACCTCCCGCTCGCCGATCGTCAACGGCGGGATCAGCTTGATGACCTCGATGTGGTCCCCCGAGACCTGCGTGAGGATGCGGTGGTCGTGGAACAGGGCGTGGACCACCGTCTGCGCGAAGAGCCCCTTGCGGGCGACGCGGAGCGCGTGCCAGTGCGCGCGCAGCCGCCGCGACTCGGGCCGGCCGAACTCGATGCCGATCATCAGGCCCCGGCCGCGGACGTCGGCGATCAGCTCGTAGCGCTGCGCGAGCTCGACCAGGCCGTCCTGCAGCTGCGTGCCGACGGCGCGTGCGTTCGCGACGACGTCCTCGTGCTCCAGCACGTGCAGCGTCGCCAGCCCGACCGCCATCGCCTGCGCGTTCGAGCCGAAGGTCGAGTCGTGCACGAGCACGCGGTCCATCGAGGAATACACCTTGGCGAAGATCTCCTCGCGGCCCAGGGTGGCACCGACCGGGACGTACCCGCCCGACAGCGCCTTGGCGGTGGCCACGAGATCGGGCTCGACCCCGTCGTGCTGGAAGGCGAAGAAGTCGCCGGTGCGCCCCAGCCCGCACTGCACCTCGTCGGCGACGAGCAGGGCGCCGGCGTCGTGCACCACGCGCTGGGCGTCGGCGAGGAAACCGGGGGGGCTCACCGCGACGCCCTTGCCCTGCACCGGCTCGACGAGGAACGCCGCGACGTCGCCCTTCGCGAGTTCGCGCTCCAGTGCGCGAATGTCGCCGAACGGGATCGCGGTGTCGGGCAGCAGCGGGCCGAACCCCTTGCGGAAGTCGGCGCCGCCGTTCACCGACAGCGCGCCGGTCGTCAGGCCGTGGAAGGCGCCGCGGCAGTACACGATCCGGCGCCGCCGGGTGGCGTAGCGGGCGAACTTCAGCGCGGTCTCGACGGCCTCCGCGCCGCTGTTGCCGAAGTAGACGCGGTCGAGGTGCGGCACGCGGGCCAGCAACGCCTCGGCCAACGGACCGGCGAGCACGGGCGCGTCGAACTGGGTGAGGTCGGCCAGCCCGAGGTCGACGACGTCGTGCAGCGCCTGCCGCACGACGGGGTGGTGTCGGCCCAGCGCGAACACGCCGAACCCCGCGAGCATGTCCAGGTAGTCGCGGCCGTCCTCGTCGAACAGGTACGCGCCCTCCGCGCGCACGTAATGCCGGTCGAAGCCGATGGCGTGCAGCATGCGCGGCAGCTGCGGGTTCAGCACCGCGCGGTGCAGGTCGTAGCGCTCGGGCTCGCGCTCGCGCGCGACGTCCGCGAGCCGGAAGGGTTCGCCGTCACCCATCGCGTGCCTCTCCGTCGTCTCGTCGTCCCGCTCGGTGTCGGACGGCTGCGGGAGCATCGTCGCGACATCCCACTAATACCGCGTACGGGGTCGCCTCCGGATGCAATCCTGATACGGGGGTAAGTTCAAAGTAGTTAGCTTGCCTAAAGGCTTCGACGTTCCGGGGGGAGCGGGTCGTACGGACGTGAGGACGAGGATGCCGGACGGAGCGGGTGACCGCGCGCGTGCAGGAGACGCACGCGCAGGAGACGCGCGCCCCGCCGACCCGTCCGACGTGCTGGGCATGATCGCCGCGGGCGCGGCACGGCGGATGAACGGCGAGAACTTTCCCGTCGCGCTGCGGGCGCTGCCCCGCGCCGTCCGTGACGACCTCGCCGCGACCTACGTGTTCGCGCGCTTCGTCGACGAGATCGGCGACTCCGCGCCGGGGGGTCCGGACGCCCGGCTCGCGCTGCTCGATCTCGTCACGGCCGACCTGGACGCGCTGCCCGAGCGGGCGACGCTGCCGCCGGTGGCCGGCCTCGCCCGCATGGTGACCGAGCACGACGTGCCGCTCGATCCGTTCCGGGAGCTCGTCGAGGCCAACCGTCTCGACCAGCGCCGCTCGTCCTACGCCGACCTCGCCGAGCTGCTCGGCTACTGCCGCCTCGCCGCGGCGCCCGTCGGTCGCATCGTGCTGTACCGCGCCGGGGCGGCCGACGATCGCTCGATCGCTCGCTCGGACGACGTCTGCGCGGCGCTGCAGATCCTCGAGCACTGTCAGGACGTCGGCGAGGACGCCCGGGCCGGTCGCGTCTACCTGCCGCAGGACTCGCTCGCCGCCGAACGGGTGGCACCGGAACGACTCCGCGGCGGCATCACGCCCCCGGGCCTGCGTCGGGTGGTGGCCGAGCAGGTGGCGCGCTCGCGGGAGCTGCTGCGTTCCGGGCCGCCGCTGGTGCGCGGGCTGCACGGCTGGGCCCGCCTCGCCGTGGCCGGGTACGTCGCCGGCGGCCTGGCCACCGCCGACGCGCTCGACGCGGCCGACCACGACGTGCTCGCGGTCGCGGTGCGCCCCTCGACGGCGCGGACGCTGCGGCACGCCCTGCGGCTGCTCGCGGGCCGCCCCGGGCGTGACGGACGGTCGGCATGACGGCCGCGAGCCCCGACGCGGTGCGCGCCGCCTACGCCGAGTGCGAGCGCATCACCCGCGAGCAGGCCCGCAACTTCGCGTGGGGCATCCGGCTGCTGCCCGCGCCCAAACGCACCGCGCTGTCGGCGGTCTACGCGTTCGCCCGCCGGGTCGACGACATCGGCGACGGCACGCTGCCCGTCGAGCGCAAGCGGGCGCTGCTGGCCGAGGCCCGCGCCGCCGCGACCGCTCCGGAGCGTCACCCCGACGACCCGGTGCTCGTCGCGCTGGCCGACGCCGCGGCCCGGCTGTCGATCCCGCTCGCCGCGTTCGGCGAGCTCGTCGACGGCTGCGAGCTGGACGTCACCGGGCACACCTACACCGACCTCGACGACCTCGTGCGGTACTGCCGCTGCGTGGCCGGGTCGATCGGCCGGCTCTCGCTCGGCGTGTTCGACCCGCGGCTGTCCGGCGCCGACGCCGCCCGGGCGGCCGAGCTCGCCGACGCGCTCGGCGTCGCGCTGCAGCTCACGAACATCCTGCGCGACGTCCGCGAGGACCTCACCACCGGCCGCGTGTATTTGCCGGCCAAGGACCTCGAGCTGTTCGGGGTACGGCTCGCGCTCACCGCCGACGGTGCGCTCGACCCGTGCGACGGCGGGCTGGCCGAACTGGTCCGCTTCGAGGCCGCGCGGGCGTGGGGGTGGTACGACCGCGGGCTCGAACTGCTCGACGTCCTCGACCGCCGCAGCGCCGCCTGCTGCGCGGCGATGGCCGGGATCTACCGCGAGCTGCTCGAGCGCATCGCCGCCGACCCGCGCCGTGTCTTCACCGCCCGGCTCTCACTGCCCACGCCGGTCAAGGTGCGGGTCGCGGCCCGATCCCTCGCGGGGGTGGGCCGTGACCGGCACTGACACCGAGACCGACACCGAGACCGACACCGACGGCAGGGTCGTCGTCGTCGGGGGCGGGCTGGCGGGCATCGCCGCGGCGCTGCACTGCGCCGACGCCGGCCGGCCGGTGACGCTGTACGAGAGCCGGCCGCGACTCGGCGGTATGGCGTTCTCCTTCACCCGCGACGGGCTCTCGGTCGACAACGGCCAGCACGTGTTCCTGCGCTGCTGCGACGCCTACCGCGGGCTGCTCGACCGGCTCGGTGTCACCGAGCGCACCACGCTGCAGCGCCGCCTCGACATCGCGGTGCTGCGCCCCGACGGCCGATCGGCCCGGCTGCGACGCACCGCCGGCGTGCCCGCGCCCGCGCACCTGACGCCCGCGCTGCTGCGCTACGGCCTGCTCTCGCCGGTCGACCGGGCCCGGGCCGCGCGGGCCGCGGTGGCGCTGCGGCTGCTCGACGCGGCCGACCCGCGCCTGGACGCCCGCACCCTCGGCGACTTCCTGCGACACCACGGCCAGAACCGCGCGACCGTCGACGCGCTCTGGGGGGTGCTGGCCACCGCCACGCTGAACCTGCCACCGGACGACGCGTCGCTCGCGCTGGCGGCGAAGGTGTTCCGCACCGGCGTGCTCGACCGTGCGGCCGCCGGGGACGTCGGCCACGCCGTCGCGCCGCTGGGTGACCTGCACTCCATTGCCGCCCGCCGCGCGCTGACCGCCGCCGGGGTCGACGTCCGGCTCGCGCACCACGTCACCGCCGTGCGCGCCGGCGCCGGCCCGCTCGCCGTCACCGTCCGCGTCCGCGGCACCGAGACGACCGTGCACCCCGCGTCGGTGGTGCTGGCCGTCCCACCCCGGGTCGCCTGTCGCACCGCACCCGAGCTCGCCGCCGTGCCGGCCGGACGGTGCGCGCGGCTGGGCACCAGCCCGATCGTCAACGTGCACGTGCACTACGACCGGCGGGTCACCGACCTGCCGTTCGCCGCCGCGGTCGACTCGCCCGTGCAGTGGTTCTTCGATCGCACCGAGAGCTCCGGGCTCGCCGCGCGCCGACCGGGCGCGCAGTACCTCGCCGTCACGGTCTCTGCGGCGGACGACATCATCGACACCACGAGCCCGGTGCTGCAGCAGCGCTTCGTCGCCGAGCTCGCGCGGCTGTTGCCCGGTGCCGAACAGGCCGACGTCCTCGATGTGTTCGTCACGCGGGAACGGCACGCGACGTTCCGGCAGTCGCGCGGCAGCGGCGCCCTCCGGCCGACCGCCGATTCCGGGTTGCCCGGGGTGTGGCTCGCAGGGGCATGGACCGACACCGGCTGGCCCGACACGATGGAGGGTGCGGTGCGCAGCGGAATAACCGCCGCGCGGGCGGTGTCAGAGCCCACGGCCGCCGAGACGATGGGGAATCTCGCATGATCACCCGACTCGACCCGACCCGCCGCGACGAGACGGCGCGTCCCGCGACACCTGTGGCGATCGACCGCGCCCGCGAGCTGGTGGAGCCCGCGCTGCACGCGGCCGTCGACCTGTTGACCGACTCGCGCATGCGGCTGATCGCCGGCTACCAGCTCGGGCTGTGGGACGCCGCCGGCGAGCGCGCGCCCGGCGGCCGCGGCAAGGCGGTGCGTCCCGCCCTCGTGCTGCTGGCCGCCCGCGCCGTCGGCGGGCGCGCCGAGGCGGGCGTCCCCGGCGCGGTGGCGGTCGAGCTGGTGCACAACTTCTCGCTGCTGCACGACGACATCATGGATCGCGACGTCGAGCGCCGGCACCGGCCGACCGGCTGGGTCGTCTACGGCGAGGGGCAGGCGATCCTGGCCGGCAACGCCATGCTCGCCGCCGCGCTCGAGACCCTGCTGCGCGACGACCCGCACCACGACCGGACCGTCCCCGCCCTGCTCGCCTGCGTGCAGCGGCTCATCAGCGGCCAGTCCGCCGACCTCGCCCTCGAACGCGACGACACCGCGGCGATCGAGGACGTGCTGGCCATGGAGGACGGCAAGACCGCGGCCCTCATCGCGAACTCGCTCGAACTCGGCGCGCTCGCCGCCGGCGCCGACACCGCCGTCGTGGCGCGGCTCGCCGAGGCCGGCCGGCTCGCCGGGCTGGCCTTCCAGCTCGTCGACGACGTCCTCGGGGTCGTCGGCGACGCGTCGGTCACCGGCAAGTCGTCCTCGTCGGACATCCGCGCCGGCAAGCGCAGCGTTCCGGTCGTGGCGGCGCTGCGGTCGGGGACGCCCGAGGGCGACGAGCTCGCCGACCTGCTCCGCGCCGCGCCGCCCGAGACCGACGTCGAGGTCGAGCGGGCGGTGCGCCTCGTCGTCACCGCCGGCGGCCTGGACTGGGCGCGGCGCGAGGCCGAACGGCTGCTCGCTGCCGCGCACCAGGAGCTCGCGGCCGCCGGCCTGGGTGCCGACACCGCGACCCACGACGCAGCCCAGGATCTCGCCGAGGTCCTGGACTTCCTGGTCCGACGCGATTGGTGAGCCCACACCACGACGACGAGCACGACAGAGGGGAGCACTCCGCGGTGACAGCGAGCGAGACGCACGGCGGTACCGACATCCGGTCCGACGCGACGGCGGCCCTGCGCGCGGCGCGCGCGCATTTGGTGTCACGCCAGGCCCCGGCCGGGTGGTGGAAGGGGGAGCTGCGCACCAACGTGACGATGGACGCCGAGGACCTCCTGCTGCGCCGCTTCCTCGGCATCCTGCGTCCCGAGGAGCTCGCGCAGTCGGCGCGCTGGATCCGCCGCGAGCAGCGTGCCGACGGCACGTGGGCCACGTTCGTCGGCGGTCCCGGTGACCTCTCCACCACGATCGAGGCCTACGCCGCCCTGCGTCTCGCCGGCGACGAGCCGGCCGCCCCCCACATGCAGCGGGCCGCCGCCTTCGTCCGTGCCGAAGGGGGCATCGAGGCCAGCCGCGTCTTCACCCGCATCTGGCTGGCCCTGTTCGGCGAGTGGTCGTGGGACGACCTGCCCGCGATGCCGCCCGAGGTCGTGCTGCTGCCGTCCTGGGCGCCGCTGAACGTCTACGACTGGGGCTGCTGGGCGCGCCAGACGGTCGTGCCGATCACCGTGGTCGCCACGCTGCGGCCGGTCCGGCCGCTGCCGTTCACGTTGGGCGAGCTGCACGGCGACCGTGCGCCGCACCCGGTGCGCGGTGGTCTCGTCGGCACCGGGTTCACGCTGCTCGACCGCGTCCTCAAGCTCTACGAGAAGGCCCCGATCCAGCCCGGCCGCGGCTTCGCGATGAAGCAGGCGGCCGAGTGGATCATCGCCCGCCAGGAGGACGACGGCGGGTGGGGCGGCATCCAACCGCCGTGGGTGTACTCGATCCTCGCGCTCCACCTGCTCGGGTACTCCCTCGACCACCCGGTGCTCTCGGCCGCGGTCGCCGGGCTGGACACCTTCCTCGTGCACGAGGCGACCGCCGACGGCATCGAACGGCGGCTCGAGGCCTGCCAGTCGCCGGTGTGGGACACCTGCCTCGCCGCGAACGCCCTGCTCGACGCGGGGGCGACGATCGACGACCCGGAGCTCGCGCAGTCGGTCGAGTGGATCCTCGGCGAGGAGATCCAGCGTCGCGGCGACTGGGCGGTGCGGCGGCCCGGTGTCGACCCCGGCGGCTGGGCCTTCGAGTTCGCCAACGACGGCTACCCCGACGTCGACGACACCGCCGAGGTCGTGCTGGCGCTGGACCGCGTCAAGGACGACCTCCCCGCGGTGAAGGCCGCCGTGGAACGCGGCATCGCGTGGGTCAAGGGCATGCAGTCCAGCGACGGCGGCTGGGGCGCGTTCGACGCCGACAACACCCGTCGGCTGGTCGAGAAGCTGCCATTCTGCGACTTCGGGGCGGTCATCGACCCGCCCTCGGCCGACGTCACCGCCCACGCCGTCGAGATGCTGGCCCGCTGCGACGACCCGGCCGGTCTCGCGGCCCGCCGCGGCGTGCGGTGGCTGCTCGCCGCGCAGGAGGACGACGGCTCCTGGTTCGGGCGCTGGGGCAACAACTACGTCTACGGCACCGGCGCCGTCGTGCCCGCCCTCGTGGCGGCGGGGGTGCCGACCGCCGACCCGGCCGTGCGGCGCGCGGTCGACTGGCTGGTCGCGCACCAGAACGCCGACGGCGGCTGGGGTGAGGACCTGCGCTCCTACGTCGACGACGCGTGGCGCGGGCGCGGCGAGTCCACTCCCTCGCAGACGGCGTGGGCGCTGCTCGCGCTGCTCGCCGCGGGCGAGTCCGGACCGGTCGTCGACGCCGGCGTCGCCTGGCTGGTCGGCGACCAGCGGCCCGACGGCGGCTGGGACGAGGAGTCCTACACCGGCACCGGCTTCCCGGGCGACTTCTACATCAGCTACGAGATGTACCGCCTCGTGTTCCCGATCAGCGCCCTGGGCCGCTACCTGGGCGAGGACACGGGGGGCGCCACCGCGACCGCGGGAGCGGAGGTGCGCGACTGGTGACCCCGGCCGAGCCCACCGTCGATGCGGCCCGCGGGCCGCTCCTGGTCGTGGCCGCGCTGCGCAGCGAGTACGCCGCGCTCGCCGGCCGGGTGGCCGGCGCGCGCCTCGAGCGGTGCGGCATGGGGCCGGCACGGGTGGCGGCCTGGCTCGCCGCGCGCCCCGACGCCCCACCCCCCGGGGCCGTCGCCGTCGCGGGTGTCGCCGGCGGGCTCGACCCGTCCCTGCGCCCCGGGGACGTCGTGGTGGCGAGCGAGGTCCGCGGCACCGCGGGGCGCGTCGCGCTCCGGGCCGCCGCGCCGCTCGTGGCGGAGCTCCGCCGCCTCGGCCTGCGCGTCCGCTACGGGCCGGTCCTCACCACCGACACGCTCGTCGGCGGACCCGACGAGCGCGAGCGGCTCGCCGCGACCGGCGCGCTCGCCGTCGACATGGAGTCCGCACCGCTGGCGCGCGCCTTCGCCGAGCGCGCTCCCGGCGTGCCGGTCGCGGTCGTGCGCGTCGTCGTCGACACCGCGACGGTCCCGGTGTTCCGCGCCGCGACCGTCGGCAACGGGGTGCGGGCCCTGCGCACGCTGCGCCGCCTCGGCCCGGCGCTCGACGCCTGGGCCCGGCTCGCCGGCCCGCGCAGCGTGGTGCTCGCCGAGCCGCGTTCGTTCTGCGCCGGCGTCGAGCGCGCGATCGACATCGTCGACCTCGCGCTGCAGCGCTACCAGCACCCGGTGTACGTGCGCCGCCAGATCGTGCACAACGCCCACGTCGTGCGCGACCTCGAACGCCGCGGCGCGGTCTTCGTCGACGAGCTGGGCGAGGTGCCCGACGGCACGACCGTCGTCTTCTCCGCCCACGGCGTCGCCCCGGCCGTCCGCGACGAGGCCGCCCGGCGCGACCTGTTCGTCATCGACGCCACCTGCCCGCTGGTGGCCAAGGTCCACGCCGAGGCGCGCCGCTTCGCCGCCCGTGGCGACACCGTGCTGCTGATCGGGCACGACGGCCACGACGAGACCGAGGGGACGCTCGGGGAGGTCCCCGGCCGCATCACGCTGGTGCAGTCCCCGGCCGAGGCCGAGCAGGTCGCCGTCGCCGACCCGGGCAAGGTCTCGTTCCTCATGCAGACCACGCTCGCCGTCGACGAGGCCGCCGATACCGTCGACGTCCTGCGCCGCCGCTTCCCGGCCGTCGAGTCCTCGGCGACCGACGACATCTGCTACGCGACGACCAACCGGCAGCAGGCGGTGCGCGAGGTCGCGGTCGACGCCGACGTCGTCATCGTCGTGGGGTCGCGCAACTCGTCCAACTCGCTGCGCCTGGTCGAGGTCGCGCAGCGCGCCGGCACCGCCGCCCACCTGGTCGACGACGCCACCGAACTCGCACCCGAGTGGCTCACCGGCGCCCGTCGCGTCGGCGTCACCGCGGGCGCGTCCGCACCACCGCACCTCGTCGACGAGGTCGTCGGAACGCTGCAGGCCCTCGGCCCGGCCGAGGTCACCGAGCGGGTGCATACCCGGGAAGACATCACGTTCACCCTCCCGAAGGGAGTTGTCGGCTAATGCCGGTTCCGTTGAAGCAGGCCCTGCGCATCGGTTGGTACGGGATCAACCAGCGCTACCTCAGACGCCGCGACAAGTTCCCGTTCGTCGTCGAGCTGGAACCGCTGTTCGCGTGCAACCTGGCGTGCAACGGCTGCGGCAAGATCCAGCACCCGCACGACGTCCTGCGCCAGCGCATGCCCGTCGGGAAGGCGGTCGCCGCCGTCGAGGAGTGCGGAGCGCCCGTCGTCTCGATCGCCGGCGGCGAGCCGCTCATGCACCCGCAGATCGACGAGCTGATCGACGAGCTGGTCAAGCGCAAGAAGTACGTCGTGCTGTGCACGAACGCCGAGCTCGTCCGCAAGCGGTGGGACCGCTTCGACATCAAGCCGTCGGAGTACCTGTCGTTCGCGATCCACATCGACGGCCTGCGCGAGCGGCACGACGAGTCGGTGTCGAAGGAGGGGGTCTTCGACGAGGCGATCGAGGCCATCAGGTTCCTCAAGGCCAAGGGCTTCACCGTCACGACCAACTCGACGTTCTTCAACACCGACACGCCGCAGACGATCATCGACGTGCTGAACTTCCTCAACGACGACGTCGAGGTCGACAGCATGATGATCTCGCCGGCGTACGCGTACGAGAAGGCGCCCGACCAGGACCACTTCCTCGGCGTCACCGAGACGCGCGAGCTGTTCGCGAAGGCCTTCGGCGACGGCAACCGCAAGCGCTGGCGGCTCAACCACTCGCCGCTGTTCCTGGACTTCCTCGAGGGCAAGCGCGACTTCGGCTGCACCGCGTGGGGCATCCCGTCCTATTCGCTGCTGGGGTGGCAGAAGCCCTGCTACCTGATGTCGGACGGCTACGTGAAGACCTACAAGGAGCTCGTCGAGACGACCGACTGGGAGTCCTACGGCCGCGGCCGCGACGAGCGGTGCAACAACTGCATGGCGCACTGCGGGTACGAGCCCACGGCCGTCCTCGCCACCATGGGCTCGCTCAAGGAGGGCCTGCGCGCGTTGCGCGAACAGGGCTGACCCTCCGCTTTTGGCGGCACAGCGCTTAATACCGCGCTGTGCCGCCAAAAGCGTTAGCGTGCGGGGCATGGCGTCGTCCACGCCCGCGGAGGAGGTCCAGGTCGGGCCGCACGCGGTGCGCATCACCAACCCCGACCGGGTCTACTTCGCCGCGCGCGGCGAGACCAAGCTGGACCTCGTCTCCTACTACCTGTCGGTGAGCGACGGCATCGTGCGCGCGCTGCGTGAGCGGCCGTGCATGCTGCACCGCTACCCGACGGGCACCGACGGCGAGAAGATCTACCAGAAGCGGTTGCCCAAGGGCGCTCCCGACTGGGTCGAGACCGTCGAGGTCACCTTCCCGTCGGGGCGGACGGCCGACGAGCTGTGCGTGACCAGGGCGGCCGACGTCGTGTGGGCGGTGCAGATGTCGACCGTGGAGTTCCACCCGTGGCACTCCCGGCGCGCCGACACCGAGAAGCCCGACGAGTGGCGCATCGACCTCGATCCCGGCCCGGCGGCGGACTTCACCGACTGCCAGCGCGTCGGGGCGGTGGTGCACGAGGTGCTCGACGAGCTGGGCGCGGTCGGGTGGCCCAAGACGTCCGGGTCCAAGGGCGTGCACGTCTACGTGCGCATCGAACCGCGCTTCGGCTTCCGCGAGGTACGCCGCGCGGCGCTCGCGTTCGCCCGCGAGGTCGAGCGCCGCGTCCCCGAGCAGGTCACCACGAACTGGTGGAAGGAGGAGCGGCCCGACGGCGCCGTCTTCCTCGACTACAACCAGAACGCCCGCGACCGCACCATCGCCGCGGCGTACTCGGTGCGGGGCTCGGCCGTGGGCCGGGTGTCGGCGCCGGTGACGTGGGACGAGCTGCCCGACGTCGAGCTGGACGACTTCACCATCGCGACCATGCCGGCCCGCTTCGCCGAGCTCGGCGATCTGCACGCCGGCATGGACGACGCGGTGTGGTCGATCGAGCCGTTGCTGGAGTGGGCCGAGCGCGACGAGACCGACCGCGGCCTCGGCGACGCGCCCTACCCGCCGAACTACCCGAAGATGCCGGGCGAGCCGATGCGCGTGCAGCCGAGCAGGGCGCGCAAGCGCTGACGAGCCGGGCGCGCAAGCGCTGACGGGCAGGGCGCGCAAGCGCTGACCCCGCGCGCGGACGGCGTCAGGGTGTGGGGTCGACCCCGATCTGGCCGGCGCGGATCTCGTCGTCGCCGCCGAAGGCGTTCGGGTCCCCGGCCGCGGCCGGCTCGTCGGCCGTGGGCTCGTCCTCGACGGCCGGGGCGGTGCTGTCGTGTTCCGGACGCGCGGTGCCGCGGTCGTCGTCGGGTGCGTCGGGCGTCTCGTTGCTCGTCATCCCTCACCTCTACCCATCCGCGACGATGTCGGTCGCGGGACAGTGGTGACCGGCGGCGCGACGGCGCGCCGTGCCGCGGCCGTCACGCGAGGACGTCGGCGACCTCGACCGCGTCGTACCCGTGGGCCTCGGCTACCGGCGCGTTGGTGAGCCGGCCCTCGTGGGTGTTGAGACCCAGCGCGAGCGGCCGGTCGCTGCGCAGTGCGTCGCGCCAGCCGCGGTTCGCGAGCTCGACGGCGTAGGGCAGCGTGACGTTGGTCAGCGCGTACGTCGAGGTGTGGGGGACGGCGCCGGGCATGTTGGCGACGCAGTAGAAGACCGAGTCGTGCACGGGGTAGGTGGGCTCGGCGTGCGTGGTGGGACGCGAGGCCTCGAAGCAGCCGCCCTGGTCGATGGAGATGTCGACGAGCACCGAACCGGGCTTCATCCGCGACACCAGCTCGTTGCTGACGATGGTCGGCGCCTTGGCGCCGGGGACGAGCACCGCGCCGATGACGAGGTCGGCGTCGAGCACCGCCTTCTCGACCTCGTAGGCGTTCGACGCGACCGTCTGGCAGTGCCCCTGGTAGATGGCGTCCATCTGCCGCAGCCGCGCCACGTTCTTGTCGAGCAGCAGCACCTCGGCCTGCATGCCGAGTGCGATCGCGGCGGCGTTCTGGCCGGAGACGCCGGCCCCGATCACCACGACCTTCGCGGCGTAGACGCCGGGGACGCCGCCCATCAGCGTGCCGCGGCCGCCGCCCTGGCGCATCAGGTGGTACGAGCCGACCTGCGGGGCGAGCCGGCCCGCGACCTCGGACATCGGCGCGAGCAGCGGCAGCGACCCGTCGGGCAGCTGCACCGTCTCGTACGCGATCCCCGTCGTCCCGGCGGTCAGCAGCGCGTCGGTGCATGCCTTGTCGGCGGCGAGGTGCAGGTAGGTGAACAGCACCTGGTCCTTGCCGCGCAGCTGCATGCGCGGGTACTCCTCGGCGATCGGCTCCTTGACCTTGAGGACCAGGTCGGCGCTGCCCCAGACGTCCTCGGCGGTGGGGACGATCCGCGCACCGGCGGCGACGAAGGCGTCGTCGGGGATCGCGGAGCCCACCCCGGCCTCGTGCTCGATGACGACCTCGTGGCCGTTGCGGGTGAGCTCGTGCACGCCGGCCGGCGTGATGGCCACCCGGAACTCGTTGTTCTTGACCTCGCGCGGGACGCCGACGAGCATCGCGTTCTCCTGACTCGGGGGAGCGGAATCTCGGCTCAGGATGAAGGAAACGCGTGCGATGCTCCACCAGGGTGAACAAGATTCTGTAGATTGCCCTCGTGTCGTCGGAAGCCGCGAACCGCCTGTCGAGGCCGCCGGCCCGCTCGAACAATCTTCGGGACGAAGTGGACGACGTCGACCTGCGCCTGCTGCGCGAGCTCGCCGCGGACGCCCGGCTGCCCAACAACGCGCTCGCCGCCCGGGTGGGCATCGCGCCGTCCACCTGTCTGGGCCGGGTGCGGGCGCTGCGCGAGCGCGGCGTCATCCGCGGCTACCACGCCGACGTCGACCCCGCCGCCCTCGGCCGTCCCATCCAGGCGATGATCGCCGTCCGGCTGCAGTCGACGGCGCGTGGGCACATCTCGGAGTTCATGGCGCGCATCGCCGAGCTGCCCGAGGTGCTCAACGTCTTCTTCCTCGGCGGGGCCGACGACTTCCACGTCCACATCGCGGCGACGAGCAGCGAGAACCTGCGCGACTTCGTCGTCGTCAACCTCAGCGCCAACCCCGATGTCGCGCTGACCGAGACCAACCTGATCTTCGAGCACGTCCGCGCCGGCCTCACCCACTGACCCGGCGGGTCCGCCGCGGGTCAGGCGCGGGGCGAGGCGAAGACGCCGTCGGGGAAGGCGCCGGCGGCGACGGCGCGGCGGCTGAGGTCGCGGCCGAGCTCGTGCAGCCGCGCCGTGCGCTCGGCGCCGAGCGCGAGCCAGGGGGCGGTGTCCATCCGGTCGGTGGCGTCCTCCAGGTCGGCCCGCAGGGCCGCGCCGGCCGCGGTCGGCCCGCCGTCGCCGTCGAGCAGCCCGCGCTCGCGCAGCCCCGCGACGGCGGCGGACCACTGCTCGTCCGACCAGCCCCGGCTGAGCTTCGCCGCCGGCTCGGTGAAGCCGCGTCCCGTGGCGGTGTGGGTGACCAGCGCCTCGAGGCCGGTCAGGCCGGTGGCCAACAGCGCCGCCAGGTGTCCGTCGCCGCGGTGCTCGCGCAGCAGCGTGATCGCGTGCCAGAACACGAGGTGGGGTGCGTCGGGCCAGGGCAGCGACGCGTGCGCGGCGTAGAGCGGACGGGCCTCGGGGCGCAGCTCGACCGTCGCCGCGCGGGCGAGCTCGGCCGCCTCGGCCAGCGGCGCCCCGGTCACGACGTCCTCGCCGAGCAGGCGGCGCAGCGCCCGGTCGACCACCCGGTAGCGGGCGGCCAGGATCGTCTCGCAGGACGCGAGCTCCCACGCCCGCGGGATCGCCCGCGTCACCAGGGCGGGGCTGAAGTTGAAGAAGGTCGCGACGACGACGTCGGCGGGCACCGGGCCCATCGCCGCCGCGCGGCTCGCGAAGTAGTGGTAGCGGGTCCGGTCGAGGCCGACGGCCCGGTACTCCTCGCCGCCCTCCGGCGCGAAGTAGACGAGCGCGTGCAGCGGCTCCAGGGCGCGATGCACACGGGCGGGGGACGGTCCGGGAGCGTCGGTCACCCACCGACCCTAGCCGCCGACTGAACCGCCCCAGGTCGTTGACCGTTGAACCAGATATGCCCACCGAGATCGGCGGCCTGCCCGCCCACGTCCTGCTCATCCACGCGATCGTGGTGCTCGCTCCGCTGGGCGCCCTGTTCACCATCCTGTCGGCCGTGTGGCCGGCGGCCCGGCACAAGCTCGGCGTCATCTCGCCCCTGACGTGTCTGGTCGTGCTGGCCCTCGTCCCGGTCACCACGAACGCGGGCGAGTGGCTCGAGGACAGGCTCACCGAGAACGGGCCGAACGCGGCGATCGAGAAGCACGCCGACCTCGGCGACACGTTCCTGTGGTTCGCGATCGGGCTGTTCGTCGTCTCCGCCGCGGTGTGGTGGGTCGGGCGGGTCGACGACCGGGCCGCGGCCACCCGCCCCGAGGCCACCCGCCCCGAGGCCGACGGCACGGGCGGCCCGGGCGGCCCGGGTGCGACGGCGACGGCGGTGCGTCCGACGGCCCGCACCGCGGTGCCCGTCGCCGTGCGCGTCGCGGTGGCGGTGGTCGCGATCGCGGTGTCGCTCGTGACGGTGTGGCAGCTGTACCGCATCGGCGACACCGGGGCCGACGCCACGTGGGACTTCGTCCAGAAGCTGAAGTAGCCGCGCCGCCCGACCGGGTTCGGCACCGCCGGCCCGGACCCGGGTGGTGGCCGCCGGTCGATGTCACCGCGGCGTTCACCGGGTGGCCACCCCGCCGTGGCTGTCGGGCCATCCGCGCGCCCCAGGGTCGAGGACGTCCGTCGTCCCGTCCCAGGAGCGTGCCGTGCCCCGAGTCCGTCCCGTCGTCGCGATCGTCACGCTGGCCGCGGCGGCCGTCGCCGGGGTGGCCGCGGTCGGCCCCGACGCGGCCGCCCACGCCGTGGCCCAGGCACGTGCCGACACCTTCACCGTCCGCGCCGGCCAGCCGTTGCAGGTGGGCGGAGCCGGCGTGCTGCGCAACGACCGCGGTGACCTCACCACCGTCGTCGCCCACACCGCGCCCGCCCACGGCACGCTGGCGCTGCAGCCCGACGGCTCGCTGCGCTACGCCCCCGCGGCCGGTTTCACCGGCACCGACACCTTCCGCTACACCACCACCGACGCGGTGCACCTGTACCGCACCGACCTGCCGCCGCTGGCCACGATCGACGGCGTCCGCATCACCGGCGGCGCGTACGGCTCGGCGCTCACCCCCGTGCCCGGCTACCGCGACCAGTTCTACGGGCTCACCGACCGTGGCCCCAACGTCGACGGCCCGAACGGCAGCAAGGTCGAGGCGCTGCCGGACTTCGTCCCGGCCATCGGCCGGTTCCGCCTCGCGCACGGCACGGCCACGCTGCTGCAGCGCATCCCGCTGCGGGCAGGGGACGACACCCCCTACGACGGACAGGTGAACTGCGCGGCGAGCACCGGCGAGACGATCCTCGACCTGCAGGGCCGGACACTGCCGTGTCGCGACACCGGCTACGACCCGGAGGGCCTCGTCGCGCTGCGGGACGGCACATTCTGGGTCTCCGACGAGTACGGCCCGCTGCTCACGCACTTCGACCGCACCGGGCGGCAGCTCGGTCGGCTCGCCCCCTTCGACCATTCGCTGCCGCGCGAGCTCGCCAACCGCGTCCCCAACCGCGGCATGGAGGGCCTGACCGTGACGCCGGACGGCAACACCCTCGTCGGCATCATGCAGTCGGCGCTGCAGCAGCCGGACCTGACCAAGAACCCGAAGAACGTCGCGCCGATCCGCATCGTGACCGTCGACCTCACCACGCTGCGCACCCACGAGTACCTCTACCTGCTCGACGATCCCGACTCCACCGGCACCGCCGCCAGCGAGATCACGGCGCTCTCGGCCCACGAGTTCCTGGTCGACGAGCGCGACGGCGACCTCGAGCCGGGCGCGACCAAGAAGCTCTACCGGGTCGACGTCTCCCGCGCGACCGACGTCGGCCCCGCGGCGCGGGTGCCGGGTGCCACCTACACGGCGACGAAGGGCGGCCTGCTGCTCGGCGCGTCCGCGCAGACCGTGGAGGGACTCGTGGGCAAGAGCGACACCGCGACCGCGCGCTCGCTGCTCGCCGGCGCCGGGGTGACCGTCGCGACCAAGACGCTCGACGTCGACCTCGGCGCGCTCGTCACCGGCCTCGACCCGAACGGTGGCTTCTTCGGCCACGACAAGGTCGAGGGCGTCGCGACGACCGATCGCGGCCGCACCCTGGTCGTCGCCAACGACAACGACTTCGGCGTCGACGGGCTCGCGAACGACGCCCCGCCGTTCCGGCTGCACGCCAAGACCCTGCCCGACGGCACGCAGGACGACGGCGAGTACCTGACCGTCGACACCGACCGCCTCGACCACCCGACGACGTCGGCGACGGTGACGATCGTCGTGCGGTGAGCCCGGCCGTGCGCTCAGGCGAGCCGGTCGGCCAGCGCCTGGCCGAGGTGGTGCCCGGACAGCCATGCCGACTCCACCCGCGGCGCGCCCTGCGGGCACCAGGTGTCGGTGCACAGCCCGAGCGGCCGGCCGGCGTACTCGGTGAGCCCGAACGGTTCGTCCCCGTGCGTGCCGACGGGTTTGGCGAAGGTCCACCGCTGGGCGTGCGTCCACTCGGGGGCGGCGGTCGCGCCCAGCAGGCTGCCCATCGCGTCGAGCAGCAACGGCACCACCGCGTCGGGCGCGTCGAGGTGGCAGCGGGCCAGGTCGGGCACCGCGTGCGCGACCAGCACGGCGGCCCCGTCGCCGCGGCGCGCGCCGTCGTCGGCGATCAGCGATACGGCGGGGTGGTCGTTGACGAAGGCGGCGTCGAACGGCTCCCACTCGCGGCGTGACCAGCCGGCGGCGACGCTCACGACCGGGTCGAACTCGACCCAGTCCGAGGCGTCGGGGACGAGGCGGCGGGCCTGCGGGTCGGGCATCGCGAGGACGACCGCGTCGTGGTCGAGCTCGGCCGCGGAGACGAGCTCGGTCCCGAGCTCGGCCGGGACCGGCAGGACGTCGCGCACCAGCGATCGCAGCCCGTCGGGCGCCGCGTACCGCATGGGTCCGGACGTCGTCGACCGGCCGTCGTCGCCGAGGACGGTGAAGGTGTCGGTCCACTCGCGGGCGAGACCGCGGGCGACCCAGTCGGCGACCAGCGCGGCGAAGCCGTCGTCCTTGGCGGTGAGGTACGCGGCGCCGAGGTCGACCCGGCGGCCGTGCAGCACCGGCGCCGCCATGCGCCCGCCGGGCGCGCGGCCGCGCTCGACGACGGTGACGTCGATCCCGCGGTCGGCGAGGACGCGCGCGCAGGCCGCACCCGCCATCCCGGCTCCGACGACCGCCACCCGCGCTGTCACGCGTCCACCGTATCCGGGTGGGGAACGTTCCCCGGTGCGGTACGGCGCACGGGCAGGCAGGCTCGACGTCATGACGTCGCTGATCGGAGCCGGCCTGCTCGCCTTCCCGGTGCTCGTGGGGTCCATCCTCGGGCTCGTCTTCCGCAGTCAACGGCGCCGGGCCCGCGCCGCCGTGACGGTGCCGGCCCACTGGGCGACGGCGCAGGGGACAGTCGTGGCCGAGGAGAGCGGCTACGTGCCGACGGGGGGTCTGGGCAACACGGTCTTCGTCCGGCGCCCGATCGTGCGGTACCGCACCGCCGACGGCCGGGACGTCACCTTCCGCTCCGACGTCCACGCCTCCTTCATGCCGCGCCCGGGGCAGGACGTCGCGGTCCGCCACGACCCGGTCGACCCGGAGCGTGCCCGGATCGCCGCGCAGTCGCTGCCCCGGGCCAACGACGTCGCGGCCGGGGTCGTGTGGATCGTGCTGCTCGTGTTGTTCGCGCCCATCGCGGCGGTGTGCGGATTCGTCGGGTGGTACATGCTGACGAGATGAGCACCCCTTCCGGACCGAGCGGCGAGCTGCCGCGCACCCACGAGGACTCGATCGTCGTCGCGGCGGCGCCGGACGCCGTCTACGCGCTCGTCTCCGACGTCACCCGCACCGGCGAGTGGAGCCCGGTGTGCGTCGGCTGCGAGTGGGACGACGGCGCCACCGGGCGCGTGGGGGACTGGTTCACCGGCCACAACCGCACCCCGGAGCGCGAGTGGAGCACCCGCTCGCAGGTCGTCGCCGCCGAGCCAGGCCGCGCGTTCGGCTGGGCCGTGGGCGAGGGCTGGGTCGTGTGGCGCTACGCGCTCGAACCGGTCGCCGGCGGCACCCGGCTGACCGAGTCGTGGGAGTTCCCATCCGCCGGCATCGCACGCTTCCACGAGCTGTACGGCGAGCGGGCCGACGCCCAGATCGCCGACCGCACGCAGCACGCGCTGCGCGGCATCCCGGCCACGCTCGCGGCCATCAAGGCGATCGCGGAGCGCGAGGCCGGTGCTGCGGGCGGCGCAGACCCCGGTCCGAGGGGGACTAGAGCCGCTCCCAGGCCTCGGTGAGCACCGAGCGCAGGATCTGCTCCATCTCGTCGAACTCGGCCTGCCCCACGACGAGCGGCGGCGAGAGCTGGATGACGGGCTCGCCGCGGTCGTCCGCGCGGCAGTACAGCCCCGCCTCGAACAGCGCGCGGGAGAGGAACCCGCGCAGCAGCCGCTCGGACTCGTCGGCGTCGAAGGTCTCCTTGGTCGCCTTGTCCTTGACCATCTCGATGCCGTAGAAGAACCCGTCGCCGCGGACGTCGCCGACGATGGGCAGGTCGAGCAGCTTCTCCAGCGTCGAGCGGAACGCACCCTCGTGCTGCAGCACGTGTTGGGTGAGGCCCTCGCGTTCGAAGATGTCGAGGTTCTTCATGGCGACCGCGGCCGAGACCGGATGGCCACCGAAGGTGTAACCGTGCGCGAAGGTGGCGTCGCCGGTGAAGAACGGCTCGGCCACGCGGTCGCTCACGACGGTGGCGCCGATGGGGGAGTAGCCGCTGGTGAGGCCCTTGGCACAGGTGATGATGTCGGGCACGTAGCCGAACTTGTCGCAGCCGAACATCGTCCCGAGCCGACCGAAGGCGCAGATGACCTCGTCGGACACCAGCAGCACGTCGTGCTTGTCGCAGATTGCGCGAAGTCGCTCGAAATAGCCGGGCGGCGGGGGGAAGCAGCCGCCGGAGTTCTGCACCGGCTCGACGAAGACCGCCGCGACGGTGTCGGGGCCCTCCATCTCGATGGCGATGTCGATCTGGTCGGCGGCCCACCGGCCGAAGGCCTCGAGATCGTCGCCGTGCTCCGGCGCCCGGTAGAAGTTGGTGTTCGCGGCCTTGTGGGCGCCGGGGACGAGGGGCTCGAAGAACTTCTTGGCGTCGGGGATGCCGGTGATGGACAGCGCGCCCTGCGGCGTGCCGTGGTAGGCGATCGACCGGCTGATCACCTTGTGCTTCATCGGCTTGCCGGTGAGCTTGAAGAACTGCTTGGCGAGCTTCCACGCGGTCTCGACGGCCTCACCGCCGCCGGTGGTGAAGAAGACCTTGTTCAGGTCGCCCGGTGCGTAGGCGGCGAGCCGGTCGGCCAGCTCGACGGCCGGTGGGTGCGCGTAGGACCACAGCGGGAAGAACGCCAGCTCGCGCGCCTGGTCGTAGGCGGCGCGGGCGAGCTCCTCGCGGCCGTGCCCGGCCTGCACCACGAACAGCCCGGCGAGGCCGTCGAGATAGGCCCGGCCGTCGGCGTCGTACACGCGCGCGCCGTCGCCGCGCACGATCGTGGGCACCGGTGCCGAGGCGTAGGACGACATGCGGGTGAAGTGCATCCACAGGTGTTCGCGGGCCTTGGCCGACAGGTCGCCGACGTCGTGCGTGGCACCGCTGGTCTCGATCGGGGTGGTGGTCATCAGCGAGCTCCCCAGTTGTAGGTCTGCTTGACGAGCTTGAGGTAGACGAAGGACTCGGTGCGCACCACGCCCTCGATGGTGCGGATGCGGCCGTTGACGAGGTCGAGCAGGTGGGCGTCGTCCTCGACGACGACCTCGGCCAGCAGGTCGACCGACCCGGCGGTGACGACGATGTAGTCGACCTCGTCGAGCTCGCGCAGCCGGTCGGCGACGGCCTCGATGTTGCCCGAGGTCGTGATCGCGAGCATGGCCTGCCGGGCCAGCCCGGTGCGCAGCGGGTCGGTGACGGCGACGATCTGCATCACGCCGGTGTCGACCAGCTTCTGCACCCGCTGCCGGACCGCGGCCTCGCTCAGCCCGACCGCCTTGCCGATGGTCGCGTACGGGCGCCGGCCGTCCTCCTGCAGCTGCTCGATGATCGCGCGGGAGATGTCGTCGAGACCGCCGCGTGGCGCGGATGTCATCGCATCAACCCTTCGTAGCTACGCGATCCGTTGCGGCGACGGTATCAGACAACGGATTTCGATCCAGGGGCTGCCGATTCGGTGTCCGGCACGAGGGTGGGGGTGTTCGCGTTCAACGTCTCGCCGCGGAAGAAGGCCGGTGCCTTGGCCCGCCAGAGGGCCATCAGCACGAGACCGATCACGAAGGTGCCGATGCCGATGAAGAAGACGCCGCCGATGTGCCAGTGCGGGGGGAAGGGCAGCAGCCAGCCGGTGTAGCTCGAACTCACGTCGCTCGGCGCCAGCCAGGAGTCCTTGATGCTCCAGATCATCGCGAAGAGCAGGATCACGCCGCCCAGGAAGGGCAGCAGGCCCTGGAAGACGAAGTTGCGGGGGCTGCTGGTGAGGTTGCGCCGGTAGTACCAGGCGCAGGTGAAGCCGGTCATGCCGTAGTAGAACGCGATCATCATGCCCAACGCGGTGACGCAGTCGGCGATGATCGAGCCGTCGCTGCCGAGGAAGTTGATCGCCGCGTAGAGCGCGATCGAGACGCCGCCGAACGTGAGCGTCGAGACCGTCGGCGTGAGGAAGCGCGGATGCGTCCGGGCGAACGAGTCGGGCAGCGCCTTGTAGACCGCCATCGACAGCGAGGTGCGCGCCGTCGGCAGGATCGTCGTCTGCGTGGACGCCGCGGCCGAGGTCAGCACCAGGAACAGCAGCAGGTGCGTCATGACCGAGCCGTAGGTGCCGCCACCGAAGACGGCGTGCCCGAGCGGGCTGAAGATGTCGCTGGCGTTGTGGGAGTTGTTGAGCCCGATGCCCTTGTCGCCCACGCCGGCGAAGGACTGGCTCGACAGGGTCAGCAGGACGTAGGTGACGAGCAGCAGCACGGTCGAGAGCACCGCGGCGCGCCCCGGGGTCTTGCCCGGGTCGGCGGTCTCCTCGTTCACCGCGACGGCGGAGTCCCAACCCCAGTAGATGAACAGCATGAGCACGAGGCCGCGCACGAAGGACGAGAAGTCCGAGACGGCGAAGGGGTTGAACCAGTCCCACGACATGCCGATCGCCTGTGGTCCGGCCGTGCCTGCGCCGACCTTCATGAGTGCGGTGATCGCGAAGATCAGCAGCACGATGATCTCCAGGACGAGGAACACCTTCTGCAGCCACGCCGACAGCTCGACGCCGACGTAGCAGATCAGCGTCATCACGGCGATCCACGCGATGCCGACGAGCAGGACCCGGCCGTCGACGGCGTTGCTGCCGATGCCGTCGGCGTTGAAGAGCAGGAACAGGTACTGCGCGGCCACCTGCGCGAGGCTGGCCATGACCAGGATGTCGGCGGCGATGATGCCCCAGCCGCCGAGCCACCCGGTCTTCGGTCCGAAGGCACGGGTGGCCCAGGTGAAGGTCGTGCCGCAGTCCGGGTCGGCCTTGTTCAGCTCCTGGTAGCCGATCGCGGTGAAGAGCATGGGGATGAAGGCGAGGAAGACGATGATCGGCGACTGCACGCCGACGAACGCGACGATGAAGCCGAGCGTGGCGGCGAGGCTGTAGGCCGGCGCGGTCGACGCGACGCCGATCACGACGGTGGACGCCAGTCCCAGCGCGCCGGACTTCAGGCCCTTGCCGACGGGTCCCTCGGGATCCTGCCTCGTCAACAGCGTCACATCGTCCCCCAGGTCGCGGCGTTCAGCGGTCAGTGCGTTTATCGCAGCTTGCAGTGTCGTCGGCAAGGGTTTCGCGCGTGTAACAACATGTCGACCATGGATTCCGCAGCACCCGGGCGGTTAGGGTCCGTCGCATGCGCATCCTCATCCTCGGTGCCGGCGGCGTGGGTTCCGCCGCGGCCGGCATCCTCGCCCGCAGACCCTTCGCCGATCACGTGGTCGTGGCCGACTACGACCGCGCCCGCGCCGCAACCACCGTCACCGCGTTGGCCGACGACCGCTTCGTCGCCGCGCAGCTCGACGCGTCCGACCAGCGGGCCGTCGAGGCGCTGCTGCGCGACGAGCGGATCGACGCCGTGCTGGGCGCGACCGACCCGCGCTTCACGATGCCGATCTTCCGGGCGGCGCTGGCCGCCGGGGTCCACTACCTCGACATGGCGATGTCGCTGTCGCGCCCGCACCCGGACGAGCCCTACGCCCGGACCGGGGTGAAGCTCGGCGACGAGCAGTTCGAGCTCGCCGCCGAGTGGGAGGCGTCGGGGAAGCTGGCGCTCGTCGGCATCGGGGTCGAGCCGGGGCTGTCCGACGTCTTCGCCCGCTACGCCGCCGATCATCTGTTCGCCGAGATCGACGAGCTCGGGGTGCGCGACGGCGCCAACCTCGAGGTCGCCGGGTACGAGTTCGCGCCGTCGTTCTCCATCTGGACCACGATCGAGGAGTGCCTCAATCCGCCGGTCGTCTTCGAGAAGGACCGCGGCTGGTACACCACCGAGCCGTTCAGCGAGCCGGAGGTCTTCGACTTCCCCGACGGCATCGGCCCGGTCGAGTGCGTGAACGTCGAGCACGAGGAGGTGCTGTTGATGCCGCGCTGGGTGGACGCCAAGCGGGTGACGTTCAAGTACGGCCTCGGCGACGAGTTCATCGGGGTGCTGAAGACCCTGCACAAGCTGGGTCTGGACTCGACGGAGAAGGTGAACGTCGGCGGGGCGCAGGTGTCGCCGCGCGACGTCGTCGCGGCCTGCCTGCCCAACCCCGCGACGCTTGGCGACCGGATGACCGGCAAGACCTGCGCCGGGCTGTGGGTCACCGGCACCGGAAAGGACGGCGCGCCGCGCTCGACCTACCTGTACCACGTGGTCGACAACGAGTGGTCGATGCGCGAGTACGGCGCGCAGGCGGTCGTGTGGCAGACGGCGGTGAACCCGGTGGTGGCCCTCGAGCTGATCGCCACCGGCGTGTGGTCCGGCGCCGGCGTGCTCGGCCCCGAGGCCCTCGACGCAGTGCCGTTCCTCGAGCTGCTGGCGGGGGAGTACGGCTCGCCGTGGGGTCAGCAGGAGCTGAGCGGCTGAATCCGGTCGCCGGGGTCGGCAGTAACCTACGGCAGCGTAGGTTTCTTCCGACCCCGAGGTGCGCGACGTGACGATGCTCGAACCCGCGGACACCGACGCCGGCGTCCAGGCCCGGTTGCTGCACGACCTCGAGCCCGTGGTGGCCGAGAACCTCGACCGGCACCTGCGCACCGCCAAGCCGTGGCACCCGCACGACTACGTGCCGTGGAGCCGGGGACGGGACTTCGCGTTCCTGGGCGGGGAGGACTGGCGCCCCGAGGACTCGCCGCTGGACCCGGTCGCGCAGGTGTCGATGACGGTCAACCTGCTCACCGAGGACAACCTGCCCTCCTACCACCGCGAGATCGCGACCCGCTTCGGGCGCGACGGCGCGTGGGGCGAATGGGTCGGCCGGTGGACGGCCGAGGAGGGGCGGCACGGCATCGCGCTCCGCGACTACCTCGTCGTGACCCGCGGCGTCGACCCGGTGGAGCTCGAGAACCTGCGGATGACCCACATGCAGGCCGGCTACGACTCCGGGGACAAGACGGCGCTGCAGGCCGTCGCCTACGTGTCGTTCCAGGAGCTCGCGACCCGGGTCTCGCACCGCAACACGGCCGCCGCGACGGGTTGTCCGTTGGCCGAGCAGCTGCTCGCCCGCGTCGCCGCCGACGAGAACCTGCACATGGTCTTCTACCGCAACCTGGTCGCCGCGGCGCTGGACCGCGCGCCCGACGCGACGATGGCCGCGATCCGCGACGAGGTCGTCGGGTTCGCGATGCCCGGGCAGGGGATGCCGAACTTCCTGCGCAACTCGGCGACGATCGCCAAGGCCGGGATCTACGACCTGCGACTGCACCACGACGACGTCGTGGCGCCGGTGCTGCGGTTCTGGCAGGTGTTCTCGCGCACCGACTTCGGCCCGGCCGGCGAGCAGGCGCGCGAGGAGCTCGCCGCGTTCATGGCCGGGCTCGACGCCCAGGCGAGCCGCTTCGTCGAGAAGCGCGAGCGGCAGCGCGAACGCGACGCGGACCGCGCTACTGGCGCCAGGAGTGCTTCCGGCGCTGCCGGTCGACCAGCAACATGACGAACAGGATGCCGGCGGAGATGCCGAGGAAGAGCGCGCCCTGCAGGTTGTAGTGCGTCGAGGTCATCATCAGCAGCAGGATGACGATCGACACCCAGCCGCCGATGCGGGCGCCGCGGCCCCACTCGCCGTGCCAGCCCCAGTCCTCGGGGTGCTCGTCCGGGGGGTGGTGCTTGTAGTCGTCGGGCAGGGTCAGATCGGGCTGCTCGCTGCCGGGCTTGAGGGCCACGTTCGTGCTCCTGTCGGGCGGTCGTCCACCGGGTCGTCGCGCGTGCCGACACGCGGGACGCCCTCATTCTGGCACCCCGTCCGGTCGCTACCGTGATCGCATGCGTATCACCGGTTGCGGCCACGCGAGCGTGTTCCTCGAGACCGCCCATGGCACCGTCCTCACCGACCCGTGGGTGAACCCCGCGTACTTCGGTTCCTGGTTCCCGTTCCCCGACAACTCCGGGCTGGACTGGGACACGCTGGGCAAGGCCGACTACCTGTTCGTCTCGCACCTGCACCGCGACCACTTCGATCCCGAGACCCTGCGCAAGCACATCTCGAAGAAGACGACGGTGCTGCTGCCGGAGTACCCGACCTCCGAGCTCGAGGACTCGCTGCGCGACTGTGGCTTCACCTCGTTCGTCAAGCCGCGCTCGGGTGAGGTGGTCGACCTCGACGGGCTCGAGATCATGATCCAGGCGCTGACGTCGCCGACCGACGGGCCGATCGGCGACTCCTCGCTGTGGCTGTCCGACGGCCACTACCGCGTCCTCAACCAGAACGACGCGCGTCCGTCGGAGCTCTCGGAGTTCCGCGAGCTCGGGCCCGTCGACGCGTACCTCATCCAGTTCTCCGGCGCGATCTGGTTCCCGATGGTGTACGAGCTGCCGCAGCGGGCGAAGGCGGCGATGGGGCTGACCAAGCGGGAGCGGCAGTTCGACCGCACGCTGCGCTACATCGAGGAGATGGACGCCCGCTTCGTCTTCCCGACCGCGGGGCCGCCCTGCTTCCTCGACGACGAGCTGTGGGGCTTCAACGACATCTTCGGTGACGAGTCGAACATCTTCCCCGACCAACTCGTCTTCCTCGACTGGCTGCGCGAGAAGGGGCACGACGAGGGACGGCTGCTGCTGCCCGGCACGCGGGCCGACGTCACCGACCCGGCCTGCTCGGTCGTGCACCCGTACGAGCCCCAGACCATCTACGCCTCGAACGAGACCAAGACCGCCTACCTGCGCGACATGAAGGAGCGGCGGCAGCCCGAGGTCGAGGCCGCGAAGGCGACCTGGCCGCACCCCGAGATCGACATCCTGGCCTCGCTGCAGGAGTGGTTCACCCCGCTGCTCGAGGCGTCGGTGCACATCGCCGACGGCATCGACGGCGGCGTCCGCTTCACCTTCGAGGACGCACCTGTCGAGGAGGGTGGACGCGGCGACGTCGACATCCTGATCGACTTCGTCGAGCGCAACGTCCGCCCCTACGACGGGGAGAAGGTGCGGTACCGGTTCCGCACGCGGCGCGCGTACGTCGAGCAGCTCATCGCCGAGCACGAGATCGACTGGGTGAACTCGCTGTTCCTGTCGTGCCGGTTCTCGGCCCAGCGCATCGGCCCGTACAACGAGTTCGTCTACGTGTTCTTCAAGTGCCTGTCCGAGGAGCGGCTCAACTACGCCGAGGGCTGGTTCCTCGAGCAGAACTCCGCCCAGGCCGCCGAGACCATCGTGCTCGCCGACGACGACGGCACCCGCTGGGAGATGCAGCGCCGCTGCCCGCACCTCAAGGCCGACCTCTCCCGCTTCGGCACGGTCGCCGACGGCGTGATGACCTGTCAGATGCACGGCTGGAAGTGGCGGCTCTCGGACGGCAAGTGCCTGAGCTCGGTCGGCCACGACCTGCGCTGCGCCCCCGAAGGCGAGTCGGTCCCCGGTGCCGAGCCGGTGCCGCACGACGCGCACCGCGGTCATCACGACGCCGAGGCCGAGTCGGCCTGACGGGCAGGCGTCCTGGGTCGGGAGATCGGCCGGCGGGCGTCGGCGGACTGTCGAGTCTCGGGACTTCGCTCACGGACCGATGTCCCGAGACAACCCGTGTCAGCACTGTCCCGGGGCACGACTCGGGCCTGTGGACAACCGCTGATGAGAACGCATCTGTCGATACGCTCTGCTGGTGTCTCGCTCGCCACGCTGGTCCGACGACGACCTCGCAGCCGCGGTGGCGGCGAGCACGTCGCTGGCCGAGGTGTGTTCGAGACTGGCCCTACGACCTGGCGGCGGCACGTACGCGACCCTTCGGCGGCACATGGCGCGGCTGGCCGTGAACGACGACCATCTGCCGAAACGGGTGGACGGTCGGTTGCGCACACGCCGGCGATGGTCCGACGACGAGCTGCGTGCGACGGTCGCGCGGAGCACATCGCTCGCTGAGGTGCAGCGCGCGCTGGGGTACCGACCCAGCGGCGGAATGCACCGCGCGCTTTCTTCCCGCATCCGTATGCTCGGCATCGATACGAGCCACTTCACCGGCCAGGGGTGGTCCCGTGGTCAGCCCCCTGCCTCCGCGTTCGTCGCCCGGCCGCTGGACGAGATCCTGGTCGCTGGATCCGTCTACGACAGTGCCCGGTTGCGACGGCGGCTCATCGCGGCCGGCCTGAAGCACCCGCACTGTGAGCGATGTCGTCTGGTCGAGTGGCAGGGGGAGCTGTTGCCGCTGGCGCTCGACCACGTGAACGGTGACAGCACCGACAACCGGCTCGAGAACCTCCGTATCCTTTGCCCGAACTGTCACGCGCTCACCGACACGTGGTGCGGGCGTAATCGCGGCCGGCGTACTCCAACAGGTAGAGAGGGCAGGTTTAGGTCCTGTGCAGTGCGGGTTCGAATCCCGCCGCCGGCACCACCGTCGACGTAGGCGTCCAGAGTTCACCCGGACGCCTCCTGAGGGTCTTGGGTGGCGACGCCCAGGCGGCGCATACTGTGAGTCCCACGTGAAGTCGATCCGCGGAGCCCCCGATGCGCCGATCCGTCCTCGCGGCTGCCGCCGCTGCCCTGTGCCTGCCCGCCGTGGGGCTCGACGCCGCGCCCGCCGCGTCGGCCGCGTCGTCGTCGACGGTGCGGCTGGCACCCGGCGTGACCCTCACGCACTCGGTGTTCCGGCTGAAGTCCGGCGGTCACTCCTACCCCGAACGGGTGTGGACCCTGCGGGCCCGGCTGTCGGCTCACCTGCAGCTCGACGCCGCGAGCCCGAGGAACGTGATCGGAGCTGCCCGGCAGACCACGCTGACCCTCGGCCGACAGGAACGGGCGGTCGCCGGCATCAACGGCGACACGTTCTACTTCCCCGACGCCGCCGCCGTGCCCCGGGCCGGCATCACGCACGGCGGCCGCGTCCTCAAGTCCGCCCTGGTCGGCAAGAACGCGGTGCTGTACGCCACGAGCTCGGGGCGGGTCGCGATCGGCGACCCGGGTTTCCGGGGCCGGATCAGCACGACCGACCGCACCGGCAAGGCCCGCAGCTTCGGCATCACCTCGCGCAACTCGATCGAGAACGCGGCCAACGGCGGCATGGCGTTCGTCGACCGTGCGGTGCTCACGTCCTCGCTGCGCAAGGCACCGCAGCGGCGCACGTCCTGTGCGGTGGTCCGGCTCGCCGAGCGGGGCGGCGACAGCTACCGGGTCACCTCGATCGCGGCGAAGGCGACGAAGTACACCCGGGCCGCCGCCGGCACGCACGCCCTCGTCTCGTGCGCGTCCTCGACGGCCGGCTGGATCCGCAGCGCGCTGCGCACCGGCCAGGACCTCACGCTGACGGCCGGTTATCGCGTCCGCGGCATCACCACGCTGCTGAGCGGCGTGCGGCAGCTGATCCGCGGTGGCAAGCGGTTCACCGACCGCACCGGGCTCAACGTCTACGGCAACTCGATGAAGCCCGAGACGTTCGGCTGCGTGCTGCGCGACGCGCGGACGGTGCTGCTCGGCGTCGTCGAGGGCGACCGGTCCGGGCGGGCCGGCATGACCTACGCACAGCTGACGACGTACCTGCTCGCTCGCAAGTGCCGCTCGGCGCTCGTGTTCGACGGCAGCGGGTCCAGCACCCTGGTCGCCCAGCGCCCGGCGAAGCACCTGGCCGTGCAGAACCTCACCACCGCGTCCGATCCGACGGACAAGGGGAAGCGATTGCGCAAGGTCGTGAACGGGCTGTTCCTCGTCCGCCGCTGACACCGACGGCGGCGGGCGCTCAGCGCGCGCAGTCGATGCAGCGGTCGGTGCCCGGCCGCGCCGCGAGCCGCTCGGCACCGATCGGCCCACCACAGCCGGCGCAGCGGCCGTAGTCACCCCGTTCGGCCCGGGCGAGCGCGGCGTCCAGCTCGCCGACTCGGGCGACGGCCCGGTCGAGCAGGGACTGCGCCTGCGCCCGTTCGAAGCCGATCGTCGCGCCCTCGGGGTCGTGCTCGTCGTCGCCGGTCGTCGACGACGCCGAGGCGATCACGTCGTCGAGCTCGCGACGCAGGTCGGCCACCCGCTCGGCCGCCGCGGCCCGGGCGGTGGCGAGCTCAGTCGAGCCCGAGGTCACGGCGCAGCTTGGCCACGTGCCCGGTGGCCTTGACGTTGTACCGGGCCTGCTCGACCACGCCGTCCTCGTCGATGACGAACGTCGAGCGGATGACGCCGGTGACGGTCTTGCCGTACATCGTCTTCTCGCCGAACGCGCCGTAGGCGCCGAGCGTCGTGCGGTCCGGGTCGGAGAGCAGCGGGAAGGTGACGCCGTCGCGGTCGCGGAACTTCGCGAGCTTCTCCGGCTTGTCGGGCGAGATGCCGAGCACGGTGTAACCGGCCGCGCCCAACGAGTCCAGGCTGTCGCGGAAGTCGCACGCCTGCTTGGTGCAGCCCGGCGTCATGGCCGCCGGGTAGAAGTAGACGATCACCTTGCGACCGCGCTGGTCGTGCAGCGAGACCGTGGTGCCCTCGGCGTCGGGCAGGGTGAAGTCCGGTGCGGTGTCGCCCGGGGCCAGGCGCGGCGTCTGCATGCCAGCAAGGTAGCTGGGAACCCTTTCCCATGGTCGCGGCCCCCGCGCGTTCCTAGCGTCGAGCACGAGACGAACGCCCGACCCGCAGCGACCAGGGAGATCCCATGCACCCCGACACCGCACCGCGCCAGCCGCACTCCCTCCCGTCCCGTCCCGAGCCGCAACGACCGGTGCTGGGCGTGCGCGACGTCCCCGTCCCGGTGTGGGTGGCGCTCGCGCTGGGTGCCGTCGGCTTCGTCCTGCGCGTCAGCTTCCAGGAGATCGTGGTGGGCACCGGGGTCGGCTACTCGTGCACCTACACCGACATCGCCGGTTTCGGCTTCGCCGTGGCGCTGGTCGGCTGCACGGTCGCGGCGTGGCGTTCGTGGTCGGCCCGGGCGGCCGCGTGGCGCATCCCGGTGCCGTTCATGGCCGTCTTCACCGTCGTGGCGCTGGCGCTGGCCGTGGTGCACGCGCTGCGCGGCAACGGGACGATCATGAGCCCGTGCGACTCGCATCCGATGCCCTGATGCGCGTCACCCCGTGGCGCCGTCCCCACTAGGCTGGTCCGGAGCCGACGAGAGGACCCCCTGTGCCCGAGCGCAGCGCCGAGGACATCAAGCGCGACATCGAGCGTTCCCGCGCCGACCTCGCGACCGCCGTCGACAAGCTCGCCTACCGCGGCAACCCCAAGCGGATCGCCGAGAACGCGAAGCAGAGTGCGAAGGACCGGCTCGCGACCCCGCAGGGGCAGGCGGTCGTCGCCGCCGTCGGCGCGCTGGTGCTCGTGCTCGTCGTCCGCCGCGTCCGCAAGCGCTGATCGGCCCCTCGGCCGCCGACGGCGCGCCGGGGTCCATACGGTGAACGGCGGGCGAACTCCGGGCGTTAGGCTCCGGTGACCGTGCCCGTGAGCCGAGGAGCACCGTGGCCTTCCGCATGACCCCGCGCGACAACGCGTTCTACTCGATGTTCACCGAGGCCGGGCGCAACGTCGCCGACGCCGTCACGGTGCTCGGCGGGTTGACCGATCCGAACGCCAACCGCGCGAGCATCGCCAAGGACCTGCGCGATCGCGAGCACGCCGGCGACGCCGTCACCCACCGCATCATGCGGCAGCTCAACACCAGCTTCGTGACGCCGTTCGACCGCGAGGACATCTACCGCCTCGCCTCCGCGCTCGACGACGTCGTCGACGCCGTCGAGGGCGCCGCGGACTTCATCGTGCTCGCCGACGTCGGCAAGCTGCCGCCGCTCATGACCGAGCAGATCCAGCTGTTGCAGCGCTCGGCGGACGAGACGGCAGAGGCGATGGCACGGCTGAAGACCCTGCGTGACCTCGAGCCGTACTGGATCGAGGTGAACCGGCTCGAGAACGAAGCCGACCGGGTGTACCGCAAGCTGCTGTCCAAGCTGCTCAGCGGCGACTACGACGCGTTGACGATGGTCAAGCTGCGCGAGGTCGCCGACGGCTTCGAGGAAGCCGCCGACGCGCTCGAACACGTCGCGCACGCGGTCGAGACCATCGCGGTCAAGGAGTCGTAGGCCGCCGTGAGCAGTACCGCCCTCGTGGTGGTGATCGTCGTGGTCGCGCTCGGCTTCGACTACACCAACGGGTTCCACGACAGCGCCAACGCCATCGCCACCTCGATCTCGACCAAGGCGCTGACCCCGCGGGTCGCGCTCGCCATGGCCGCGGTCGCCAACGTCGTCGGCGCCCTCATCTCCGTCGAGGTCGCCAAGACCATCGGCGGCGGCATCGTCGTGCCCGCCGTCGGCCGCTCGGGCCTGGTCATCGTGCTCGCCGCGCTGTTCGGGGCGATCGTGTGGAACCTCGGCACCTGGTACTTCGGGTTGCCGTCGTCGTCCTCGCACGCGCTCATCGGCGCGCTGCTCGGCGCCGGGCTCGCCGGCTCGGAGAGCGTCCACTGGGACGTCCTCGTCGACAAGGTCGTCATCCCGATGGTCGCCTCGCCGCTGATCGGGTTCGCGGTCAGCTACCTGTTCATGGTGTTGCTGCTCTGGGTGTTCCGCAAGGCCAACGCCGTCCGCGCCAACCGCAACTTCCGCTGGGCGCAGATCGCCTCCGCCGCGACGATGTCCTTCGGCCACGGCACGCAGGACGCGCAGAAGACGATGGGCGTCATCTTCCTGGCCCTGACGATCAACGGCGACCTCGCCAAGGGCGACGACATCCCGTTCTGGGTGATCATCTCCTCGGCCCTGGCCATCTCGTTGGGCACGTACTCCGGCGGCTGGCGCATCATGCGCACGCTGGGCCGCCGGATCATCTCGCTCACGCCGGTCAGCGGTTTCGCCGCGCAGACGGTCGCCAGTGGCGTGATGCTCGCGACCGCCCACTACGGGCTGCCGGTGTCGACGACCCACGTCATCTCGTCCTCGATCATGGGTGTCGGTTCGACGCGGCGCTTCTCCGCGGTGCGCTGGGGAGTGGCGGGCAACATCGTCGTCGCGTGGGTGCTGACCATCCCGGCCGCCGCGGCGGTCGCCGCGGTCGTGTTCTACGTGCTGCACCCGCTGCTCAAGTAGCCCGGCGACCGTCCCGACGACCGGCGGAATCACGGCACCACCGCAACCGGACCGGGTCGCCCGGGCGCAGCTGCGCGACGGCGCCGAGGTCGGCGATCACGCCGATCACCGGGTAGCCACCGGTCACGGGCGCGTCCGGACCGAACACCAGCGGCCGGCCGTCACCGGGCACCTGCACCGCCCCGGGCAGCACCGCCTCGCTGGGCAGCTCGTCGTCGCGCGCCCGTTCCAGCGGCGGGCCGTCGAGACGCACGCCGACGCGGTCGGACTCGGCCCGCACCCGCCAGGTGGTCGTCACGAGCGCGCGGCGGCCCGCCGGCGTGAACCAGTCGTCGCGGGGGCCGGGGCGGACCGCGAGCGTGGCCGGGGCGAGCCGTCCCGGTGCGGACTCCGCGCCGCTCACCGGGCCGAGCTCGCGGCCGGTGGCGATCCGGTCACCGGCACGCAGCACCGGCGGCCCGAGCCCGCTGAGCGTGTCGGTCGAGGCCGACCCGAGTACCGGGTCGACGGCCACGCCCCCGCGGAGCGCGAGGTAGCTGCGCAGCCCGGTCGCCGGCGTCCCCAGCCGCAGCCATCCGCCGGCGGGGAGCGTGACGGCGACGCCCCAGGCCGCGCCCGGGCACGGCGCCCCGGTCAGCGCGAGCGTCACCGCCCGGTCGGTGCGCACCGCGAGGCCCCCGAGGACGATCTCGATGCCCGCCGCGCCGGGGTCGTTGCCCACGAGTCGGTTCGCCAGCCGCAGCGCCGCGGCGTCGAACGCGCCCGAGTGCGGCACGCCCAGTGCCGCCCAGCCCGGCCGGCCACCGTCCTGCACGCTCGCCGCCGGGCCGGTCGCGAGCACCTCGATCATCTGCGGACCGCCCGGAACCGCACCCGCGTGCCCGGCACCAGCAGCGCCGGCGGGTCCCGGTCGGCGTCCCAGAGCGGCGCGTCGGTGTGCCCGAGCAGCCGCCAGCCACCGGGGGACGGGCGGGGGTAGACCCCGGTGAACTCGCCGGCGATGCCGACGGCACCGGCCGGGACCCGGGTGCGGGGCTCGGCCAGCCGGCCGGCGTGCAGAGCGGGATCGAGTCCGGACAGGTAGCCGAACCCCGGGACGAACCCGCAGAACCCGACCACGTAGTCGCCGCCGGCATGCGCGCGGACGAGCGCGTCGGTGTCGAGGCCGAGCTCGGCGGCGGTGCCGCCGAGGTCCGCGCCGTCGTACGCGACGTCCAGGGTGACGACGGCCGCGTCGGACGGCCCCGGCGCCGTCGGGCCGACGTCGAGCGTCCGGAGCGCGGCGGTGAGGTCGGGCAGGACCGACCCGTCCGTGGCGACGACCAGCGCCGTCCGGGCGGCCGGGACGACCTCCACGACCCCGGCGAGCCGTCGGGCGGCGGCCGCGAGGGCGAGGACGTCCTCGTCGCCGGTCACCTCGGCCAGGACGGCGCTCTCGCCGTAGCGTCGCAGCCGCATGCCGAGCTCGCCGGCCTCAGTCGGCGAACGGGGTGAGGGCGAGACCCGCGCCGAGCAGGGCGGCGCGCACCGCGTGCGCGAGCCGGACCGCGCCGGCGGTGTCGCCGTGCAGGCACAGCGACCGGGCGGCGACCGGCACGACGGTGCCGTCCGTGCTCTCGACCTCGTTCGCGACGGCGAAGCGGACGGCCCGAGCGACCACCGCGGCGGTGTCGGTCACGACCGCGCCGGCCTCGTCGCGAGGGACCAGCCGGCCCTGCGCGGTGTAGGCGCGGTCGGCGAAGGCCTCCGCGACGAACGGCAGCCCGGCCGCGTCGGCCGCCTCGGCGAGGGCCGAGCCGGGTAACGCCAGCAGCGGCAGTCGCGTGTCGTAGGCCGCGACCGCCTCGGCGACGGCGCGGGCCTGCCCGGGGTCGTCCACCGCCGTGTTGTAGAGCGCGCCGTGCGGCTTGACGTAGCGCACCCGCGTGCCGGCGGCCCGGGCGAAGCCGTCGAGCGCGCCCAGCTGGTAGAGGACGTCGGCGGCCAGCTCGTCGGGGGCGACGTCCATGCGCCGACGGCCGAACCCGGCGAGGTCGCGGTAGCTCACCTGGGCACCGATCGCGACGTCCCGCGCCGCCGCGGCGGCGCAGACGCGACGCATGGTGACCGGGTCACCGGCGTGGAAGCCACACGCGACGTTGGCGCTGGTCACCAGGTCGAGCAGGGCGTCGTCGTCGCCGAGGCGCCAGACGCCGAAGCCCTCGCCGAGGTCGGCGTTGAGGTCGATCCGCGCGACGGCCCCGCTCATCGGGCCACGGTAGCGCCGGTGCGTGCGGTGCGCGCCGCGTCCTCGGTTACCCTGCTGAGGCGAGCCTTACCTAGGTCGAGCGAAGGGGTCGAGGCGCATGCTGCCGAGCTTCGTGATCGGCCTCCGCGAGGGCCTCGAGGCCGCGCTCATCGTCGGCATCATCGCCGCCTTCCTCCGTAAACAGGGCCGCCGGGACCTGCTGCGGTGGGTGCTCGTCGGGGTCGGCGTCGCGGTCGGCCTCTGTCTCGCCGCCGGCATCACGCTCCGCGCGTACTCGCAGAACCTGCCGCAGCGCCAGCAGGAAGGGCTCGAGACCGTCATCGCGGTGCTCGCGATCGCGATGGTCACCTACATGGTCGTGTGGATGCGCAGGAACTCGCGCAACCTCAAGGGCCAGCTTGAGGGCCTCGCCTCCGACGCGATGAGCGGCGCCGGCAACGCCGGCCGCGCGATGGTGCTCATGGCGTTCCTCGCGGTGATCCGCGAGGGCCTCGAGACGGTCGTCTTCCTCCTCGCCGCCTTCAACGAGACGGCCACCGGCTCGCGGGCCGGGGTCGGTGCGGTGCTGGGGATCGCCATCGCCGTGGCGCTCGGCTACGGCATCTACCGCGGCGGCGTCCGACTGAACCTGTCGAAGTTCTTCCGGATCACCGGCTTCGTGCTCGTCCTCGTGGCCGCGGGCCTGGTCGTCAACGCCTTCCGCACCGCTCACGAGGCCGGCTGGGTCGACTTCGGGCAGGGCCGCACCGTCGACCTCAGCTGGCTGGTCCAGCCCGGCTCGGTGCAGTCGTCGCTGCTGACCGGCATGCTCGGCCTGCAGCCGCGGCCGGTCGTCGTCGAGGTCGTCGCGTGGCTGGTCTACCTCGTGCCCGTCGGCGTCTACGTCGTCTGGCCGCCGGGACGTCCGGTGCCGGTGCGCAGCGCCGTGCGGGCCGGCCTCGCCGTCGCCGTGGTGGGCGCGCTCGCCGCCACCGTGCTCGTGTTCGTCGCCCCCGACCGCCCCGCGACGAGGCCGCTCACCACCGCCGGCGACGGCGGGGGAGCGGTCACCGCGCAGGTGCGGTCACGCACCGCGCAGGGTGCCGTCGTCCGGACGCAGCGGCAGGCACCCGTCACCGGGCGGGTCGGTGCCGCGGTGGACCTGCGGATGCGCAGCGACGGCACGCAGGAGCACCGCGGCGTGCCGGCCGACCGATTCACCACCGCCGCGATGCCGGGCACGGCCGCCGCCGGCGAGCCCCGCACGCTGAGCCTGGACCGGATCGCGGCGCTCAACGGCGCCCGCATCCCCGTCGGCGTCCGCTACCGCGACGGCCGGATGCCGGTCACCTACCGCGACACCGTCACCGCGACCAGCTGGCTCGACCCGCGCACCTCCCGCGTGCTGGACGTCGCGTGGAGCGAGCGCGTCACCGTCGTCGCCGGGACCCCGACCAACAACGCCACCCTCGCCCGGCCGCTGCACAGCGCGACCCGCACCCTGCCGGCGACCACCGTCGCGCGGGCCGCCGCGGCGGCCCGCGCCGACCACGAGGACCTCGACCGGCGTTCGGTGCTGCGGGCGGCGGCCGGGTGGAGCGGCGCGATCGCGCTCGCCGGGCTCGTCGTGGCGCTCGGCTTCCTGGTGGCCGCCCGGCGGCGCCGCCGGACCGCGGACGTGACCGCGGCCGCAGGGGATCGGGACCTCGTCGCCTCCTAGCCGTTGGTTAGGTTAGGCTGCCCTGGCCCAGGCCGCCGCCGGGCGCCGAACGTCGCACCTGGAGACCGTGTCATGTCCACGCCCTCGCCGTCCGCCCCGGTTCCGTCCCGCGCGCGCGGCCGTCTCGCCGTCGTCCTCGCGGGGACCGCGCTCGCTGCGGTCACGCTCGCCGCGTGCTCGTCCTCCGGCGGCGACGCCAGCGGCAACCCGAGCTCGACGACGAGCGGCGGCACGGCCACCAAGGCCGCCGGCAACTCGCGCGTCGCCACCGTCACCGTCACCCAGGCGAACGGCTGCACGTCGGACCGGCAGACCCTGGCCGCGGGCGCGATCACCTTCAAGGTGACGAACAAGGACGCGGCGGGCGTGACCGAGGTCGAGCTGCTGGCGGGCCAGCGCATCCTCGGCGAGAAGGAGAACCTGCCCCCGGGCTTCAGTGGCGAGTTCAGCGTCAACGTCACCGCCGGCACGTACCAGCTGTACTGCCCGGGCGCGACGCCCGAGAAGCGTCCGCTCACCGTGACCGGCAAGGCCGCCGGCACCGGCGACACCACCGTCGCGGCGCTGCTCGCGCAGGGCACGAAGGGCTACGGCAACTACATCAACACCCAGGTGACGGCGCTCGTCGCCGCCGTGGCCAAATTCGACACCGCGCTGCACGGCACCGACCTCACCGCCGCGCAGAAGGCCTACATCGCCGCCCGGCCGTTCTACGAGCGCATCGAGCCCGTCGCCGAGTCCTTCGTCATCGGCAAGGACTCCGTCGACGCCGACATCGACATCCGCGCGGGCGACGTGCCGGCCTCGCAGTGGCGCGGCTTCCACCGCATCGAGAAGTCGCTGTTCCAGCAGAAGACGCTCAAGGGCATGGGTGACTACGGCGACAAGCTGGTGGCCGACGTCAAGCGGCTGCAGGGCCTGACGAAGAACCTGACCTACAAGCCGACCGAGCTCGCCAACGGCGCGCAGGGACTGCTCGACGAGGTCGCGGCCAGCAAGATCACCGGCGAGGAGGAGCGCTACTCGCGCGTCGACCTGCTCGACTTCGCCGGCAACGTCGAGGGCGCCGAGCAGGCGTTCGCGCAGCTCCAGCCCGCGCTCGACAAGATCGACGCGACGCTCGGCAAGACCATCACCCAGCGCTTCACCGCGCTCTCGACGCTGCTGGACAAGTACAAGACCGATGCGAACCCCTCGGGCTACAAGCTGTACAACGACCTCACCGCCGCCGACAAGCGCGGCTTCGCGGCCGCGGTGAAGGCGGTCCAGGAGCCGCTGGCCAAGGTGTCCAGCAAGGTCGCCAACGCCTGAGCGGGCGCGCAGCCGCGGCCCGGCGGTTGCGCCGCCCGCGGGTAATCTCGGGGACGCGATGAACGACGACGCTCACGACGCCGGCCCAGGCCGCGACGGTCCGAGGAACCCCAGCCGGCGCCGCTTCCTCGGTGGTGCCGCCGGCGCCGCCGGGGCGCTGGCCGCCGGTGGGGTCGGTTTCGGGGTCGCCCGGGCCACCGAGTCCGAGGCGGCCGCCGCTCCGGCCGCCACGCACCGCGTTCCGTTCTACGGTCGCCACCAGGCGGGCATCGCCACGCCGGCCCAGGACCGGCTCGCCTTCGCCGCGTTCGACATCACCGCGGTCGACGTCCAGGACGTCCAGGTGATGCTCGGCACGTGGGCCGCCGCGGCGTCGCAGCTGACGAAGGGGCTGCAGGTCGGTGCGGTCGAGGTGAGCCCGGATCGGCCGCCGATCGACACCGGCGAGGCGCTCGGGCTGTCGCCGGCCAACCTGACGATCACGGTGGGCTTCGGGCCGTCGCTGTTCGACGACCGCTTCGGGCTGGCGGCCAAGCGCCCGGCCGCGCTCGCCCCCATCCCGGCGCTCCCCGGCGACACCCTCGACCCGCAGCGCAGCGGCGGCGATCTCTGCGTGCAGGCGTGCGCCGACGACCCGCAGGTGGCCTTCCACGCGATCCGCAACTTCGCCCGGCTCGCGCGCGGCACGGCGGTCATGCGCTGGTCGCAGCTCGGCTTCGGCCGGACCTCGTCCACGTCCCGGTCGCAGGACACCCCGCGCAACCTCATGGGGTTCAAGGACGGCACCAACAACATCAAGGACGAGGACACCGACGAGCTCGACCGCTTCGTCTGGGTGGGCCGCGAGACCGACCAGCCGTGGATGCGCGGGGGCAGCTACGTCGTCGCCCGCCGCATCCGCATGCTCATCGAGTCGTGGGACACCGACTTCCTCAGTGACCAGGAGAAGGTGTTCGGCCGCTACAAGGACAGCGGCGCCCCGCTCACCGGCAAGCACGAGTTCGACACCGTCCGCCTCGCCGCGGCGAGGGCCGGCAAGCCGGTCATCGACGCCAACGCGCACATCCGCCTCGCCGCGCCGGAGTCCAACGGCGGGAAGAAGCTGCTGCGTCGCGGCTACTCCTACACCGACGGCATCGACCCCGACACCGGCCTGCTCGACGCCGGGCTGTTCTTCATCGCCTTCCAGCAGGACCCGCGCACCCAGTTCGTGCCGATCCAGCGCCGGCTGGGCGGCTCGGACCTGCTCAACGAGTACATCCGCCACACCGGCAGCGGCGTGTGGGCGTGCCCGCCGGGGGTGTCGGCGGCGGGCGACTGGTGGGGCAAGTCGTTGTTCGGCTGACCGCGGCGCGACCGCCGGAGTGGGCGGTGGCGTCGGCGGTCGCGGCGCCGGTGTTCCTCGTCGGCGGGTGGACGCTCGCGCAGGCGGTGGGCCCGCCGGGGTTCGACGCCGTGGCCGACACGATCAGCGACCTCGCCCGCCGCGGCGTGGAGCACCGCTGGATCATGACCCTCGGCCTCGCCGGGCTCGGCGTCTCGCACGTCGTCACCGCCATCGGGTCGGCCGCCCTCCGGCCGGTGAGCCGGGTCGTGCTCGCCCTGGCCGGGGCGGTGACGTTCCTGGTGGCCGTCTTCCCGCAGCCGGTCGCGGGGTCGTCGGCCGTGCACGGCGGCCTCGCCGCCACAGGGTTCGTGCTGCTCGCCCTGTGGCCGGCGACGACGGCGTCGCGTCGGGGACCGACGGTGCGCCGACCCGCCGTGGCGATCGGCGTCGCCGCAGTGTCGGTCGGGTTGCTCGGCTGGTTCGCCGTCCACCTCGACGGCGCCACCGTCGGGCTGTGGGAGCGCGTGCTCGCCGCGCAGCAGGCGTTGTGGCCGCTCGTCGTCGTCCTCGCGCTCCGCGCGACCGCGACCGGTCGCCGCCGTGTCGGGGAGGGGGATGACACCATCGGGGCATGACTGCGGCTCGCGACGTCGTCCTGCTGGGGTCCACCGGCTCGATCGGGACGCAGACCGAGGACGTCGCGCGGCAGGCGACCGACCGGGTGCGCATCGTCGCGGTCGCCGCGGGCGGCAGCGACGTGGCGGCGCTCGCCGACCAGGCGGCCCGGCTCGCCGTGCGCGCGGTCGGCGTCGCCCGCGAGGACGTGGTCGACGCGCTGCGTGACCGGCTCGACGCGGTGTGGCCCGGGGACGTGCGCCGGCCCGAGGTGCACGCCGGCGCCCAGGCGGCGGCCGAGCTCGCCGCCCTGCCGTGCGACACGGTGCTGAACGCCGTCACCGGGGCGCAGGGGTTGCGGGCCACGCTGGCCGCGCTGGCGGCCGGCCGCGTCGTCGCGCTGGCCAACAAGGAGTCGCTGATCGCCGGGGGGCCGCTGGTCACCCGACTCGCGGGCGACGGCCAGCTCGTCCCGGTCGACTCCGAGCACTCGGCGCTGGCCCAGTGCCTGCGCGCCGGATCCGCCGGCGAGGTGCGACGGCTGCTGGTCACCGCCAGCGGCGGCCCGTTCCGCGGTCGCCGCCGCGAGCAGCTCCTCGACGTCACGCCCGCGCAGGCGCTGGCCCACCCCACCTGGGACATGGGACGGCTCGTCACGACGAACTCCGCCACCCTGGTCAACAAGGGCCTGGAGATCATCGAGGCGCACCTGCTCTTCGACGTCCCGTACGAGCGCATCGAGGCGGTGGTGCACCCGCAGTCGATGATCCACTCCATGGTCGAGTTCCAGGACGGCTCGACGATCGCCCAGGCCTCGCCGCCGGACATGCGGCTGCCGATCGCGCTGGCGCTCGGCTGGCCCGACCGCGTCCCCGACGCCGCGCGGCCCGTCGACTGGACGACCGCGCAGAGCTGGACGTTCGAGCCGCTCGACGCCGAGGCCTTCCCGGCCGTCGAGCTCGCCAAGCGGGCGGGCACCGCCGGCGGCTGTGCGCCCGCGGTCTTCAACGCCGCCAACGAGCTGCTCGTCGCCGCCTTCCACGACGGCTCGGTGCGCTTCCTGCAGATCGTCGACACCGTGGCCGACGTGCTGGACGCCTGGCTGAGGGAACGCCACGACGAGGTCGGGAACCCCGGTACCGTGGCGGACGTCGAACAGGCAGAGGAGTGGGCCCGCCGGCGAGCACGTTCGCTGGTCGCGACCGCGTCCGAGACCTGACCACTCGCGGGGACGAGAAGGAGCCGAGCCGGGAATGCCCTCGTGGTTGCTCTACACCCTCGGTGTCGTCATCTTCGCCTTCGGCCTGCTGCTGTCGATCGCGCTGCACGAGGTCGGCCACATGGTGCCGGCGAAGAAGTTCGGCGTGAAGGTGACGCAGTACATGGTCGGCTTCGGTCCGACGATGTGGTCGCGCAAGCGCGGCGACACCGAGTACGGCCTGAAGGCGGTTCCGCTCGGCGGCTACATCCGCATGATCGGGATGGTGCCGCCTCGCGCCGACGGTCGGCGCTCCCGCTGGCCCCGGCGCATGGCCACCGCGGTCGAGGACTTCCGCCAGGTCAGCCGGGCCGAGGTGCAGCCCGGCGACGAGGAGCGCCAGTTCTACCGGCTGACGCCGGGCAAGAAGATGATCGTCATGGTCGGGGGCCCGACCATGAACCTGCTCATCTACCTCGTCCTGACTATCATCGTGCTCACCACGCTCGGGGTGGCCAAGGAACGGCCGCCGACGCTGACGATCACCTCGATCGAGAAGTGCGTGGTGGCGGCGAACCGAACCGATGTCGACCCGAACGAGTGCCCGGTCGGCTCCGAGGCGCCCGCCTACAGGAAGCTGCAGCCGGGCGACACGGTCCTCGCGGTCGACGGCACGCCGGTCACCAGTTGGGACGGGCTGGTGTCGCGGGTCGAGACGTCGGCCGGCGCGCCGTTGCGTATGACGATCCGCCGTGACGGCATCACACGGACGGTCACGGTCACGCCGGTGCGCAACCTCAAGCGCGTCGTCGACGGCAAGGGCGGCACGAAGCTCGCGACGACCGGGTACCTCGGCGTGTCGCCGGTCATCCCGCGCTACTACGACACCCTGTCGCTCACCGAGATCCCCGGCGAGATCGGCCGCCAGCTCCACCTCGGCGTCAGCGCGCTGGCCCGCTACCCGGAGAAGATCGGCAACCTGTTCGGCACCGTCTTCCAGGGCGAGAAGCGCGATCCCGAGGGCGCCGTGGGCGTGGTCGGCATCGGTCGCATCTCCGGCGATCTCGCCGAGAGCAAGGCCATCACCACCAAGGACAAGGTGGCCTCGCTGCTCGGCCTGCTCGCGAGCGTCAACCTGCTGCTGTTCTTCTTCAACCTGCTGCCGCTGCTGCCGCTCGACGGCGGTCACGTGGCGGGGGCGATCGTCGAGGCGGTCAAGCGCGGCCGCGCCCGGCTGCGGGCCCGCAGCCAGCCGCCGCTGGTCGGGCCCGACGGGGGAGCGGTGCGGCCCGCGCGGCCACAGATCTTCGTGGACACCGCGCAGATGCTGCCGGTGATGTACGGCGTCGCGTCGGTGCTCGTCGTGCTCACCCTGCTCACGCTGTACGCCGACATCGTCAGCCCGATCCGTCTCCTCGGCGGCTGACCGAACAAGGGGATAATGGGGAAGCGTGACTACCAACCTGGGAATGCCGACGTCGCCACCGCCCGTGCTGGCACCGCGACGCAGGTCGCGCCGCATCAACGTCGGATCGGTGCCGGTGGGCGGCGACGCGCCGGTGTCGGTGCAGTCGATGACGACCACGCTCACCGCCGACGTCAATGCCACCCTGCAGCAGATCGCGGCGCTCACCGCGGCCGGTTGCGACATCGTCCGAGTGGCGTGCCCGTCGGCCGACGACGCCGAGGCGCTGCCGGCGATCGCGGCCAAGTCGCAGCTGCCGGTCATCGCCGACATCCACTTCCAGCCCAAGTACGTCTTCGCCGCGATCGACGCCGGCTGCGCGGCCGTCCGGGTGAACCCGGGCAACATCAAGGCCTTCGACGACAAGGTCGGTGAGATCGCGAAGGCCGCGTCCGACGCGGGCGTCTCGCTGCGCATCGGCGTCAACGCCGGCTCGCTGGACAAGCGGCTGCTCGCCAAGTACGGCAAGGCCACGCCCGAGGCGCTGGTCGAGTCGGCGCTGAACGAGGCCGCCCTGTTCGAGGAGCACGACTTCCGCGACTTCAAGATCTCGGTCAAGCACAACGACCCGGTCGTGATGGTGCGCGCGTACGAGCTGCTCGCCGAGGCCTGCGACTACCCGCTGCACCTCGGCGTCACCGAGGCGGGCCCGGCCTTCCAGGGCACCATCAAGTCCTCGGTCGCGTTCGGGGCGCTGCTCAGCCGCGGCATCGGCGACACGATCCGCGTCTCGCTCTCGGCCCCGCCGGTCGAGGAGGTGAAGGTCGGCCTGTCGATCCTCGAGTCGCTGAACCTGCGCCAGCGTCGGCTGGAGATCGTCTCCTGCCCCTCGTGCGGGCGGGCCCAGGTCGACGTCTATACCCTCGCCGACAAGGTCACCGCCGGCCTCGAGGGCATCGAGGTCCCGCTCCGCGTCGCGGTGATGGGGTGCGTCGTGAACGGCCCGGGCGAGGCTCGCGAGGCCGATCTCGGCGTGGCGTCGGGCAACGGCAAGGGGCAGATCTTCGTCCGCGGCGAGGTCATCAAGACCGTGCCCGAGTCGCAGATCGTGGAGACCCTCATCGAGGAGGCCCTGCGGATGGCCGAGGAGATGGGCGACGCCGGCGTGCCGTCGGGCGAGCCGTCGGTCTCCATCACCTGACCCGGCGCCCGGCCGTTAGTCGGTGCGCCACCCCGGGCAGCATCCTGGTCGAACGTACAATCGAATGAGGGAGCAGCTGGTGAGCACACCGGACGACGTGCAACCGCAGGCCGAGAAGCCCACCGACGAGTGGGTGACCGGCGACGAGCCGATGACCGGCCCGCAGCAGTCCTACCTGTCCACACTCGCGCAGGAGGCCGGCGAGGAGGTCAAGCAGGACCTCACCAAGGCGCAGGCCAGCGAGGAGATCGACCGACTGCAGAACGAGACCGGCCGCGGCGCGTGACGCGCGCCGTTCCCGGTGGGCTAGCGTGATGCGGTGAGCTCGCTGCTGCGCCGGTCCGCCGGGACGGGCGGCGCGAGCTCCGGCTCCGAGGACCTGACCGTGACGGTCCTGGGTGACGCCGACCGGCCCGCCCTGACCCGCCTCGTCGGCCAGGATCCCTTCGTCAACGCGGTCCTGGCCGCTCGCCTCGACGCGCTCTCGTCCCTGTCGCCGCGCCGCTTCGGGGGCACCCTGTTGGGCGTCCGCGATCCCGGTGGCCGGCTCGTCGCTGCCGCCTTCCACGGCGGCAACCTGCTCCCGGTCGCGGGCGATTCGGACTGCACCGACGAGTTCGGAACGGCCGGCGTCCCCGACGCCCGGGACTCCTGCGCCGAGGCGTGGGCGGTGCTCGGTCGGTATCTGGCCCGCGAGACCCGCGTCTGCAGCTCGATCGTCGGCCGCGCGAGCGCGGTCAGTGCTCTCTGGGACGAGCTCGCGCCGTCCTGGGGCCGCCCGCGGGCGATCCGCGACCGGCAGCCCTTGCTCGCGCTGCACGACGCCGCGACCCTGCCGCCGGGCGACGAGACGGTGCGCCGCGTGCAGCCCGCGCAGTTGGACGCCTACGTGCCCGCGGCCGCGGAGATGTTCACCGAGGAGCTCGGCGTCTCGCCCTACCAGTGCGCCGCGGCCGGTGACTACCGGCGCCGCGTCGCGTCGCTCGTGCGCGAGGGCCGCGCGTTCGCGGTGTTCGACCGGGACGGGCGGGTGGCGTTCAAGGCTGACCTCGGTGCCGTCTCGCGGCAGACCTGCCAGGTGCAGGGGGTCTGGGTGCGCCCGGAGCTGCGGGGTCGGGGGCTCGGCACGCGTGCGCTCGCCGGCGTGCTCGCGCACGCGCTGACGACCGCCCCCACGGTGAGCCTCTACGTCAACGACTTCAACGTCGCGGCGCGGCGGATGTACGCCCGCCTGGGCATGGTGCCGGCCGCCACCCTGTCGACCGTGCTCTTCTGAGCACCCCGGCTCGCGCCGTCCCTGCGTCGGTGGCGGCCGCTAACCTCGGCGCGTGACGATCGAGGCGGTCATCTTCGACTGGGGCGGCACCCTCACCCCGTGGCACACGCTGGAGCCGCGGGAGGCGTGGATCGCGGCGGTCGCCGACGCGGACCTCGCCGATCGGCTGTGGCAGGCCGAGGTCGAGATCTGGCGCCGGTCGCGCGACGAGCACCGCAGCGGCACGGTGGCCGAGGTGTTCGACACGGTCGGGGTCACCGCGACCGACGTCATGCTCGCGTCCCTGCGCGAGTGGTGGGAGCCGCACACGTTCCTCGACCCCGACGTGCCGGCCCTGTTCGCCGGCCTGCACGAGCGCGGCATCCGGGTCGGGGTGCTGTCGAACACGTTGTGGACACGCGAGGAGCACGAGCGCATCTTTCGCCGCGACGGCGTCCTCGACGCGATCGACGGCGCCGTGTACTCCTCGGAGATCCCCTGGAGCAAGCCGCACGCCGAGGCCTTCCGGGCCGCGCTCGACGCCGTCGCGGTCGTCGACCCGTCCCGCGCCGTGTTCGTCGGCGACCGCCCGTTCGACGACATCCACGGCGCGAAGTCGGTCGGCATGCACGCCGTGCTGGTGCCGCACAGCGAGATCCCCGACGTGCAGAAGGGGCCGGTCGAAGGGGAGGCCGACGCAGTCGTGCAGCGCCTGGGTGACGTGCTCGCCGTCGTCGACGCGCTGCATCGCCCGCGCGACTGAGCGGGCCGGTCCTCAGATGCCGGGGAAGGGCGTCGTCGCCCGCGCCGGGTCGACCCTGCTGCGCCACCGGGTGGCGCGGATCGCTGCGGCGGTGAGCTGTCGCTGCGCGGTCGCCCGCAGCCGCGTCGCCCGGGTGCCGCCGACGGACGCGGCCACGGCGTAGGCGTACCGCCACCCCGCGGCCACACCGTCCTCGAGCCGGACGGCCAGCGCACGGGCCGCGGCGGCGTCGCGCACGGGATAGAGGGCGGGGTAGTCCGGGTCGGGGCCGACGGGGTCGGCGCCGGCCGCGGCCAGCGTCGTCATCGTCGCGTCGCGGGCCTGCTCGTGCGCGGCGGTACAGGTGACCGCGAGCTCGCGGTCGTCGGCGCTGCAGCGCGGCCCGAGCAGGGCGTAGCCGAAGACGGCGCGGTGCTCGGTCGCGAGCGCGGCCTGCAGCGCATCGGTCAGCGCGTCGGCGCGCGTGCCGCGGGCGCTCATGCCAGCAGCTCCGCGTGGGTCGCCTCGCACGCGGCGATGCTCGCGAGCAGAGCCGCGCTCCGGCCGTGCAGGGTGCCCGCGCGGGCGGCGGCCTGCTGCGACGCGCGGTGTTCGGCCGCCCGCAGCTCGGCGGCGCTGCGGGGTGTCCCGGCCGGGCTGCGGGACGCCGTCGCCGCGGCGGCGGGCGCGCCGTAGCCGGCGACCACCGCCTCGAGGGCCCGCAGGTGCGCGGCGTGGTCGGCGCGGGCCTGGACCAGGACGCCACGCACCGACGCCGTACCCCCGGTGGTGGCGTCGAGATCGGCGATGAGCCGGCGTTCGGCGGCGACTGCGGCGCGCAACGGTGCCGGTGGCCGCTCGGCGTGCGTGCCTGACTCGCGGCGCAGGAACGCGGCGCCGACCCCGCCGCCGCCGGCCAGCACCACCGTGCCCGCCCCGGCGAGGAACCAGCGCCGCGAACGGTGCGGCGCCGTCGCGGCGTGTCGCGGCCCCGCCGCCGTCGCGTCCGCTGGGTCCGCTGGGGGCTCGGTCGAGGGGTCGGTCGAGGGGTCGGTTGCGGGGTCGGTCGCGGGCGTGCCGGCGTCGCGACCGGCGGTCGGGCCGGAGCCGGGGTCGCTGTCCGGTGCTGCGGGCTCGGTCATGTCGTCCCAATCCTGGCAGAGCCGATAGGCTCGCTGGTCACCGCGATCTGCGCGCCGGCCACGTCCGGCGGGGCAGGATCGCGATGGTCGATCCACCGACACCGCACAGAGGAGTTCCCATGCCGCCCGCGTCCGCCGGAGCGTCCGGGGCGCAGGTTCGCCAGAGCCTGCTCGACCTGCTCGACCCGCTGGTCCGCGAGACCGGTCACGACCTCGAGGACGTCTCGGTGGCACGCGCCGGGCGCCGCAGCATCGTCCGGGTGGTCGTCGACGCCGACGGCGGGATCGATCTCGATGCGGTGGCCGAGGTGAGCCGCGTCGTCTCCGACGCGCTGGACGCGGCGCTGCAGGCCGGCCCCGACGGCGACCCCGAGGTCGCGCGGGCGCTCGCCGGCTCCTACACCCTGGAGGTGACCTCGCCCGGCGTCGACCGGCCCCTCACCGAGCCGCGGCACTGGCGCCGCGCCGTCGGCCGGCTGGTGGCGACCGAGGCGCACGGCAAGCAGGTCACCGGCCGCGTGGTGACCACGGACGACGCGGGTGCGACCCTCGACGTCAAGGGGCGGCAGCAGAGCGTCCCGTGGGCCGCGCTCGGCCGCGGCAAGGTGCAGGTCGAGTTCAACCGGCCGGCCGAGAAGGAGTGACGATGGTGACAGTGGTGGTCCCGGTGACGGCGCCGGCGGAGTCGAGCGCGCCGGTCGGCGTCGGGCAGGCGGCCGACCGTGGTTAGCGTCGACCTCGCCGCGCTGCGCAGCATCGAACGCGAGAAGGAGATCTCCTTCGAGACCCTCATCGACGCGCTCGAGACCGCGCTGCTGAGCGCCTACAAGCACACCGCGCACTCCATGCCGCACGCCCGCGTGGCCATCGACCGCAAGTCCGGCGAGGTCGTCGTGTGGGCGCAGGAGCTCACGCCCGAGGGCGACATCGAGGAGGAGTACGACGACACGCCGACCGACTTCGGTCGGGTGGCGGCGATGACCGCGCGCCAGGTGATCCTGCAGCGGCTGCGCGACGCCGAGCACGACCAGACCTTCGGCGAGTACTCCGGGCGCGAGGGCGACATCGTGACCGGCGTCGTCCAGGCCGACGCCCAGGCGTCGCAGCGGGGTCTCGTACTCGTCGACATCGGCAAGGTCGAGGCGGTCCTGCCGCAGTCCGAGCAGGTGCCCGGCGAGGACTACAGCCACGGGTCGCGGCTCCGTGCCTACGTGGTCGGGGTGTCGCGCGGGATGCGCGGCCCGCAGGTGACGCTGAGCCGCACCCATCCCAACCTGGTGAAGAAGCTGTTCGCCCTCGAGGTCCCCGAGATCGCCGACGCCAGCGTCGAGATCGTCAGCGTCGCCCGCGAGGCCGGGCACCGCAGCAAGATCGCCGTCCGGACGTCGGTCGAGGGCCTGAACGCCAAGGGCGCCTGTATCGGGCCGATGGGGCAGCGGGTGCGCAACGTCGTCGCCGAGCTGCACGGCGAGAAGATCGACATCATCGACTGGCACGCCGACCCCGCCACGTTCGTCGGCAACGCGCTCTCGCCGGCACACGCGCTCTCGAGCGTCGTGGTCGACCCGGCGGTCATGGCCGTGCGCGTCGTCGTCCCGGACTTCCAGCTGTCGCTGGCGATCGGGCGCGAGGGTCAGAACGCCCGGCTCGCCGCGCGGCTGACCGGTGCCCGGATCGACATCCACAGCGACTCCGAGGTCGGCACCGCCACGGCGGGTGCGGCACCGGCGACCGACACGCCCGAGCCCGGGGAGTAGAGTCGGCGGTGGTCGTCGCCAGGTCGACGGCAGCCGAACGGGACGTGACGGGGTCGCTGTGCGAGCAGACGTGAACCCGGAACGCACGTGCATCGGGTGCCGAACGCGGGCGGGGGCCGCCGAGTTGCTCCGTGTCGTCGTGGCGCCGGAGGCGACCGGCCGAGGGGCTGAGCCGCATGCTCACGCCGTTCGGTGCGTCGTCCCCGACCCGCGTCGGCGGATGCCGGGGCGAGGTGCCTGGGTGCACCCCGTGCCGGCGTGCGTGGAACTCGCGCAGCGTCGCCGAGCGTTCGAACGGGCCCTTCGGGTGCCCGTCCCGATCGACCCGGCGCCCGTGGGCGAGTACGTTGCGGGGACGGAAGACGGCAGCGACACCGGCACTCCGCCGGTGGCACACCGCAGGAGATGACGAGCGATGAGCGTTCGATGAAGCGCCAGCGATGAGCAGGCCCACCCACTAATCAGGCCGCGCGGGGATGCCGCACGGTCTGTCGAAGGAGACACGTGCCAGGCAAGACCCGCGTATCAGCTCTTGCGAAAGAGCTCGGAATCACGAGCAAGGACGCGCTCGCCAAGCTGAACGAGATCGGCGAGTACGTCAAGAGCGCCTCATCCACGGTCGAGGCGCCGGTCGCGCGCAAGCTGCGCGAGGCGTTCCCGGACGCCCCCGCCGCCCCGGCGAAGAAGGCCGCCAAGAAGACCGCACCGGCGCAGACGGCGCCGGCCCAGTCGCCGGCCGCCGCCGCCCCGGCGGCACCGGCCGCACCCGCCGCACCGGCCCAGCCCGCGGCGACGCCGGCCGCGCCGACGCCGGCCGTGCCGGCTGCCGGCGCTCCCGCCTCGGGTGCGCCGATCCCGGGGGCACCGACCCCGGCTCGGCCCGCCCAGCCCGGCCCGTCGGCTCCGCCGGCCCGGCCCGCGACGCCCGCCGCGCCGGCCCAGCCGTCGGCGACGCCGACGCAGCCGGTGGCCCCGGCCGCCTCGGCACCCACGACGCCCGCCGCGCCGTCGGCACCGGCGCAGCCCCGCCCGGCCGCGCCGGGCCCGCGCCCCGGCCCCCGCGTCGGCAACAACCCCTTCGGCGTCGGCGCCGGCGCGCCGCAGCGCCCGGCGGCGCCCCGGCCGCCGCAGCAGCCCGGGTCGACACCGCGTCCCGGTGCCGGCAGCGGCCCCGGCGGTGGGCCGGGTGGCCCCCGGCCCAACCCCGGCATGATGCCGCCCCGGCCGAACCCCGGCATGATGCCCGGCCGTGCGCCGGGCCGCGGTGGTCCCGGCGGTCCCGGTGGCCGCGCCGGCGGTCCCGGCCGTCCCGGCGGCCCCGGTCGTCCCGGTGGCGGCGGCGGGTTCCGCGGCGGCCCCGGTGGCGGTGGCCCGGGCGGTCCCGGGGGTCCCGGTGGCGGCGCGCCGTTCCGCGGTGGCGGCGGCGGGCGTGGCCGCGGTGGCCGGGGCGCCAGCACGGCCGGCGCCTTCGGCCGCAAGGGCGGCGGCCCGACGCGGGCGCGCAAGAGCAAGCGCCAGCGCAGGCAGGAGTTCGACAGCATGTCGGCTCCGTCGATCGGCGGTGTGCAGGTCCCGCGCGGTAGCGGCGACGTGCTGCGGCTGCTGCGTGGCGCCTCGCTGTCGGACTTCGCCGACAAGATCGGTGCCAGCCCGGCCTCGCTGGTGCAGGTGATGTTCCATCTCGGCGAGATGGTCACCGCGACCCAGTCGGTCAACGAGGAGACGCTGCAGCTGCTCGGTGCGGAGCTGAACTACCAGGTGCAGCTCGTCAGCCCCGAGGACGAGGACCGAGAGCTGCTGGAGTCCTTCGGCCAGACCCTCGGCGACGAGGGCGGCGAGGAGAACCTGCAGCCGCGGCCGCCGGTGGTCACCGTCATGGGCCACGTCGACCACGGCAAGACGCGCCTGCTCGACGCGATCCGCAAGACCAACGTGCTCAAGGACGAGGCCGGCGGCATCACCCAGCACATCGGTGCCTACCAGGTCAGCGTCGAGCACGAGGGCGAGGAACGTCCGATCACCTTCATCGACACCCCCGGTCACGAGGCGTTCACCGCCATGCGTGCCCGCGGTGCCGCGACGACCGACATCGTCGTGCTGGTCGTCGCCGCCGACGACGGCGTCATGCCGCAGACCATCGAGGCGTTGAACCACGCCCAGGCGGCCGACGTCCCGATCGTCGTCGCGGTGAACAAGATCGACAAGGAAGGCGCGAATCCCGAGCGCGTGCGCGGACAGCTGGCCGAGTACGGGCTGGTGGCCGAGTCGTACGGCGGCGACACGCTCTTCGTCGAGGTGTCGGCCCGCGCCGGCACCAACATCGACGGGCTGCTCGAGGGCGTGCTGCTCACCGCCGACGCCGCGCTCGACCTGCGGGCCAACCCCGAGCAGGACGCGCAGGGCGTCGTCGTCGAGGCCCGCCTCGACCGCGGCCGCGGCCCCGTGGCCACGCTGCTCGTGCAGCGCGGCACGCTGCGCGTCGGTGACTCGGTCGTCGCGTCCGACGCGTACGGCAAGGTCCGCGCCATGCTGGACGAGAACGGCGACAACGTCGACGTGGCGACGCCGTCGCGTCCGGTGCAGGTCCTGGGCCTCAGCTCGGTGCCCGGTGCCGGCGACACCTTCCTCGTCGTCGACGAGGACCGCGTCGCCCGGCAGATCGCCGACCGTCGCCAGGCCCGTGAGCGCAACGCCCAGCTGGCCGCCGGCAGCCGTCGGGTCTCGCTGGCCGACTGGACCGAGGCGCTCGCCGCGGGCAAGGTCGAGCAGCTCAACCTCATCATCAAGGGCGACGTCGCCGGTTCGGTCGAGGCGCTCGAGGAGTCGCTGGTCAACATCGACCTCGGCGACGCCAAGGACGAGGTGTCGCTGCGCGTCATCGGCCGCGGCGTGGGTGCCATCACCGAGAACGACATCAACCTCGCGGTGGCGTCCGACGCGGTGGTCATCGGCTTCAACGTGCGGCCCGAGGGCAAGGCGCGTGAGGCGGCCGAGCGCGAGGGCGTCGACGTCCGGTACTACACCGTCATCTACCAGGCCATCGACGAGATCGAGGCTGCGCTCAAGGGCATGCTCAAGCCCGAGTACGAAGAGGTGCAGCTCGGCACGGCCGAGGTCCGCGAGGTGTTCCGGGTGCCGCGCATCGGCAACATCGCGGGTTCCCTGGTGCGTACCGGCATCGTCCGGCGCAACAGCAAGGCGCGTCTCGTCCGCGACGGCGTCGTGGTGGCCGACAACCTCACCGTCGAGTCGCTGCGCCGGTTCAAGGACGACGCGACCGAGGTCCGCGACGGGTACGAGTGCGGTATCGGGCTCGGATCGTTCAACGACATCAAGGTCGAGGACGTCATCGAGACGTTCGAGCTGCGGGAGAAGGCGCGGGTGTAGTCACCCGGGTCCGCTCCGGGTGGGGGCGGTACGCGAGCTGGGCTTCGCCCTTCGACGCTCGCGCGCCGCCCCCACCCGGCCCGTCACTGTCGCTGGTCCGCGCCCGGTGCGCGGCTCCTGCCCGCTGAGGAGGGGATCACAGGTGGTGGTGGGCGTGCTCGTCTGTGACCTGCTGCTCGGGGACGTCCGGTCGCTGAAGCAGAAGCGGTCGGTGGTGCGGCCGATCGTGGCGGAGCTCGGGCGGCGGTTCGCGGTCTCGGTCGCCGAGACCGGCGAGCAGGACCTCCACCGACGCTGCGAGATCTCGGTCGCGCTGGTGACGGGGGAGCGGGCCCATGCGGTGGACGTGCTCGCACAGTGCGAACGGCTGGTCGCCGGGCATCCCGAGGCCGAGCTGTTGTCGACACGCACCCGCGTGCTCGACGGCGAGGATCTGAATTAGAGCACAATCGCGCGAAAACGAGCGCACGAAGGAGCACCACATGGCTGACGTGGCACGCGCCCGCCGTCTGTCCGGGCGCATCAAGCAGATCGTGGCCACCGTCATCGAGCGGCAGATCAAGGATCCGCGGCTGGGGATGGTGACCATCACCGACGTCCGCGTTACCGGTGATCTGCACGATGCGACGGTCTTCTACACCGTGCTCGGCGACGACGAGGACCGTGCGGTGTCGGCCGCCGCCCTCGAATCGGCCAAGGGCGTGCTGCGCAGCGAGGTCGGCCGGCAGACCGGCGTCCGGTTCACGCCGACGCTCACCTTCGCGCCGGACGCGCTGCCCGACAGTGCCCGCCAGCTGGAGGACCTGCTCGCGCAGGCCGCGGCCGAGGACGCCAAGCTCGAGGCCGCGCGCCGCGGTGCGACACCGGCCGGCGAGGCCGACCCGTACCGCAAGCCGCGCATCGTGGAGGACGACGCACCCGGCGACGAATGACCGTCCCCACGGCCGGCGACGGTCAGCTCGCCCCGACCCGGCGGCTGCTCGCGCTGTCCGCGTCCGCCTTCGCCGTGCTCGCGGCCGAGCCGCTGTACCTGCTCGTCGACACCGCGGTCGTCGGTCACCTCGGGGCCCGCGACCTCGCGGGGCTCGGTGTCGGTGCGGCGTTGATGACGCTGCTGACGATCGTCGGCACCTTCGTCGAGTACGGCACGACGTCGCGGGCGGCGCGGGCCTACGGCGCGGGGCGCACCGACGCCGCGGTACGCGAGGGCGTCCAGGCCTCGTGGCTGGCAGCAGGGATCGGGGTCGTGCTGGTGGCGGCGGGCGAGGTGTTCGCCGGCCCGCTCACCGGGCTCCTCGCCGGCGGCGGACCGGTCCATCACACCGCCGAGCAGTGGTTCCGCGTCGCGGTGCTGGGGCTGCCCGGCGTGTTGCTCGTGCTGGCCGGCAACGGCTGGATGCGCGGCGTCCAGCGGACCCGGGAACCCGTCGTCATCGTGGTCGCCGCCAACGGGCTGTCGGCGGTGCTGTGCCCGCTGTTCGTGTACCCGCTGGGCTGGGGACTGACCGGTTCGGCGGTGGCGAACGTGGTCGCGCAGGCGGTCGGGGGCGTGCTCTTCGTGCTCGCCCTGCGCCGCACCGGGACGAGCCTGCGTCCCGACACGACGGTCATGTGGGCGCAGGCGGTGGTGGGTCGCGATCTCGTCATCCGCGCCGCCGCCTTCCAGGTCGCGTTCCTGACCGCGGCGGGCGTCGCGTCCCGGATGGGGACGGCCCAGATCGGCGCACACCAGATCGGGCTGCAGCTGTGGGACTTCACCGCGCTGCTGCTGGACTCGTTCGCCATCGCCGCCCAGTCGCTCGTCGGGGCCGCCCTGGGTGCCGCCGACCCGGCCACGGCGCGGGCGATGTCGTGGCAGGTGTCGCGCTGGGGGCTCTACGCAGGGGGAGCGCTCGCCGTCGTCTTCGGTGCGGGCACCCTGGTGATCCCCGGACTCTTCACCTCCTCCGACGCCGTGGTCGACCAGGCCCACGTGCTCTGGCCGTGGCTCGTCGCCATGCTCCCGCTCGCCGGCGTGGTGTTCGCCCTCGACGGGGTGCTGATCGGCGCGGGCGACGTCGGCTACCTGCGCACGGTGACCATCGTGGCGGCCGTGTTCGCGTTCGCCCCGCTCAACCTGCTCGCGCTGCGCCTCGACTGGGGGCTGGGCGGCGTCTGGGCCGGGCTCTCGTCGTTCATCGTCGTCCGGCTCGTCGGGATGCTGTGGCGCGTGCGCGGCGAGCGGTGGCTCGTCGTCGGCGCGCACGATCCCGCTGGTTAGGGTCGGGGCGTGGCGAAGGGGCAGCAGGGGCCGCCGGGTCGTGACGGCATCGTGGTCGTCGACAAGCCGGCCGGCTGGACGTCGCACGACGTCGTCGGCCGGCTGCGCCGGCTGGCCCGCACCCGCAAGGTCGGGCACGCGGGCACGCTCGACCCCATGGCCACCGGCGTACTCGTCGTGGGGGTCGGCGCCGCGACGCGGCTGCTGCACCATCTCGTGCTCGCCGACAAGGCGTACACCGCGACGGTCCGGCTCGGGCAGGCCACCGTCACCGACGACGCGGAGGGCGAGGTGACGACGACGTCGTCCGCGGCGGCACTCACCGAGGACGGCGTCCGGGTCGCACTCGCCCCGCTGACGGGTGACATCGCGCAGGTCCCGAGCGCGGTGTCGGCGATCAAGGTCGACGGCATACGGTCCTACCGGCGGGTGCGCGACGGCGAGCAGGTCGAGCTCGCCGCGCGGCCGGTGACCGTCTCACGCCTCGAGGCGACCGGGTTCGGCCGACCCGCGCCGGACCTGCTCGACGTCGCCGTCGAGGTCGAGTGCAGCTCGGGGACGTACGTGCGCGCCCTGGCGCGCGACCTCGGTGCCGCCCTCGGGGTCGGGGGTCACCTGACCACGCTGCGGCGCACCCGGGTCGGCCCCTTCGCGCTGACCGGCGCCCGTACCCTCGACGCCCTCGCCGAGCTCGACGACCCGGTCACCCTGCCGCTGCCCGACGCGATCCGCACCGCGCTGCCGGTGCGCGAGATCGACGCCGACCAGGCGCGGGAGGTGTCCTTCGGCCGGGCGCTGCCCGCGGCCGGGTTCACGGGCGTGCACGGCGCCCTGACCGCCGACGGCACCGCCGTCGCCCTGCTGCGCGAGACCGAGGGCCGGGCTCGGCCGGTGCTCGTTTTCACGCCCGCGGGCTGACGAACGCCCCCGATCGGGTACGACTGCACGATGCACGACGACACGGCTGACCACGACGACACGGCTGACCACGACGACACGGCTGACCACGACGCCAACGCCGACCGCGCCGACGACCGCGACCGGCTCGGTGTCGTGCGCGGCCTGCTGCCCGACGACGACCTGCGCGAGCTCGCCGTCGTCAAGGCGGGGGAGCGCAGCACGGTGCGTCGCATCGAAGCCGTCGCCGGCGACCGCTCCCGGCGCACGCTGGTCGTCAAGGAGTACCACGGCGAGAGCGAGGGCTGGCTGCGCGAGTCGGCTGCGCTCGCCTGCGTGCCGGGCGCGGTGCGCGTCCCCGAGGTCATCGCGGCGAGCACCGACCCGCGGCTGCTGGTCATGGAGGACCTCGGCGAGGGTCCGAGCGTCGCCGACGCGCTGCTCGGCGACGATCCCGACGCGGCGAGCGAGGCCGTGCTCGGCTGGGCCGAGGCGCTCGCCGAGCTGCACGTGGCCACGCGCGGCAGCCGCGACGACTTCCGCGCGGCGCTACGTGAGCGCGCCGACGACGCGGGCGTCGACGCCGTCGAGAGCTGGCTGCCGGCCCGCATCCGCGAGGCGGAGCGGGTGCTCGACCGCGACTGCGGCGCGCTCGGCGTGACCATCCCGTCCGGTGCGCTCGGCGAGCTCACCGGCCTGACCGAGCGCCTCGGCGGGGACGCGCTCGCCGCGCTCACACCGGCCGACGCCTGCCCGTCGAACAACGTGGCGGTCGGATCGCGGTGCGTGCTCGTCGACTTCGAGGGCGCCCAGTGGCGTCACGTGGCCTGGGACGTCGCCTACCTGCTCGTCCCGTGGCCGACCTGCCCCGCGGCGTGGCGGCTGCCCGACGACGTCGCCCGGCGCGGCTACGAGCGGTACCGGACGGTGGCGGCGGACGCGTTCGGCATCGCCCCGACGGCCGACACCGACGACGCGTTCGGCCACGACGTCGAGGCCGCCGTCGTGGGCTGGTCGCTGGTCGCGGCGTCCTGGACGCTGGACCACGCGCTGGGCAGCGAGGTCGAGATCGACCAGCAGCTCGATCCGCACCAGGCGATGCCGACGCGCCGCGCCCTCATCATGAGCCGGCTGCGCCGGGCGGCCGGATCGCCCGAGCTGCCCGCGCTGGCCGAGCTGGCCGACGGTCTGTGGGCGGCGCTCCAGCAGCGGTGGGGCGACGTCCCGCTCGACGTCGCGCCGGCGTTCCGTCCCCGGTGACGCCCCGGACGCGGTGACGTCGTGGCCGTGCAGCAGGACCTCGTCTTCGCGCTCGTCGTCGTGCTCCGCCTCGGCGTGCCGCTGTTCATCCCGCGGTTCCCGTTGCCGGCGCTGCTCGCGTCGCTGGTCGTGGACGGCATCGACCAGACGATCTTCCAGTGGTTCGACGTCACCTCGGTGCTCGGCGAGTACCAGAACTACGACAAGGCCCTGGACGTCTACTACCTCGTCATCGCCTACACCGCGACGATGCGCAACTGGCACGACGACGTCGCGTTCCGCATCGGCCGGCTGCTTTGGTACTGGCGGCTGGTGGGCACGGTGGCGTTCGAGTTCAGCGGGTGGGGTCCGCTGCTGCTGATCTTCCCGAACACGTTCGAGTACTTCGTCATCGCCTACGAGGCGATCCGCACGCGCTGGCGGCCGACCCGGTTGTCCGACCGGCAGCTGATAGCGCTCGCCGCGGCGATCTGGGTGATCGTCAAGCTGCCGCAGGAGACATGGATCCACGTGCTGCACCTGGACGTCACCGACGAGTCCGCCGCGCATCCGGTGCTCGCCGTGCTCGTGCTGGCCACGCTCGTCGCGGTGGTGGTCGCCGTCGTCGGGGTGGCGCGCCGCCGCGTGCCACCGCCCGACTGGCGCTTCGCGGTCGACGTGGACGCGCACCAGGCCCGCAAGCGGCCCGACAACCGTCCCGAGGGCGGCGGCACACTGCTGCGGACGACCGCCGAGAAGGCCGCGCTGACGTCGATGGTCGTGGTGATCTTCGGTCACATCCTGCCCTCGACGGCCGGGGCCGGGGCGCTCGCGCTCGGCGTCTGCGTGGTCGTGGCGCTGAACGCGGGCGTCACCGAGCTGCTGGAGTGGCGACGGCTGGTGCCGCTGTCGGTGGTGGCCCGGTTCGCGCTCGAGGTCGTCATCAACGCGATGATCTTCGAGGCGCTGGTGCTGCTGCGCGGTGCCGTGGTGGTCGATCGGCTCACCGCGCTGTTCCTGCTCGTCCTGCTCTCCCTCGTGATCACGCTCTACGACCACTTCCGCGCCGTCAGCTACGGCATCGCCGTGGACCCTCCCGGCGCGAGCACCACGACCTCGGTGTCGACGGCCTGCTGAGCCGTCCACCACGCGAACCGAGCGCCCGGCGCCCGGGCGAGGTCGGGACGCAGCGTGCGCAACCCGGGCAGCAGCAGCGTCCCCCAGTGGATCGGGACGGCGCGGCGGGGTGCGACGAGCGCCGCGACCCCGGCGGCCTGGCGCGGGTCCAGGTGGTCGGGACCGAGGGTCGGCCCCCAGCCGCCGACGGGCAGCAACGCCAGGTCGACCGCGCCGCGCAGCTCCCGCAGCGCCGGGAAGGCGCCGGTGTCGCCGGCGAACCACACGCTGCCGGTGCGACCGCGGATCACGTAGCCGACGGCCGCGGCCCGCAGCCGGCGGCCCGGCCGGTCGCCGGGATGCCGTGCCGGGACGGCGGTGACGTGCAGCGTCCCCAGGCGCAGCTCGTCGCCCGCGACCACCTCTCGGACGTCGGCGAAGCCGTCGAGCAGGGCCGCCGCGCCGGCGGGGACCACGACGGGCACGCCGGTGCCGATCCTGCGCAGCGACGGCAGGTCGAGGTGGTCGTGATGCAGGTGCGAGACGAGCACCGCGGCCGGTTCGCGCCACGCCCTCGGGTCCGGTGCCGGTCCGTGGCGGCGCAGCGGGCCGACGCGGAAGCGCAGGACGGGGTCGGTGACCAGCCTGGTGCCGTCGAGGTCCAGGGACGCCCCGGCGTGTCCCAGCCAGGTCACCGCGTCGCCACGTGCGGGGCTCATCACCGCATGGTGCCCGCCGCGGTCGCGGCGGCGCGACGCGGTGCGCCGATAGGGTGCAGTCGTGCAGCGTTGGCATGGACTCGAGGCGGTGCCCACCGACTGGGGTCACTGCGTGGTGACGATAGGCGTGTTCGACGGCGTGCACCGGGGCCACGCCGCCATCATCGGCCAGGCCGTCGACCTCGCCGCGGAGCGCGGCGTCCCGAGCGCGCTCATCACCTTCGTGCCGCACCCGTCGGAGGTGGTCCGCCCCGGCTCGCACCCGCCGGTGCTGACGAGCATCGTGCGCCGCGCCGAGCTGGTCGAGGCGCTCGGCGTCGACGTGTTCCTCGCGCTGCCGTTCACGCTCGAGTTCTCGCAGCTGCCGCCGGACGAGTTCGTGCACCGCGCCCTGGTCGAGCGGTTGCACGCGTCGGCGGTGGTCGTCGGGCAGAACTTCCGCTTCGGCCACAAGGCGGCCGGCGACGTCGAGACCCTGGGCCGGCTCGGGCGCACCTTCGGCTTCACCGCCCACGGCGTCCCCCTGGTGGCGCACGGCGACACCCCGCTCAGCGCGACCTTCGTCCGCTCCAGTGTGCGGGCCGGCGACCTGCGCGCCGCGGCCGAGGTGCTCGGCCGGCCGCACCGGGTCGACGGCGTCGTCGAGCGCGGTGATCAACGCGGCCGCGAGCTCGGCTACCCCACCGCCAACCTGCGCACCGAACAGTGGGCCTGCGTGCCCGCCGACGGCGTGTACGCCGGGCGCGTCGTCCGCCTCGACGAGTGGGGCCGCACGCTCGACGCGCCGCCGCTGGGGATCGCGGCCATCTCGGTCGGCACCAACCCGACCTTCGAGGTGCGTCAGCGGCGGGTGGAGGCCTACGTCCTGGACTTCGAGGGCGACCTCTACGGCGAGAACGTGGGCGTCGAGTTCGTCGAGCGGCTGCGCGGCATGGTGAAGTTCGAATCGGTCGACGCGCTGATCGAGCAGATGGCCGCCGACGTCGAGCAGACGCGTGCCGTCATGGCCGGCGGCCCGGGCCGCGGTTAGCGCGGCGCGCCGCCGTCCGGGCCGGCCGCGAGCCGCCGCTCGGCGAGGCGACCCAGCTCGGCCATGCCGCGCAGCAGTGTCGTCGCGACGTCGTCCGATGCCGGACCGAGGCGGTCGGCGAGGTTCGCGGTGAGCCACAGCGTCGCGAAGCCGTGGCTGAGCGACCAGCCGGCCAGGACCAGTCCGAGCGCCTCGGCGGAGTCGGCGGCGACGCCGGGTTGCTGCGCGAGTGCGCTGCCGTGGAGCACGGCGAACGCGGCGTCGCGTGCAGCGACGAGGTCGGGGTCGTCGCCGTGGTAGAGGCCCGGACGGAACATGACCTCGAAGTGGCCCGGGTGCGTCAGGGCGAAGGCGACGTAGGCCTCACCGCCGCGCAGGAACCCGTCCGCTCCCGATGCGACCGGCCCGATCTCCTCGACCGCCAGCCGGAAACCCTCGGTCGCGATGGCTGTGAAGATACCTGCCTTGTCGACGAAGTGGTGCGCCGGCGCTGCATGGGAGACCCCGGCGCGTCGTGCGATCTCGCGCATGCTCACCGCAGCCGCCCCGACCGCCTCGACCGCTGCCTCGCTGCCCTACGACCTCACCTTCGGGATGCTGGCGATGTCGGGGCTGCCCACGGCGTGCGCGCTCGGCGCCTTCGCGGTAATCGCCCGTCGCAGCGGGGAGCTGCCGCCGGTGACCGTCGTGCTGGCCGTGGTGGCGGACGGTGCACACGTCCTGCTGCTCGCCTCGTTCGTCGTCGGGACCGGGTTCCTGTCGCTGGAGGGGCAGGTCGTCACCGTCGTGCCCGGCCTGCTCTTCGCCTGGATCCTCGCCACGGGTCTCGCCCTGCTGCGGCGGCCGTCGGCACCGCGTCGGCTCGGCCCGGCCGGCGTCAGGCCGCGAGCAGCCTCCTGAGCACGCGGCCGAACAGCAGCCGGCCGGTCACGGCGGCGAGGCGGTCGGCGACGCGGGGCAGGCCACGGGGTCGGGCCGCCTCGGTCCAGGTCGTGCGTGAGCCGTCGCGGTGCGGCTCGACGGTGATCTCGGCCCATCCGAGCATCACCCGGCCGCGCTTCTCCAGGCGGCAGCGACCCGGGGTGGTGCCGCTCGGCGGTCGCCACGCCACGACCTCCATCGGGTCGTCGAAGCCGAGCGGGCCGACGGCGGTCCGCGCCGTGAAGACCGTCCCCACGCCCTCGCCGTCGGGCGCGGGCGTGGTCACGGCGATGGTCGTCAGCGGCACCCAGCGACCGTGGGCGGGCCAGTCGGTGATCCGGCGCCAGGCCTCGGCGGGGGCGTGGGGGGAGTCCTGGGTCAGGACGAAGGTGCGCACAGGGCGGGCATACCCCGTCGGTGCGGCCGTGCCGCAGCCTCTCGTCACGGGCTGGTAACGTAAATGCCGGTGCCCTCATCGGCACCCGACGCATGCGCGTCCAACCATCCATCGTGAACCAGACCGGTGGAGCGCGCCTGCAACCGACACGAAGGAGTCGTCCGTGGCGCTGGCCCAGGATGTCAAGAAGCAGATCATCGCCGAGTACGGCTCCGCCGACGGCGACACCGGGTCGGCCGAGGTGCAGGTGGCGCTGCTGTCGCGGCGCATCCGCGACCTCACCGAGCACTTGAAGGCCCATAAGCACGACCACCACAGCCGGCGCGGCCTGCTGCTGCTGGTCGGCCAGCGTCGCCGACTGCTCAACTACCTCGCCAAGACCGACATCAACCGCTACCGCTCGATCGTCGAGCGGCTCGGTCTGCGCCGCTAGTCGTGAGGGGAGTGACCCGTCCGGGTCGCTCCCCTTCTTCGTTCCATCCGAGGAACAACTCAACACCCCATCGCCGGACGCACGCGCGCGTCCCTGCGACACCCGAGCACCGACGCCGGTCCTCGGTAGTGGCGGGCGGGGCCCTGCGATCGATCCGGGCCCGACCGCTTCGATCGAAGACCGGCACCGCGAGACCCCCAAGGTCCGACGGTGACCCGCTCGTACGTCGCCCGTGCGCGTCGGCACGTACGAGAGGAGACCTCTGTGACAGAGGTTCAAGACCAAGAAGCCGGTGTCTTCGAGACCGAGGCCGTGATCGACAACGGCAAATTCGGCAAGCGCAGCATCCGCTTCGAGACCGGCAGGCTGGCCAAGCAGGCCGCCGGTTCCGTCGTCGCCTACCTCGACGACGACACCATGCTGCTGTCGGCCACCACGGCCGGCAAGAAGCCTCGTGAGGGCTTCGACTTCTTCCCGCTGACGGTCGACGTCGAGGAGCGCATGTACGCCGCGGGGCGCATCCCCGGCTCGTTCTTCCGTCGCGAGGGCCGTCCGTCCGAGGATGCAATCCTCACCTGCCGGCTCATCGACCGGCCGCTGCGGCCCACGTTCATCAAGGGCCTGCGCAACGAGGTCCAGGTCGTCATCACCGTCATGGCGCTCAACCCCGACCACGCCTACGACGTGCTCGCGATCAACGCGGCGTCGGCGTCGACGCAGATCTCCGGACTGCCGTTCAACGGCCCCGTCGGCGGCACCCGCGTCGCCCTCGTCGACGGTCAGTGGGTCGGTTTCCCGACGCACTCCGAGCTCGAGCGCGCGTCGTTCGACATGGTCGTCGCCGGTCGCGCGCTGGACAACGGCGACGTCGCGATCATGATGGTCGAGGCCGAGGCCACCGAGGGCGTCATCGAGCTGATCGCCGGCGGCGCCACCCAGCCGACCGAGGAGGTCGTCGCCCAGGGGCTCGAGGCGGCCAAGCCGTTCATCGCCGAGCTGTGCCGCGCGCAACAGGAGCTCGCCACCAACGCTGCGAAGCCGGTGCAGGAGTTCCCCGTCTTCCTCGACTACACCGACGAGGTCTACGACGCCGTTCGCGACGAGGTCGAGGCCGAGGTCGCCGCCGCGCTGACCATCGCCGACAAGCAGGAGCGCGAGCTCAAGCTCGACGACATCAAGGAGTCCGTCAAGGACGCCCTGGGGCAGCGCTTCGAGGACCGCTTCGGCGAGATCAGCCCCGCGTTCCGTGCGCTCAACAAGAAGCTCGTGCGGCAGCGCATCCTGCGCGAGAAGGTGCGCATCGACGGCCGTGGGCTCGCCGACATCCGCACGCTCTCGGCCGAGGTCGAGGTCATCCCGCGGGTGCACGGCTCGGCGCTGTTCCAGCGCGGCGAGACGCAGATTCTCGGCGTCACGACGCTGAACATGCTGGGGCTCGAGCAGAAGCTCGACACGCTCTCGCCGAACCGCACCAAGCGCTACATGCACAACTACAACTTCCCGCCGTACTCGACCGGTGAGACCGGCCGCGTCGGCTCGCCGAAGCGCCGCGAGATCGGCCACGGCGCGCTCGCCGAGCGGGCGCTGCTGCCGGTGCTGCCCGGCCGCGACGAGTTCCCGTACGCGATCCGGCAGGTCTCCGAGGCCCTCGGCTCCAACGGCTCGACGTCCATGGGCTCGGTCTGCGCGTCCACCCTCGGCCTGCTCAACGCCGGCGTGCCGCTCAAGGCGCCGGTCGCCGGCATCGCCATGGGTCTCGTCTCCGACGAGGTCGACGGCAAGACCGAGTACGTCGCGCTCACCGACATCCTCGGGGCCGAGGACGCCTTCGGCGACATGGACTTCAAGGTCGCCGGCACCAAGGAGTTCGTGACGGCGCTGCAGCTCGACACCAAGCTCGACGGCATCCCGTCCGAGGTGCTCGCGGCTGCGCTCACGCAGGCCCGCGACGCTCGGCTGCACATCCTCGACGTCATGGCCGAGGCCATCGACGGCCCGGACGAGATGAGCCCGTACGCGCCCCGCGTCACGGTCGTGAAGATCCCGGTCGACAAGATCGGCGCGGTCATCGGCCCCAAGGGCCAGATGATCAACGCGATCCAGGACGAGACCGGCGCCGACATCACCATCGAGGACGACGGCACGATCTACGTCGGTGCCGCCGACGGCCCGTCCGCCGCCGCGGCGGTCGACCGCATCAACGCGATCGCCAACCCGCAGATGCCCAAGGTGGGCGAGCGCTTCCTCGGCACCGTCGTCAAGACGGCCGCCTTCGGCGCGTTCGTCTCGCTGCTCCCGGGCAAGGACGGCCTGGTGCACATCTCGAAGCTGGGGCGCGGCAAGCGCATCGGCAAGGTCGAGGACGTCGTCAACGTCGGCGACAAGATCCAGGTCGAGATCCTCGAGATCGACCAGCGCGGCAAGATCAGCCTCGGGCTGGTCGACGACAAGCCGGCCGACGAGACACCGGCCGAGGCGTCCGCCGAAGCCTGAGCCACCGCACGGACGACAGGGGCCGGGTCACCGCGAGGTGACCCGGCCCCTGCCGCGTCCTACTGCCTTCCTCGGCGAGTTGGTTGATCAACAGGCGGTTTGATCAACCAACTCGCCGAGGAAGCGGGACCGTGCGCAGGCCGATCAGGACGCGGTGAAGCCCGGCGGGGTCGCGTCCTCGTCCGGTTGCACCTCCCGCGCCGCCAGCAGCGGCGCGGCGAGCAGGGCGGCGACGAGGGCACGGCTGGCGCCGACACAGCGCCAGTCGTCGTCCCACAGCTGACTGACCAGCCAGCTGCGGTCGGCCGGGAAGAGGAGGTCGGGCAGCGGTCCCTTCCAGTGGTCGGGCGCGCGCCACGTCAGGGCCTCCCGCGGCCCCGCCTGGACCAGTACGTACGGCCAGCCGTTGTAGAGCGTCGTGCGCGGCGCATCCGGGAAGACGACGTCGTGCGCGCCGGTGTCGAGGTACCCGAGCCACCACGGCTGGGGTGCGCTGCCGCGGGCCAGGATCGCGATCAGCGTCTCGGCGTACCGGACCAGCACGGCGTCCGGGTCGCCGGTGGGCTCGGACCCGTCGTCGACGGCCGGCGTCGACGACGTCGCGTAGGCCTCGTAGCGCAGCGGGACGGCGGCCGAGATGCTCACGCCGGCCGGCGTGGCCCCGTCGATCCACGCGACGGTGCCGGAGTCGCCGAGCGGCCAGCGCCGGCCGTCGCGTTCCACGCTCTCGCCCATCGTCGTCCTCCCGTCCCCACCTTCCTCGGCGAGTTGGTTGATCAACAGGCGGTTTGATCAACCAACTCGCCGAGGAAGGCGGGACTTCAGTTGCCCTTCACGTTGACGATCTGGCGCAGCGTGTGCTCGATCGTCACCAGGTCCTTCGCGTCCTGCATCACCACGTCGATGGGCTTGTAGGCCTCCGGGTGCTCATCGAGGAACGCATCGGAGTGCCCCCAGGCGATGCCGGTCATGCGCTCGTCGAGGTCGGCGCGGGTGAACCGCTTGCGCGCGGCCGTGCGCGAGTGGTTGCGTCCCGCGCCGTGCGGCGACGAGCATAGCGAGCCGACGTGGCCCTTGCCGCGGACGACGTAGGAGAGGTCACCCATCGACCCGGGGATCAGCCCGAGGACGCCCTCGTGCGCGTCGATCGCACCCTTGCGGGAGAGCCATACCTCGCGCCCGAAGTGGGTCTCGCGCGCGGTGTAGTTGTGATGGCAGTTCACCTGCTCGACGCGCTCGACCGCCGCCTCCTGGAATGCGGCGAGGCAGTCGACGACGCGGTCCATCATCTCCTCGCGGTTGAGCAACGCGTACCGCTGCGCCCAGCCGAGCGCCTCGACGTAGCGCTCGAACTCGGGCTCGCCCTCAACCAGGTAGGCGAGGTCGCGGTCGGGCAGGGTGATGAAGCGCCGCCGGCACTGCTCCTGCGCCACTGCGATGTGGCGCTGCGCCAGCCGGTTGCCGACCCCGCGCGAACCCGAGTGCAGGAACAGCCACACCCGCTCCTGCTCGTCGAGGCTGACCTCGATGAAGTGGTTTCCCGAGCCCAGGCTGCCCAACTGTGCACGCCAGGTGTGCGAGACCTCGTCGGCCTGCGCGACGCCGGGCAGCGTCTCGAGCTCGGCGACGCGGGCCTGCGCGCCCGGCAGGAGCTGCTGGTTGCGGCCGCCGGCCGACAGCGGCACCGCCGCGGCGATCGCGGCGTGCAGCCGCGGCAGGTCGTCGGCGAGGTCGGTGCGGCCGAACTGCGTGCGGACGGCCATCATGCCGCAGCCGATGTCGACGCCGACCGCGGCCGGGATGATCGCGCCGTCGGTCGGGATGACGCTGCCGACCGTGGCGCCCTTGCCCAGGTGGGCGTCGGGCATCAGGGCGAGATGGGGCCGGACGAACGGCATGGACGCCGTGCGCTGGGCCTGGGCGAGAGCCGCGTCGTCGAGGATCGAGGCGAACACGGCGAGCTTGCTGGACATGCGTTCCATCGTCGGCGAGGGCGTCAACCGGGTTCGCCTAGGGTGGCTGCGTGCGCTCACCGCTGCGCGAACTGCCCGTCGAGGTGCGCGCCCTCACCGGCGTCGGCTTCATGGTCGCGCTGGGCTTCGGGCTGGTGGCCCCGGCGCTGCCGCTGTTCGCGCGCGAGTTCGGCGTCGGACGCACGCTCGCCGGCCTGGTGGTCAGCGCGTTCGCGTTGACGCGCCTGCTCATGGCGCCGGTCGTCGGCCGTCTGGTCGACGCGCTCGGCGAGCGGGTGCTGCTGGCGAGCGGCATCGGCATCGTCGCCGTCTCCAGCCTGCTCGCCGGCTTCTCGCAGACCTATTGGCAGCTGCTGGTGCTGCGCGGCGCGGGCGGCGCGGGCTCGATCATGTTCAGCGTCGCCGCGGCGAGCCTGCTCGTCCGCGTGACGCCGGACCACCTCCGTGGCCGGGCGCAGGGCGTCTGGGCCGGGTCGTTCCTGCTCGGCATGATCGCCGGCCCGGCCGTCGGCACCGTCGCCACGTTCTCGCTGCGGGCGCCGTTCTTCCTCTACGCGGGGACGCTGCTGGTCGCCGGGACCATTGGGCTGACGGCGCTGCGCGGCAGTGAACTCGCCGAGCGGCGCACGCAACGTAGCGCGCCGCTCACGCTCGGTCCCGCGCTGCGCAACCGGTCCTACCGCGCCGCGCTCGCCGCGGCGTTCGCCGGCGGCTTCGCCATCATCGGCGCCCGGACCTCGATCGTGCCCCAGTACGTCACCGACGAGCTGGGCCTCGACCACGGCTGGGCCTACGCCGCGTTCCTGGTGACCAGCCTCGTCAGCGGCGCGTTGCTGCTGCCGCTCGGCCGCCTCGCCGACACCCGCGGCCGCCGCCCGGTCGTGGCGGTCGGGCTGCTCGTCGCGGTGGCGGGGTTCGTGGTGCTGCCGACCGCGCCGGCCGTCGGCGGGCTGGTCGTGGCCGCGGTGCTGCTCGGCGTCGCCGGTGCGGCGGACTCGGTGGGGCCTGGCGCGATGATGGGCGACGTCGTCGGCGGCCGGGGCGGGACGGTCGTCGCCCTGTTCCAGATGTCCGGCGACCTCGGCGCGGTGCTGGGGCCCGTGATCGCCGGCTGGGTCGCCGACGGTGGGGGGTACGGCTCGACCTTCGCGCTGAACGCCGTGGTCTGCGCGCTCCCGTTACTGCTCGTCGCGATCGCTCCCGAGACGCTGCGCGACGGTCGCGCGGCGGCCGGTGTGACCGCCGCCGCGGCGTCCCCGGCCGATACCGCGACCTGAGCCCGCGCGGTCCCGGTTCCTCGGCGAGTTGGTTGATCAACAGCGGTTTTGATCAACCAACTCGCCGAGGAAGGCGGGGGGGACGGGCGCCACCCCCACGCATGTCCGATTCGTCCCGTGACCTGGGCGACGTCACCCGCTCGGTACCGGCGTCATACGGGCGTGCTTGATATTCTCTAGCGGATCCATCGGAAAACCGAACACGATGGACGTACGCACCTCGACCAGATTGGTGACTGCATGTCAACGACGCTCGTCCGCCCGCGCAGGCTGACCGCAGTGCTCGCCGCCGTGACCGCGGCCGTCGTCGGGGTCGCCGCGTGTTCGAGCGGGTCGAGCGCGTCGACCGTGCGCCTCGTCGCGTACTCCGTGCCCAAGCCGGCCTACGACGCGCTGGGCAAGGCGTTCGCCAAGACCAAGGACGGCAAGGACGTCGAGGTCAAGGGCTCCTACGGCCCCAGCGGCTCGCAGAGCAAGGCGGTCATCGGCGGGCAGAAGGCCGACTACGTCGGGTTCTCCGTCGAGCCCGACCTGACCAAGCTCGTCGACGCCGGCAAGGTCGAGAAGAACTGGAACTCGGGGCCGACGAAGGGCCTGGTCTCGGACTCGGTGGTCGTCATCGTCGTCCGCCAGGGCAATCCGCTCGGCATCAAGGGCTGGGACGACCTGGTCAAGCCCGGTGTCAAGATCGTGACGCCCGACCCCGCGACGTCCGGCTCGGCGAAGTGGAACATCCTCGCCGCCTACACGCACATCCTGTCAGAGGGCGGCACGGACGTCGCCGCGCAGGCGTATCTGAAGAAGTTCTACAAGAACATCGTCAGCCGTGCCCAGAGCGGCGCGACGGCCACCACGCAGTTCACCTCGGGCACCGGCAACGTCCTCATCTCCTACGAGAACGAGGCCATCAGCGCGCGGGCCAAGGGCGCCAAGCTCGACTACATCGTCCCGGAGCAGTCGATCCTCATCGAGAACCCGGCCGCGGTGACGAAGGGCGCGTCCGACGGTGCCAAGAAGTTCCTCTCCTACGTCGAGAGCGAGGCGGGGCAGGAGATCTTCGCCGCGCACGGCTTCCGCCCCGTCGTGAAGAGCACCAAGATCCCGACGGTCGCCGGCGCCAACGACCCGAGCAACCCGTTCCCGACGGTGTCGAAGCTGACGACGATCGCGCAGCTCGGCGGGTGGAGCGCGGTGAACAAGAAGTTCTTCGACGAGAAGACCGGCATCGTGACCAAGATCGGCGGGGCCGGGTGACGGCACAGCTCGACGCCGGCACGACCGGCGAGGGCGACGCGACGGCGCCGGCGGGGACGACCCGTCGGCGCCGTAGCGCACGCGGCCCCCGGGCGGGGATGCCGATCCGGCGCGGGGCGGGGGTGACGCTCGGGCTGGTGACGCTGTGGCTCACCCTCCTGGTGCTGCTGCCGTTGATCGCCGTCGTCGGCAAGGCCTTCGACGACGGCTGGTCGGGCTTTTGGTCGGCGATCACGAACCCGTCCGCGGCGACCGCGCTCCGGTTGACCGTGGGGCTGTCGCTCATTGTCGCGATCGTCGGTGCCGTCATGGGCACCGTCGTCGCCTGGGTGCTGGTCCGCGAACCGTTCCGCGGGTCGCGGCTGCTCGACCTCGTGATCGACATCCCGTTCGCCTTGCCGACCATCGTCGCCGGCATCGTCATGCTCGCCGTGTACGGCAGCGGAGGTGTCGGCCCCGACCTCTTCGGCACCCGCCTCGGCCTGTTCGTCACGTTGCTGTTCGTGACGCTGCCCTTCACGGTGCGCACCGTGCAACCCGTCCTGCTCGACCTCGACCGCGACGCCGAGCAGGCCGCCGCGTCGCTCGGCGCCTCGCCCGCGGTCGTGTTTCGGCGCATCGTCCTGCCCCAGCTGCGCCCCGCGCTCGCCTCGGGAGCCGCGCTCGCGTTCGCCCGGGCGCTCGGCGAATACGGCTCGCTGGTGTTCATCTCGAGCAACCTCGCCAACACGAAGGTGGCGTCGGCGCTCATCTACGGCAAGTACCAGGACGCCGAGAACCCGCTCGCGCTGCAGCAGGGCGCCGCGATCTCCACCGTGCTGCTGCTGGCCAGCGCGATCGTGCTGGTGCTGCTCGACCTCGTCCAGCGGCGGGCGGCCCGCCGTGGCTGACGTCGTGACGGTCCCCGGCGCGACCGACACCCGCCCGCGCCGGCCGGCGGCCGATCGTGCGACCTCGCCGGTCGGCTGGGTGCTGCGGGTGCTGGCGGTGCTGTGGGTCGCCGTCCTCGTCCTCGTCCCGCTGGTCATCATCCTCAAGCGGGCCTTCCAGCCCGGCCTGAGCACCTTCTTCGACGCGCTCGCCGACCCCGACGCGCAGCACGCCTTCCAGGTCACGGCCGTGGTGGCCGGCAGTGCGGTCGTCATCGACGTCGTGTTCGGCGTCGCCGCGGCCGTGCTGCTCGCCCGCTACCGCTTCCCGGGGCGGCGGCTGCTCAGCGCCTTCATCGACCTGCCGGTGGCGGTGTCGCCGATCATCGTCGGTCTCGCGCTGGTGCTCGTCTACGGCCCGCAGGGCTGGTTCGGCGACGCGCTCACCGACACGCCGCTGCAGATCATCAACGCCAAGCCCGGCATGGTGCTCGCCACCGTCTTCGTGTCGCTGCCGATGGTGGTGCGCGCGGTCGAGCCAGTGCTCACGCAGGCCGGCACCGAGCAGGAACAGGCCGCCTCGTCGCTCGGCGCCAACGCCGCCCAGCGGTTCGTGCGGATCACGCTGCCCACCATCCGCATCGCTCTGCTCTACGGCACGGTGCTGGCCATCGCCCGCTGCCTCGGCGAGTACGGCGCGGTGCTCATCGTGTCCGGCAACGTCGCCGGGGTCTCGGAGACGGCGCCGCTGCTCATCGGCAACCTGATCGACAACGAGCAGGACTACGACTCGGCCTATGCCGTGGCCTCCGTGCTCGTGCTGATCGCGCTGGCCGCGATCGCGCTGTCCGCCCTGATCCGTCGGTGGGGACGGTCCCGGTGACCGCTCGCGAGGAGAAGACATGAGTATCGAGGTCCGTGGCGTCGGCAAGCGGTTCGGCGACTTCGTCGCGCTGGACGACGTCGACCTGTCCGTCGAGTCCGGGGCGCTGACGGCGCTGCTGGGGCCGAGCGGTGGCGGCAAGTCGACGCTGCTGCGCATCGTCGCCGGCCTCGAGAAGCCCGACACCGGGACGGTGTTGATCGCCGGCGAGGACGCCACGCGCAAAGCGCCGCGCCACCGCGACGTCGGCTTCGTCTTCCAGCACTACGCGGCGTTCACGCATCTGTCCGTGTACCGCAACGTCGCCTTCGGTCTGGAGATCCGCAAGCGGCCCAAGGCCGACATCGACAAGCGGGTACGCGAGCTGCTGGAGCTCGTGCACCTCGAGCAGTTCGCCGACCGGCTGCCGGCGCAGCTGTCCGGCGGTCAGCGGCAGCGCATGGCGCTCGCCCGCGCGCTCGCGGTCGAGCCGAAGGTGTTGCTGCTCGATGAGCCGTTCGGCGCGCTGGACGCCAAGGTGCGCAAGGAGCTGCGCGACTGGCTGCGCCGGCTGCACGACGAGGTGCACGTGACGACCGTGTTCGTCACCCACGACCAGGAGGAGGCCCTGGAGGTCTCCGACGAGATCGTCGTCATCAACAACGGCCACATCGAGCAGGTCGGCAGCCCGGACGACCTGTACGACAAGCCCGCGAACGACTTCGTGATGTCCTTCCTAGGCCCCGTCACCACGCTGGACGGCCGGCTCGTCCGCCCGCACGACATCGACGTCCGCGGCGAGCCGAGCGCGGACGCGGTCGCGGCGACGGTGAGCCGGGTGCAGCGGGTCGGATTCGAGATCCGGGCCGAGATGGACACGCCGGGCACGGGGGAGGGCACCTGGGTGCAGCTCAACCGCGGCCAGAGCGAGGCGCTGCGGCTGCAGGAGGGCAGCAAGGTGTGGCTGACGACCGCACCGAACAGCACGTCGATCCCGGCCGGCGCCTGAACTCGCCGCGCCGCTGACGGCGTGCCTACTTGCCTCATTGCCTACCGGTATTGAGACAATGCGGTGTGCAGATCTCGGCGAAGACAGACTACGCAGTGCGTGCCCTGCTCAGCCTCGCCGCGCGGGAGCCCGAGCTCGTCAAGATCGACACGATCGTCACCGAGCAGGGCATGCCGCGCAAGTTCGTCGAGGCCATCCTGGGCGAGCTGCGCCGGGCGGGCATCGTGCGCAGCCAGCGCGGGGCCGAGGGCGGCTACGCGCTCGCCCGCCCCGCCAAGGAGGTCACCCTCGGCTCGGTGCTGCGTGCGGTCGACGGGCCCCTGGCCGAGGTGCGTGGCCTGCGCCCGCACGAGACGAATTACGCGGGGGTCGCCGAGCACCTGCCCGAGGTGTGGGTCGCGGTGCGCTCGAGCCTGCGCCGTGTGCTGGACGAGACGACGCTCGCGCAGGTGCTGACCGGCTCGCTGCCCGCGCACGTGAAGCGGCTCAACGAGGCGCCGGACGCCTGGCTGCCGCGGTGAGCGATGCGGCCGCGAGGTCGTGATGGGGCCCGTCCGTAGGATCGGGTGATGCCCAGCCCGCGCGCCGCCCGGCCGCTGACCCGTGCCACCACCCGGCGCCTCGCCACGGCCACCGGCGGCGGTGCCATCACCCGCACCGTCCTGCCCGGCGGCCTGCGGGTCGTCACCGAGACCATGCCCGGGGTGCGGAGCGCGAGCGTCGGCGTCTGGGTGCCGGTCGGGTCGCGCGACGAGACGGTCGCGCTCGCGGGCACGAGCCACTTCCTCGAGCACCTGCTCTTCAAGGGCACGGCCACCCGCAGCGCGCTCGACATCGCCGGCGTGATGGACGACGTCGGCGGCGAGTTCAACGCGTTCACCGAGAAGGAGCACACCTGCTACTACGCCACGGTGCTCGACCGCGACGTCGACGTCGCGCTCGAGATCGTCGGGGACGTGGTGCTCAACGCGACGGTGGCCGCCCGGGACGTCGACGTCGAGCGCGGTGTCGTGCTCGAGGAGATCTCGATGCGTGACGACGACCCGAGCGACCTCGTCCACGACGAGTTCGCCGCGGCGCTCTTCGGCGACACGCCCCTCGGCCGGCCGATCCTCGGCACCGAGGAGTCCATCCACGCCCTCACGCGCCGCCAGGTCGCCGGCTACTACCGGCGTCGCTACACCACCGACTCGATGGTGGTCGCGGTCGCGGGCAACATCGAGCACGGCGACGTCGTCCGCCACGTCCGGCGGGTGTTCGGCGAGCGGCTCGACCCGGGAGCGGCCGCGCAGTCGGCGCGTCCGGCGGACGGCGACACGGCCGGCAGCACGGCGCGCCCGGCCGAGGCGATCCGGGTGGTCGCCGACGACACCGAGCAGGCCAACCTGCTGCTCGGCTGCCACGGGCTGTCGCGCCACGACCCGCGCCGTTACGCGTTGGGCGTGCTGTCGTCCGCGCTGGGCGGGGGCATGAGCTCCCGGCTGTTCCAGCGGGTGCGCGAGGAGCGCGGTCTGGCGTACTCGGTGTACTCGTACACGAGCGCCTTCGCCGACGCCGGACAGTTCGGGGTCTACGCGGGGTGCCAGCCGGGCAAGGCCGACGAGGTGCTGTCGATCATGCTGGCCGAGCTGGACGCCGTCGCCGGTGGCGCGCTCGACGCCGCGGAGGTCGAGCGTGGCAAGGGGCAGATGCGCGGTGCCCTCGTGCTCGGTCTCGAGGACACCGGGTCGCGCATGACCCGCATCGGCAAGAGCGAGACCGCCTACGGCGACATCCTCGGGCTGGACGACGTGCTGGCCGAGATCGACGCGGTGACACCGGACGACGTCGCCGCCGTCGCCACGGACGTGCTGCACCGGCCCCGATGCCTCACCGTGGTAGGACCGTTCGGTGAGCACGACTTCGACAGCGCGGTCTGAGAGGGAGCAGCAGTGAGCGAGCCGATCCGCGTGGGTGTCCTCGGCGCCCGCGGACGCATGGGACAGCAGGCCTGCCGGGCGGTCGACGCCGCGGACGACCTGGAGCTCGTCGCCATGGTCGACGCCGGCGACTGGCTGTTCAGCGTCGCCGACGCCGGTTCCCAGGTGCTGGTCGACTTCACCCACCCGGATGTCGTGATGGACAACATCCGCTTCGCGATCGACCAGGGCATCCACGCCGTGGTGGGCACGACTGGGTTCACCGCCGAGCGTCTCGACACGGTGCGGACGTGGCTGGCCGACGCCCCGCAGGTCGGCGTCCTCGTCGCGCCGAACTTCGGCATCGGCGCGGTGCTGTCGATGAGGTTCGCCCAGCTCGCCGCCCGCTTCTACGACACCGCCGAGGTCATCGAGCTGCATCACCCCCACAAGGCCGACGCTCCGAGCGGCACCGCGGTGCGGACCGCCGAGCTCATCGCCGCCGCCCGCCGCGAGGCGGGGATGGGGGCTGTCCCGGACGCGACCACGCAGGCCCGTGACGGCGCCCGCGGCGCCGATGTCGACGGCGTGCACGTGCACGCGCTGCGCGTCGCCGGGATGGTCGCGCACCAGGAGGTCGTGCTCGGGGCCGAGGGCGAGACGCTGACCATCCGGCACGACTCGCTCGACCGGGTGTCGTTCATGCCCGGCGTGCTGCTGGGCGTGCGCGAGATCGCGCGACGGCCCGGCCTGACGGTGGGGCTCGAGGCCCTGCTGGACCTCTAACGGGTGCTGCCCGACCTGCTCCGTCCGGGGCTGCGCGTGGTGATCGCCGGGACGATCGCCGCCTGGCACCGCGCCGAGCGCGATCACTACTACGGCGGCGCGGGCACCAAGTTCTGGTTGTTGCTGCACGAGTGCGGGTTCACCCCTGTGGAGCTGTCGGCCGAACGCGACGCCGAGGTGGTCGAGCACGGCGTCGGCCTCACCGACCTCGTCCGCACCGAGCACGCCGTGCGGGGGGAGCCGCCCGTCTTCGACCTGGCCGGCTTCCACGCCCGGCTGGCCGCCGTGGATCCGCCGGCCGTCGCGTTCGTCTCCAAGACCGCCGCGTCGTCCTACGCGCGGGCCGCGGGGCGTCGGCTGCCCCGCGGCTACGGGGAGCTCTCCTGGACGGTGGCGGGCATCCCCGCCTTCGTCCTGCCGGGGCCGTCCGGAGCCAACAACGGGATGCCGGTGCCGCTGCGCGTCGCGCTCTGGCGCGACCTCGTCGATTTCCTCGGCACGCTCTGAGCGAGGCGCCGGGGTCCGGGCCGCCGTCCTTCCGGTGATCCACATCCGGTTCCCGTCGTCATGGCAACGGTTTGTGGATGTCGATCAGCGTCGGTGGTCCGGTGATCGACATGCGGTTCCCGTCGTCATGGCAACGGTTTGTGGATGTCGATCACCGCAGCGGGGCGACGACAACCGGATGTCGATCACCGGTGTCGGTCAGTCGTGCCCGACGTGGGTGTCGAGCCAGCTCGTCAGCGGGGCCAGCGCGCGCCACTGCTTGGCGATCTCGGTCCGGGCCGCCGCGGCGTGCAGCCAGTCGGGGAAGCCGACCTCCTTGCCCGCCGTCAGCGTCTTGTGCCGCAGCAGCTCGGCGCGCGGATGCTCCTTGTCGTAGCCGGCCGGGACGCGCACCAGCTGCTCGCCCCGCACCTGCCAGCCCTTGCGCCGCACGCCGGCCACCGCCTTGGCCAGCAGCGGGCCGGCGACGTCGTCGTCGACGGCACGGCGCAGCCGCTGCACCTGCGGCGTGCTCGACTGCCAGTACCCGCCGGCCAGCCACAGCCCGGCCGCCGACACGTGGAAGTACACCGACGTCTCCCCGAACCACACGCCCTGGTGCGTCTTGTACGGCGTCTTGTCCTTGCTGAAGCGGACGTCGCGGTACGGGCGGAACATCGTGAACTCGCCCCAGCGCGTGGCGAGCTCGGTCGCCAACGCCTCGATCGGCGCCTTCACCGCCTCGTCGTAGACGTGCTTGTGCGCCGCCCAGAACGCCTTGGAGTTGTCGTTCTCGAGATCCTCGTAGAAGTCCAGCGCGGCGGCAGGGATGCCCGTGAACGCCATCATCGGCCGTCGATGTGTTCGGTCGCCTCGGCGATCTCGGTGTGCAGCCGCAGCTCGCGCAGCTCGCCGGCCCCGGTATCCAGCGCGCGGACGAGGCCGTCGGCCGCCCAGCCCGCGGACTCGAGGAACGTCCGGGTGGCCTCGTCGCCCTCGGGGATCCAGGTGACCAGCCGGGTCAGGCCGTCGGCGCGGGCGTGGTCGACGACGGCGGCGAGCAGCCGCGAGCCGTGCCCGCGGCGTCCCCACCGGGGCTCGACCAGCATCGCCGCGACCGTGCCGGTCGTGGCCGGCTCCGGATCGTCGGGCTGCAGTTCCTCGGCGGGGCCGAGGGCGGCGAAGCCGACCCGCCACTGCTGCTCCAGCGCGACGAGGACGTGGTGGCGCGGCGACGGTGGGGCGGTGACGGCGGCCGACCACGCCTCGGCGGCGCCGGCGGCGTCGATCGAGTCGAGCACGGCGGCGGGCACGAACGCCGCGTACGCCGTCCGCCACGTGTCGACCTGGATCCGGCCGATCTCCGCGGCGTCGTCGGGTCGGGCCGCACGGACGCTGACGTCTGCCACGTCAGCGACCCTAGCCACGCTGCCGCGGCGTCGGCCACGGGCCCGCGTGTCGGTGGCTCGCCGTAGTGTCGGCAAGCGTGGCAGGGGTCCGTACGCTGAGCGCCGCGCACGCGCGTCGTATCGCCCTCGCCGCGCAGGGCTTCGCCGATCCGCGCCCCACCGGCCGTGTCGACGCGCGGCACGTGCGCCGGGTCCTCGACCGCGTCGCGCTGCTGCAGATCGACTCGGTCAACGTGTTCTCGCGCAGCCATTACCTGCCGGTGTTCGCCCGCCTCGGCCCGTACCCGCGCGAGGTCCTCGACCGGATGACGGCCTACGTGCCGCGCCCCCGTCACCCGGAGCTGTTCGAGTACTGGGCGCATGCGGCGTCACTCGTCCCGGTGCGTTACCAGCCCCTGCTGCGCTGGCGCATGGCCCGCGCGCACGTCGAGCCGTGGGCCAACATCCGCCGCATCGCGCGGGAGCGCCCGGGCCTGCTCGACGACGTCCGCCGGCTCGTGGCCGAGCAGGGGCCGATCGTCGCCGGCGACACCGGCATCCCACGTCCCGCGCCCCGGCCCGGGCACATGTGGAACTGGCACGACGGCAAGACCGCGCTGGAATGGCTGTTCTTCGCCGGTGAGATCACCACGGCCAAGCGGGTGAACTTCGAGCGCTGGTACGACCTCGCCGAGCGGGTCATCCCCGCCGACGTCCTCGCCGCCCCGACCCCCGATCCGGTCGACGCGAAGCGCGAGCTGGTGCGCATCTCGGCCCGCGCCCACGGGGTCGCCACCGAGCCCGACCTGCGCGACTACTTCCGGCTCTCCCACGCCGACACCAAGGCCGCGGTCGCCGAGCTGGTCGACACCGGCGAGCTCGCCGCCGTGCACGTCGCGGGCTGGGACGCACCGGCGTACCTGTGGCACGAGGCGCGACGCCCGCGCACCGTCCAGGCCCGCGCGCTGCTCTCGCCCTTCGACTCGCTGGTCTGGTATCGGGAACGCACGCTGCGGCTGTTCGACTTCCACTACCGCATCGAGATCTACACCCGCGAGGAGGAGCGTCGCTACGGCTACTACGTGCTGCCCTTCCTGCTCGGCGACACCCTCGTCGGGCGCGTCGATCTCAAGGCCGATCGGCAGCAGGGCGTGCTGCGCGTGCAGAGCGCGTGGGTCGAACCGGGGCAGGATCCCGGCCACGTCGCGATCGAGCTCGCCGCCGAGCTCGACGTCACGGCGGGCTGGCTCGGGCTGGACGGGGTCGAGGTCATGCCGCGCGGCGATCTGTCCACCACGCTCGCCGAAGCCGTGGCGCGCACCGGCCCCACACCCGCCGCGGGTTAGGCTCGGGCCCGCCCCGTCCGCGCCCGTCGATCCCGGAGTCCGCCGTGCCCGCCATCGTCCCGCTGCAGGTCCACGCCATCGCCTGGACCCACTTCGAACCGCCGGCGGACGTGCCGTGGACCACCGACGCCGACGGCGGCGAGGCGCTCGCCGAGTTCGCCGGCCGCGCCTGCTACCAGTCCTGGGCCAAGCCGAACCCGGTGACGGCCACCAACGCCGGCTACCTGCACCACATCCTCGAGGTCGGTCACCTCTCGGTGCTCGAGCACGGCTCGGTCAGCTTCTACCTGACCGGCATCTCGCGTTCACTCACCCACGAGCTGATCCGGCACCGGCACTTCAGCTACTCGCAGCTCTCGCAGCGCTACGTCCCCGAGAAGGACGCCGCGATGGTCGAGCCGGACGTCATCGCCGACGACCCCGAGCTGCACGCCAAGTTCCTCGCGGCCTCCGACGCCGCGGTGGCGGCGTACACCGAGCTGCTCGAGGGGCTCGAGAAGCGGTTCGCCGACGTCGAGCACGCCACCCTGCGTCGCAAGCAGGCCCGGCAGGCGGCCCGCGCGCTGCTGCCGAACGCCACCGAGACCCGCATCGTCGTCACCGGCAACTACCGCGCCTGGCGGCACTTCGTGGCCATGCGTGCCTCCGAGCACGCCGACGTGGAGATCCGCGAGCTGGCGATCGCGTGCCTGCGGGAACTCCAGCGCGTCGCCCCGAACGCGTTCGCCGACTTCGAGATCTCGGCGCTGCCCGACGGCACCGAGGTCGCGTCGAGCCCGATGGTCAGCGAGGGCTGAGCGGTTCGCGTCCACCGATAGACTCGGGACCGTGCCAACCGACGTCCGTCAGCCCTTCGGCCGGGTCCTCACGGCCATGGTCACGCCGTTCGACGTGTCCGGCGCGCTCGACCTCGACGCCGCGCAGCAGCTCGCCCGGCACCTCGTCGACGAGGGCGGCAACGACGGTCTGGTGATCAGCGGCACCGGCGGCGAGGCGCCCACCACCACGGACGCGGAGAAGGCCGACCTGCTCGCCGCCGTCGTCGAGGCCGTCGGCGATCGCGCCCACGTGATCGCGGGCGTGGGGACGTTCGACACCGTCCACTCGATCCACCTCGCGCAGGCCGCGGCGAAGGCGGGCGCGCACGGCCTGCTGAGCGTCACCCCGTACTACTCGCGGCCGCCCCAGGCGGGGGTGCTCGCGCACTTCCGCGCCGTCGCCGACGCCACCGACCTGCCGACGCTGCTCTACGACATCCCGTCGCGAACCGGCACGCCCATCCACACCGAGACCCTGCTCGAGCTCGCCGCGCACGAGCGCATCGTCGGGGTCAAGGACGCCAAGGGCGACCTCGCGGCGTCCGCGCGCGTGCTGGCCGAGACCGACCTGGCCTGCTACAGCGGTGAGGACGCGATGACGCTGCCGCTGCTGTCGATCGGCGGGGTCGGCGTCGTCGGCACGTCGACCCACTTCTGCGGCGTCGAGACCCAGGCGCTGATCGCCGCCCACGAGCGCGGCGACACGGCCGAGGCGCTGCGGCTGCACCGGCAGCTGCTGCCCATCTACACCGGGATCTTCCGCACGGCGGGCACGATCCTGGTCAAGGCGGGGCTGCGACTGCGCGGGTTCGACGCGGGCCCGGTCCGGCTGCCGCTCGTCGACGCCACCGAGCACGAGCTCAGCCACCTGCGCGAGGACCTCGCCGCCGCCGGCCTGCGCGGCAGCTGACCCGCGCCGCGCGGATCTTCCTGTGGGGGACGACGTGGGACGCCGGAGGCGCAGGAGGATCGGGACGCGGCGCGGGCGCGCGCGCCTCCGCCCCAACCCTCAACCGCAGGGTTAAGGTCGCTGGGTGGAAGGTCAGACCGAGACGCGCCCGCGGCGCACGGGAACCCGTTCGAGCACCACCCGGATGCCCGCCGCGGCGCCGGGACGCCGCCCCGCGAACCGACCCGCGAACCGCAAGCCGCCCGCGCGCAAGAGCGCCGGCCGCGCCGGCGGGCGGACGGCCACGGCAGCGCGCCGCCCCGGTGGTGGCCCACTCGCCGGGGTCGGCCGTGCGATCACGGCGATCTGGCGCGCCCTCGCGGTCGCGATCGGCAGCGTGTTCCGGGCCGCCGGTCGCAATGCAGCCACCGCCCGCGAGCTCCCCGCCGAGCACCGTCGCGACGGCGCCGCGCTCGGTGTGCTCGCCCTCGGCCTCGTGCTCGCCGTCGCGGTGTGGTTCGGCGCGGCCGGCCCGGTCGGCGCCTTCCTCGAACGCGTCTGCCGCTACGCCGTCGGCAACGCCGCACTGCTGCTGCCCGTCGTCCTCGTCGTCGCCGCCGCGCACATGCTGCGCCAGGCGCCGGAACCCCAAGCACGCGGACGCGTCGTCGTCGGCTCGGTGGCCGTCACGGTGGCCGTCGTCGGCCTCTTCGACGTGTGGGCGGGCAGCCCGACCGACGCGGCCGGGCGGGAGGAGGCCGGCGGCCTGCTCGGCACCGGCATCGGCCTGCCGCTCGCGCGGGGTCTCGGCGACGTGATCGCCGTACCCGTGCTCGCGCTCGCCGGTGCGTTCGGGATCCTCGTCGTCACCGCGACGCCCATCGGCGTGCTGGTCGACTACGCGGCCACCCTGCTCGGCCTGCGGGCGGGGGAGGGCGAGCATGTCGACGCCGAGCCGGAGCCGGCCCCCCGGCCCCGGCGACGCCGCACGCCGCGGACCGCCGTGGACGACGACACGGCCGCCCCGATGGTCGTGGACACCTCCGAGATCCCGGAGCTCGCCCCGGTCGCCGTCACCGAGCCGCCGGCGGAGCCGGTCAAGCCCCGGCGACCGCGGACGCCGAAGGCGGCCCCGGTAGAACCGGAGCTGCCGCCGATCGACCGGCCGGTGCAGCTCGAGCTCGCCGGCGGCGCCGGGATGTACACGCTGCCGCCGATCAAGGACCTCGCCCAGGGCACTCCCCACATGGAGCACACCCAGGCCAACGACGAGGTGATCGCCGCCCTGCAACAGGTCTTCACCGAGTTCGACGTCGACTGCTCGGTCACCGGCTTCAACCGCGGCCCGACCGTCACCCGCTACGAGGTCGAGCTCGGCCCGGGCGTGAAGGTCGAACGCATCACCAACCTGACCCGCAACATCGCCTACGCCGTCAAAAGCGCAGAAGTGCGCATTCTCAGTCCCATCCCGGGCAAGAGCGCGGTCGGGGTCGAGATCCCCAACACCGACCCCGAGGTCGTCATGCTCGGCGACGTGCTGCGCTCGAAGGTCGCGCAGCGCGACAACCACCCGATGCTGGTCGCGCTGGGCAAGGACGTCGAGGGCGGCTTCGTCGTCGCCAACCTCACCCGCATGCCGCACCTGCTCGTCGCCGGCGCGACCGGCGCGGGCAAGTCGAGCTGCATCAACACGCTCATCCTGTCGGTGCTCACGCGGGCCACGCCCGACCAGGTGCGCATGGTGCTCATCGACCCCAAGCGGGTGGAGTTCGCCGCCTACCAGGGCATCCCGCACCTCGTCACGCCGGTCATCACCAACGCCAAGAAGGCGGCGGACGCGCTGCAGTGGGTCGTGCGCGAGATGGACATGCGCTACGAGGACATGGAGAGCTCCGGCGTCCGCCACATCGACGACTTCAACAAGAAGGTGCACTCCGGCGAGCTCAAGGCGCCACCCGGGTCCGAGCGGGTCTACCAGGCCTACCCCTACCTGCTCGTGATCGTCGACGAGCTCGCCGACCTCATGATGGTCGCCCCGCGCGACGTCGAGGAGTCCGTCGTCCGCATCACGCAGCTGGCCCGTGCCGCCGGCATCCACCTGGTCATCGCGACCCAGCGACCGTCGGTCGACGTCGTCACCGGCCTCATCAAGGCCAACGTGCCGTCGCGGCTCGGCTTCAAGACCTCCTCACTCGCCGATTCGCGGGTCATCCTCGACCAGCCCGGTGCCGAGAAGCTGCTGGGCAAGGGCGACGCGCTGTTCCTGCCCATGGGAGCGTCCAAGCCCGCCCGCATGCAGGGCGCGTTCGTGACCGACGCCGAGATCAGCTCGATCGTCGACCACTGCAAGGAGCAGCTGCAGCCGACGTACCGCGAGGACGTCACGGCCCCGCAGCAGGCGCCGAAGAAGGACATCGACGAGGACATCGGCGACGACATGGACCTGTTCCTGTCGGCGGTCGAGCTCGTCGTGTCGACGCAGTTCGGCTCGACGTCGATGCTGCAGCGCAAGCTGCGGGTCGGCTTCGCCAAGGCCGGCCGGCTGATGGACCTCATGGAGTCCCGCGAGATCGTCGGGCCCTCCGAGGGATCCAAGGCCCGCGACGTGCTGGTGACCCCGGACGAGCTGGCGGGGCTGATGTACACGCTGCGCAACGGCGGCAGCGCCGCCGACCTCGTCACCCCCGAGGACGACCCCGCGGCCGAGGACGAGCCCGTTCGCATCAGCCCGGAAGGCGCCTGACGCGACCGAGCGGTCACCCGCAACTGCAGGTGACCGCTCGGTCGACGCGGGTTCGGGCTCAGCGAGCGCGGTGCCTCGGCGTGTAGAACATCGCGACGAGCGACAGCCGGCGCGCGCCAGGCTTGCGGTGGCGACCGACGTACTCCTCGTCCTCGGTCGCGATACCGGCGGCCGACGGCGTCCACGCCGTGAACGCCGGGTCGATGCGGTCGAGTGTGGCCATCACGCTCACCTCCTTGTCCGCACGGACGCTATCTGCTGGTGCTCGTGGGACAGGTGAGACACGCCCGAACCCACGCCGGATCGCGGGTCCGGCCGGACCGCTCAGCCGTCCAGGTGCAGCAGCATGCGGGTGTTGCCGAGCGTGTTGGGCTTGACGTACTCGAGCCCCAGGAACTCGGCCACGCCGGGGTCGTAGGAGCGGCGCAGCGCGTCGTAGGTGTCGTGGTCGACCGGCGTGCCGTCGATCTCGCGGAAGCCCGCGTGGCCGAAGAAGCGGGTGTGGAAGGTCAGGGCGAACAGCCGCGACAACCCGAGCTCCCGGGCCGTGGCGACGAGCGCGTCCAGCAGCAGCCGGCCGAGCTCGCGGTGGCGGTGGTCGGGATGCACGGCCAGCGTGCGGATCTCGCCGAGGTCGGCCCACAGCACGTGCAGCGCACCGCAGCCGACGACCACGCCGTCGAGCTCGGCGACGAGGAAGTCCTGCACGTCCTCGTACAACGCCACGAGTTCCTTGGCCAACAGCTTGCGCCCCGAGCCGGCGTAGACGTCGACGAGGGCCTTGATGGCCGGGACGTCGGCCGTGCGGGCCCGGCGGACCACGGGCGAGGACGGTGCGGACACGGTCACGACGGTAACGACGTCGTGCCGGCGCGAGGGAGGCGACCGGCTCGGCGGCTCGGGCGCCGTGGCGCGGGTAACCGGGGCGCCGTGGCGCGGGTAACCTGCAAGTCGTGTCAACGGCCGGTCGCAGCGTCGCGCTCGTCACCCTCGGGTGCGCGCGCAACGAGGTCGACTCCGAGGAGCTCGCGGGTCGGCTCGGGGCGGGCGGGTGGGCGCTCACCGACGACGCCGAGGCCGCCGACGTCGTCGTGGTCAACACCTGCGGCTTCATCGAGTCGGCGAAGCAGGACTCCATCAACACGGTCCTCGAGGCCGCGGGCGAGCAGCGCAAGGTCGTCGCCGTCGGGTGCCTCGCCGAACGCTACGGCGACGAGCTCGCCACGGCGCTGACCGAGGCCGACGCCGTCCTGGGCTTCGACTCCTACGCCGACATCGCCGCGCGACTCGACGACGTCGCCGCCGGCCGCGCGGTGCAGACCCACCGGCCGCGCGACCGCCGGACCCTGCTGCCGGTCACGCCGACGCAGCGCCAGCCCGCCGCGGCCGAGGTCGCGCTGCCCGGTCACGCCTGGCACCCGTCGGCGTCGCTGCCCGCGACCGCGGTCCGCAACCGACTCGACGACGCGCCCGTCGCCTACCTCAAGCTCGCCTCCGGCTGCGACCGGCGCTGCACCTTCTGCGCCATCCCGTCCTTCCGCGGCGCGTTCGTGTCGCGCAAGCCCGCCGACGTCGTCGCCGAGGCCGGCTGGCTCGCCGGCACCGGCGTGCGCGAGATCGTGCTCGTCAGCGAGAACTCGACGTCCTACGGCAAGGACCTCGGCGACCTGCGCGCACTCGAGGCGCTGCTGCCCGACCTCGCCGACGTCACCGGCATCGAGCGCGTCCGGGTGTCCTACCTGCAGCCCGCCGAGACGCGCCCCGAGCTCGTCCGACGGCTCGCGACCACCCCGGGGGTCGCGCCGTACTTCGACCTGTCCTTCCAGCACGCGAGCACGCCCGTCCTGCGGCGCATGAAGCGCTTCGGCGGCACCGACTCCTTCCTCGACCTGCTCCGCCGCGCCCGCGACCTCGCGCCCGACCTCGGGGCGCGCAGCAACTTCATCCTCGGCTTCCCCGGTGAGACCGAGGCCGACGTCGTCGAGCTCGAACGCTTCCTGTCCGAGGCGCGCCTCGACGCGATCGGCGTGTTCGGGTACTCCGACGAGGACGGCACGGAGGCCGCCGGCTTCGCCGACAAGGTCGACCCGGACCTCGTCGCCGAGCGCAAGGAACGCATCCAGTCGCTCGCCGACGAGCTGGTCACCCAGCGCGCCGAGGAGCGCGTCGGCACACGCGTCGAGGTCCTGGTCGAGGACGTCGACGACGACGGCTCCGGCGAGATCGTCGGCCGCGCCGCCCACCAGGGGCCCGATGTCGACGGCGTGGTGCGCCTCGTCGGTGCCGAGGGTGTCGCGCGCGGCGCGATCGTCCCGGTCTTCGTGCTCGCCAGCGAGGGGGTCGATCTCGTCGCCGAGCCCGTGGGCGAACCGTGGTGACGCCCGACGAGCCGTCCGCCGGCACGCCGATCGTGCGCACGCCCGCCGCGCCGGTGCCGCCGCCGCAGCTGGCCACGCCGTCGGCCGGGCTGGGCCCGCCGGTGGGCCACGGCGCGCCGGGCAGCTCGACCCCGGCCGCCCGCGCGGCCGCGGCGCGTGCCGCCGCGGCGAACTCGTTGCCCCGGCTCACCGACGACCCGATCGGCGACCCGCCCGACCGCGTCTCGACCTGGAACGTCGCGAACGCGTTGACGATGTTCCGCCTCGCGCTCGTCCCCGTCTTCGTCTGGACGCTGTTCGCCGACGGTGGGCACGACACGACGTGGCGGGTGATCGCCTGGGCCGTCTTCGCACTCGCGTGCGTGACCGACACCGTCGACGGTGACATCGCGCGCAAGCGCGGACTCGTCACGGAGTTCGGCAAGCTGGCCGACCCGATCGCCGACAAGGCGCTGGTCGGGGCGGCGCTGATCGGGCTCTCGGCGCTGGCCGAGCTGCCCTGGTGGGTGACCGTCGTCGTGCTGGTCCGCGAGGTCGGGGTCACCCTGCTGCGGTTCTGGGTGATCCGCCACGGGGTGATCCCGGCCAGCCGCGGCGGGAAGCTCAAGACGCTGCTGCAGAACGTCGCGATCGGGTTGTTCGTGCTGCCGTCGTGGAGCTGGCTGCACGACGTCGCCTGGGTCGTCATGGCCGCCGCGATCGTCGTCGCCGTCGTCACCGGGGTGGACTACGTGGCCCGTGCGGTGCGGCTGCGACGGGAATCCCGGCTCTCCGCCGGGCGTTGACGAGGCGGGCTGTTCGCCAGGAGCGGACGGCCGCCACGCCTGGCCCGCGCGCCGACCGTCGCGGGTACGGTGAGAATTTGACGTCGTCGGGAGCCGCCGACGTGAGCCGACCCGGCGAGGGGGTAGTCCGCACATGGCAGTACTGCGCGAGGTCGTGGGGGACACCCTGCGGGGGCTGCGAATGCGCCAACGCCGCACGCTGCGCGAGGTCTCGGCGAGCGCCCGCGTCAGCCTGGGGTACCTGTCCGAGGTGGAGCGCGGTCAGAAGGAGCCCTCCTCGGAACTCCTGGCCGCCATCTGCGGCGCCCTCGAGGTCGAGCTGTCCGAGCTGTTCGCCGAGGTCAGCGACAGCCTGCGCCGCGAGGAGAAGCTGCTCGCCGCGCGTCGCGTGGCGCTCGTCGGCGGCGGTGCCGCGCGCATCGAGCCGGCCCGCGGCACCGACGCGACCGGCACGCCCGCCGTCGCGGGGAGCACGGCCGGCCCCGCATCGGCGTCGGCCTCCGGCGGCACCGGGGCACGGGTCCGCGCCCTGCCCACCGTCGCCGCCTGACGCGCGGCCGCGGCCCCTCGCGGGTCGCTCCCGACGGCTCGGTGCATGGTGTCGGCGGTCCTCGCTAGGCTCACGTCCGTCACATCAGTCACACGGGCACCAGATGCGCCGACCCGCCGCGACGCCTCCCGGCCGCCGCGGTGCACGCGGGTAATTTCCGCCGCACCGGGTCGGATCTCGGGCTTGCTCGGCAGGAGGCCACGCATGGACGGTTCGGCGAATCCGCTCTTCGACACCCTGTTCCGCCCGACGGTCGAACAGCCGCCCGCCCCGACGCCCCCGCCGGTCGCAGACGCCTCCGCGGCGCCCGTCCGGGTGACGGGCACCCGCACCCGCGCCGGGAACGCGATGAACCGCACCCGGGCCGCCCTGCTCGGCGGCGCCGCCCGCGCGGTGGCCGGCACCGGCACCCGTATCGCCATGGCCCAGGTCGCGACCTCGGCCGGGGTGGCGAAGGCGACGCTGTACAACCACTTCCGCACCCGCGACGCCGTGCTCGCGGCCCTCGTCCTGGACCAGGTGCGCCAGCTCGTCGACGCCCAGGCCGACAAGCCGCTGGCCGACGCCCTGGTCGACGCCGGCGTCGCGATCTCGCGCAACGAGGTCGCCCGCGGGCTGGCCGCCGTCGAGCCGGCCGCCCTCGCCGCCGTCGCCCGGATCGACGAGACGGCGCCGGCCTGGCAACTCGCCCGGCAGGCCGTCAGCGACAAGCTCGCCGACGCCGGTCGCGGTGGCGCCGACACCGTCCTGCGGTGGCTCGCGTCCTTCCTGCTCACGCCCGCCGCGGCCGCGCAGATCGCCGCCGATGTCGACGTCCTCGTCGCCGGGTTGCCGGTGGCCGACGACGACGCCGCCGACGACGCCGCCGACGACGCCCCGCGGACGACGAACCCGCTGGGCGCGCCCGCGACGCCGCCCGCGGCGGACGCCCCCCGCACGGCGTAACCGGTGTTCGGCCGGCGCGGTCGGCGGCGGGACCCGGCGGCGGTCGCCGACGACATCCGGCGCACGATCGCCCGGCTCGACGACCAGCGCCGGCTCGCGGCGCGGACGGCCGGCCGAGCGCTGGTCGGTCAGGCCGAGGTGCAGCGGGCGTGCGCCCAGCAGCTCGAGGCACTGCGCGCCGCGTTCGCCGAGGCCGAGGACGCGCAGACGCTGGCGCTGCGCGCCGCCCGTACCGCGCGCCGGGACGGGGACGCCGCGGTCGAGGACTACGAGCGGACCGCGGCCGGGCTGGCGTCGGTGCAGGACGCGCTGGGCCTGGCGACGCAGCCCATCCACGACCTGCTGGCCGCGGCGCGCGGCAACACCGAACGCGCCAGGGAGGTGCTCGTGCGCGCGCGGGCCGTGTTGGACGACCAGCTGCGCGAGCAGGTGCGGCTGCTGGTGGCCTTCGAACGCGCGGAGCGGCAGCGGGTGCTGCTCGCGATGCAGCGCGACGAGCACGGCGACCGCTGACCGGTCTCAGGCCGAGCGGCCCGACCGGGACGGTTCGGGTTGGCAGCTCGGGCACCAGTACGTGCCACGGGCCCGGGGTGCGACCCCCTGGTCACGGCGCTCGATGCGGGTGCGGCAGCGCAGGCACGGCTGGCCACCGCGCTCGTACACCCAGTGCTCGCGACCGCGCTGCGTGTAGCCGGTCGTCGACTGCTCCGGATGGTCACGGTTCATCCGCAGCACGCGCTGCGACGTCGCCACCAGGCCGGCGAGGTCGGGGACGTCGTCGACCCGCGTCCATGGGTGCACGTGCTGCATGAACAGCACCTCGCACTTGTACATGTTGCCGACGCCGGCGAGGTTGCGCTGGTCGAGCAGCGCCTCGCCGACGGTGAGGTCGGGGATGCGCAGCAGGTTGGCCACCGCGCGCTCGGTGTCCCAGTCCGGGCCGAGCAGGTCGGGGCCGAGGTGGTCGACGAACTCGCCCTCGCCGGCGCGCGGGACGAGGCGCAGGTCGTGCACCCGGTAGCCGGTGGCGAGCCACTCGGCGTTGCCGAGCAGCGCCCGGATCATGTGGTCGGGGTGACGTCGCGGCCGGGCGGCGCCCGCGGCGGACAGGTAGTACGAGCCGTCCATGCGCAGGTGGCTGTGCAGGGTCAGCGCGTCCCCGGGTCCGCCGACCCGGACGAGGATGTGCTTGCCTCGGGCCAGGACCTCGGTGACCGAACGCCCCCGCAGGTCGGTGGTGGCCAGCGCCGGCACGCGGAGGTCCCACGTGGTCAGCTCACGGCCGGCCAGCGCGCGGTGCAGCCGGTGGGCGGTGAGCCACACCGTGTCGCCTTCGGGCACCGCTCAGCTCCGCAGCCGCAGGCCGCGCGGGGTGGGCCGGAAGCCGGCCGAGGTCAGCGCGTCGCCGAGCGCGGACGCGGTGACCGGCGCGCCGTCGGCCCGCTCGACCTGCAGCCGCCCCAACGCGCCGTCGCGGACGGCCAGCGCGAGCGCGTCGGCGGCGGGCTGCAGCACGGCGGGATCCTCGCTGAAGGACAGCAGGGTGCGGCCGCCCCGCTCGACGTAGAGCACGCAGCTGCCGTCGACGAGCACGACGAGCGCCCCGGCCTTGCGCGCGGCCTGGTGCCCGCGCTTGCCGTCCTCGCCGGCGGGCGCCTGCGGGAACGGCAGCGCGGCGCCGTAGGGATTGGCGGGATCGGTGGCGGCGAGCACCAGCGCCGCGACGCCCTCGGCCGCACGGGTGTCGAGCGGCCGGGCCTCGGCGCGTAACCGGTCCACTGCCCCGGGCAACGCGAACTGGGCCGCGCCGAGCCCCTCGACGAAGTAGCCGCGCCGCGCGCGGCCGGACTCCTCGGCGGCCTTGAGCACCGGGTAGACGGCGGCGAAACCGCCGGCCACCCGCTCGCCGGCCACCGAACCCCGCGTGACCAGGCCGTAGCGGTCGAGCAGGACGTCGGCCGCGGCGAGCGCGCGCCGGGTGGCGTCGCCCTCGCGCGACGGCAGGGCCGACCAGCGCCCGCCCATGCCGTAGGGCGTCGGTCGGACCCGGGACGGGGCCCCGCCGGCCGGTGCGAGCCCGCTGTAGCGCCCGTACCGTCCGCGTCGCGGGGCGGCGGCCTTGCGGCTGTGCGCGGTGCGCCCCCGAGAACCCAGCAGCGAACGCACCGGCGCGAGGGTGTCGTTGGTCAGCACCCCGGACCACACGAGCTCCCAGACCGCGCGCACCACCGCCTCGTCGGTCTCGAAGGACTCGGCCGCCGCCATCGCGCGGTCGACCAGGGACTTGAAGAAGAGCGCCTCGTCGCCGGCGAGCGCGTCGCGCAGGGTGCGTGCGAGCGGATCGTCGACGTCGTCGGGCGGGGGCAGGACCAGCGGTGCGATCTCGGCCGGCGCGAGCATCACCCAGCCGTCGCTGCCGGCGAGCGAGCCGGCGCCGGCCCACACGACGTCGCCCGCGAGCGTCAGCTCGTCCAGCAGCGCGGGGGAGTAGCCCGCTACCCGGCTCGGCAGCACGAGGGTCTCGAGCGCGCTGGCCGGCAGGGCGACCCCGGCCAGCTGCTCGACCGCGCGCAGCACGCCGTCGGCGCCCCGGCTCGAGCGGGTGCCGAGCCCCTGCCACGCCGGGATGAACCGGGCCAGTGCCTCGGGCGGCACCGGCTCGACCTCCTTGCGCAGAGCCGCCAGAGACCGGCGCCGGACGGCCCGCAGGACCTCGGCGTCGCACCACTCGGTGGCGATGCCGCCGGGGCGGAACTCACCCTGCACGAGCCGCCCCGAGGCGGCGAGGCGCGCCAGCGCCGAACCGACCACCGCGACCCCCAGCCCCAGCCGGGCCGCGACGTCCTGGGCCACGAACGGGCCGTGCGTGCGGGCGTAGCGCGACACCAGGTCGCCGAGCGGGTCGCGGACCGGCTCGGTGAACGCCTCGGGCACGCCGACGGGCAGCACGCAGCCGAGGGCGTCGCGCACGCGCCCGGAGTCCTCGATCGCGAGCCAGCGTTCGTCGCCGGCGATGCGGACCCGGATGGCGCGGCGGCCCTCCTCGAGGGCGGCGAGGTCCTGCGCGGTCGCGCCGCGGGCGATCGCCTCGGCGGTCGCGAGGTCGCCGACCGCGCGCAGCAGGTCGTGCACGCCGTCGGGCCCGCGCGCACGGCGGTCCTCGGCGAGTCGGGTGATCTCCTGCTCGACCTGCGTGATCGCGTCGGGATCGAGCAGCTCGCGCAGGTCGGTGGCACCGAGCAGCTCGGCGAGCAGCGCGGAGTCGAGCGACAGCGCCTGCGCCCGCCGCTCGGCCAGCGGCGCGTCGCCCTCGTACAGGAACACGCCCACGTACCCGAACAGCAGCGAGCGCGCGAACGGCGACGCCGCCGGCGTCTCGACCTCGACCAACTTCACGGTGCGGCTGGCGAGATCACGCATGATGCCGACGAGACCGGGGACGTCGAAGACGTCCTGCAGACACTCGCGCATGGCCTCCAGCACCACCGGGAAGTCGCCGTACTCGCTCGCGACCTGCAACAGCTGGTTGGCCCGCTGGCGCTGCTGCCACAGCGGGGTACGCCGCCGCGGGTCGCGCCGCGGCAGCAGCAGCGAGCGGGCCGCGCACTCCCGGAAGCGTGACGCGAACAGCGCCGAGCCACCGACCTCGCCGGTGATCATGGCCTCGATCTCGTCGGGCTCGAACAGCGCGATGTCGCCGGCGGGTGGTTCGGCGTCGGTCTCGGGCAGCCGCAGCACGATGCCGTCGTCGGAGTGCATGGCCGAGACCTCGAGGCCGTAGCGCTCGCGCAGCCGGGCCGAGATCGCGAGCGCCCACGGTGCGTTGACCGGCGCCCCGAAGGGGGAGTGGATCACCAGCCGCCAGTCGCCGAGCTCGTCGCGGAAGCGTTCGACGAGGATCGTGCGGTCGTCGGGCAGGTGGTGGGTGGCCTCGCGCTGCTCGGCGAGGTAGGCGAGCAGGTTGGCCGTGCCCCACTCGTCGAGCCCCGCCGCCCGCGCCCGCGCGGTGGCGTCCTCGGTCGAGGACGAGGCGAGCTCGCGCAGGAACGCCCCCAGCGCGCGCCCGAGCTCGACGGGGCGACCGGGCTGGTCGCCCTTCCAGAAGGGCATCTTGCCGACCTCGCCCGGCGCGGGGGTGACCAGGACGCGGTCGTGCGTGATGTCCTCGATGCGCCAGGACGACGAGCCGAGCAGGAACACGTCGCCGACCCGCGACTCGTAGACCATCTCCTCGTCGAGCTCGCCGACACGGCGTCCGGGACCCTCGCCGCTGGCCAGGAAGACGCCGAACAGCCCGCGGTCGGGGATCGTCCCGCCGCTGGTGACGGCCAGGTGCTGCGCGCCGCGCCGGGCACTCAGCTCGCCGGTGACGCGGTCCCACACGATGCGCGGGCGCAGCTCGGCGAACGCGTCGGAGGGGTAGCGGCCGGCGAGCATGTCGAGGACGCCCTCGAGCGCCGAGCGCGGCAGCCCGGCGAAGGGTGCCGCGCGACGGACGAGCTCCTCGACGTCGTCGACGGTGAGGGTGTCGAGGGCGAGCATCGCCACGATCTGCTGCGCGAGCACGTCGAGCGGGTTGCGCGGGTAGCGCATCGACTCGATGGCACCGGCGCGCATCCGCTCCGCGACGACCGCGCACTCGAGCAGGTCGCCGCGGAACTTGGGGAAGATCACCCCGCGCGAGACCGCGCCGACCTGGTGCCCGGCTCGCCCGACCCGCTGCAGGCCGGCGGCCACCGACGGCGGTGACTCCACCTGGACGACGAGGTCGACGGCCCCCATGTCGATGCCGAGCTCCAGCGACGAGGTGGCCACCACCGCGGGGAGTCGACCGGCCTTGAGATCCTCCTCGACCACCGAGCGCTGCTCGCGCGACACCGACCCGTGGTGCGCCCGGGCGACCACGACCTCGCCCGCCGGCTGCCCCGACCCGGCCTGCGCCATCAGCTCGGCGGGCGCGCCGCCGGGCGGGGGAGCCGCCCCGGCGCGCTCGCCGGCCAGCTCGTTGAGCCGCGCGGTGAGCCGTTCGGCGAGGCGACGGGAGTTTGCGAACACGATCGTGGAGCGGTGGTCGGTGACGAGGTCGAGGACGCGTTCCTCGACGTGCGGCCAGATGGACGTGCGGCGTTGCGCGCCGGCCGCGGCGCCGCTCAGGTCGTCGTTGGGCTCGCCGATCGCCGACATGTCCTCGACCGGAACCACCACCTGCAGCTCGACCGACTTCTGCGACGGCGGCTGCACGATCGCGACGTTGCGTCCCCCGGCGAGGAACGTCGCCACCTCGTCGACCGGGCGGACCGTGGCCGACAGCCCGATCCGCTGGGCCGGTCGCTCGAGCAGGGTGTCGAGCCGCTCGAGCGAGACCGCGAGGTGGGCGCCCCGCTTGGCCGAGCAGACGGCGTGGACCTCGTCGACGATGACGGTGTCGACGCCGCGCAACGACTCGCGGGCCGCGGAGGTCAGCAGCAGGAACAGCGACTCGGGGGTGGTGATGAGGATGTCGGCCGGTCGCCGGGCGAACAGCCGCCGCTCGTCGGCGGGGGTGTCGCCCGAGCGCATCGCCACGGTGACGTCGGGCTCGGGCAGGCCCAGCCGCGCCGCCGCCTGCCGGATGCCGGTGAGCGGCGCCCGCAGGTTGCGCTCGACGTCGACCGCGAGCGCCTTGAGCGGGCTGACGTAGAGCACCCGGCAGCGTCGTTTGGGGTCGTCGGGAACCGGCTCGGCGGCGAGCCGGTCGAGGGCGGACAGGAACGCGGCGAGGGTCTTGCCCGAGCCCGTCGGGGCCACCACCAGCGTGTGGTCGCCGGCCGCGACCGCGTCCCACGCCCCCTGCTGCGCGGCCGTCGGCGCGGCGAAGGCGCCGTCGAGCCAGGCCTGCGTGGCGGGGGAGAAGCGGTGCACGGCACCAGTCTGCCCGCGGGGTCCGACAACACCGGCGGACCCGGCCGGGGGAATGCCGCGTCGGCGCCGGACGTTGACGCACGGTCGCAGGTTTGGGTCGGTCCCGGTGCCGCTGTTACTCTCGTACTGCGACCAGTCCCCGCTCCGGTGGGGACGTGCAAGCGGAAGCCCAGCAGCCTCCCACCCGTGCCGCCGCCCGCGGCGAGCCGGGTCCGGTCCACGGCGTGCCGATCCGTCGGTACGCCGGGCGTCGTCCGTCGACGCCGCGGACCGGTCGTGAGATGCCCAGGCCCCGTGCGCACCGCGCAGCGGGGCCTGTGTCTTGTGCAGCGGACTCCGCACCGCACCACACACGGCAATGAACACGGCGATGAACACGGCACCGCGACACCACCGTAGGAGGTCCCATCAGCTCCGAACCCAGGATCAACGACAGGATCCGCGTCCCAGAAGTACGGCTCGTCGGCCCCGAGGGCGAGCAGGTCGGCATCGTGCCGCTCGGCAAGGCCCTCGAGCTCGCCGCCGAGTCGGACCTGGATCTCGTCGAGGTCGCCCCGATGGCGCGTCCGCCCGTCTGCAAGCTCATGGACTACGGCAAGTTCAAGTACGAGAGCGCGCAGAAGGCGCGAGAGGCCCGGCGCAACCAGGCCCTCACCGTCATCAAGGAGATGAAGCTCCGCCCGAAGATCGACTCGCACGACTACGAGACCAAGAAGGGTCACGTCGAGCGATTCCTCAAGGCCGGTGACAAGGTCAAGGTCACGATCATGTTCCGTGGCCGCGAGCAGTCCCGTCCCGAGCTCGGCTTCCGGCTGCTGCAGCGTCTCGCCGAGGACATCACCGAGCTCGGCTTCGTCGAGTCCTCGCCGAAGCAGGACGGCCGCAACATGGTCATGGTCGTCGCGCCGCACCGCTCGGCGAAGCCGGTCAGGCTGCCGCGCCCCGCCGCGGCCACCGAGCCGGTCGAGGCCGCCGAGGCGGCCGAGTAGGCGGACCAGGCCGACCCCCGACGTGGCGGCCGCCGCGCCCGAGCGGCACCAACCCATCAGCACCACCGAGAAGGACACCGACACCGATGCCCAAGAACAAGACCCACAGCGGGATCAAGAAGCGGGTGCGCGTCACCGGTCGCGGCAAGCTGCGCACCGAGCGGGCCAACATGCAGCACAAGTTCGAGCACAAGTCGTCGCGGCACAAGCGTCGGCTCTCCGGGACGAGCGAGGTCGCGAGCCCCGACGTCCCCCGCATCAAGAAGATGCTCGGCATCTGAGCCTGCGGCCCCACCCCGATCCCACCCTGAGCACCGCGGCGACGACCGCCCGGCGCTCCCTGAAGCAAGGAACTCAACGTGGCACGCGTCAAGCGGGCAGTGAACGCCCAGAAGAAGCGCCGGAGCACCCTCGAAGCGGCCAGCGGCTACCGCGGCCAGCGGTCGCGGCTCTACCGCAAGGCCAAGGAGCAGCTGCTCCACTCCTCGACCTACCAGTACCGCGACCGCAAGGCGCGCAAGGGCGACTTCCGCCAGCTGTGGATCACCCGCATCAACGCGGCGGCCCGCGCGAACGACATGACCTACAACCGCTTCGTGCAGGGCCTGCGGCTCGCCGGCGTCGAGGTCGACCGCAAGGTGCTCGCCGAGCTGGCCGTCAACGACCCGGCCGCGTTCACCGCGCTCGTCGAGGTCTCGCGGGCGGCGGTCAAGGCCGAGGGCATCGGCGGCGCCGCCGCCCAGTCCCCGGCCGCCTGAGCCCGTCCTGCTCAGCAGTTCCAACGCCCGGCTCGCGGCCGCGCGCCGTCTCACGAGACGGTCCGCGCGGCGCGAGACCGGGCGTTTCCTCGCCGAGGGCGCGCAGGCGGTGCGCGAGGCGCTGGCGGCGGACGCCGTCATCGAGCTGTTCGCGACGGCCGACGCGATGGCGCGGCACCCGGACCTCACCGGCGGGGCGACCGAGATCGCACCGAAGGACGCCCTCGCGCTGTCGGAGACGGTGACGCCCCAGGGCCTCGTCGCCGTGTGCGAGCTGGCGCAGCCCTCGCTCGCGGACGTGCTGGCCCGCTCGCCGCGGTTGCTGGCCGTGCTCGTCGAGCCCAACGAGCCCGGCAACGTGGGCGCGGTGGTGCGCACCGCCGACGCGGCCGGGGCGGACGCCGTCGTGCTCACCGGCGGCGTCGACGCCGGCAACGGCAAGGCCGTGCGGGCGAGCGCCGGCAGCCTGTTCCACCTGCCCGTCCTCACCGCACCCGTCCAGGCGGTGCTCGCCGGCGGCCTGCGAACCCTGGCGACGAGCGGCGGCGCCGCCCGCGACCTCGACGACCTGAGCGACGACGGGACGCTGGCCGGGCCGACCGCCTGGCTGTTCGGCACCGAGGCGCACGGGCTGCCCGAGGACGTGCTCGCCGCCGCCGACGAGACCGTCCGCGTCCCGATCCACGGCCGCGCCGAGAGCCTCAACCTCGCCGCGGCCGCCGCGGTGTGCCTGTACGCGAGCGCCCGGGCACAACGGCGGTAGCGTTCGGTCGTGCTCGTCCGGTCCGTCAACGTCGCGCGCGATCTCGCCGCGCAACCGGCCGGGCGTCGGCCGACCGGCTTCGGCAAGGTGCCGGTCTCCGGCCCCGTCGAGGTCCGCGAGCCCGGACCCAAGCGCGGCGGCCTCGGCAGCGGACTCGTCGGTGACCGCATCGGCAACCAGCGCCACCACGGCGGTACCGACCAGGCCGTCTACGCGTTCGCGCGCGAGGTGCTCGACGCGTGGGAGCAGCGGCTCGGCCGCATGCTGCCCGACGGCGCGTTCGGCGAGAACCTGACCACCGTCGGCGTCGACGTCGACGGCGCGCTCGTCGGCGAGCGGTGGCGCATCGGCGACACCGTGGTGCTGCAGGTGACGAACCCACGCATCCCGTGCGCCACCTTCCGCGGCCGGATGGACGTCCGAGGCTGGACCCGCAGGTTCACCGAGGACGGTCGCAGCGGCGCGTACCTGCGCGTCGTGACCGGGGGAGTCGTCCGCTCGGGCGACGCCGTCACCGTGCTCCACCGACCCGACCACGACGTCACCGTGGGGCTCGCGTTCCGGGCGGTCATGGGCGAACGGGAGCTCCTGCCGCGCCTGCGCGCCGCGGGTGACGACCTGCCCGCCGAGTTGCGCCGGCGGGTCACTCGTCCAGCGCGAGCAGCATCCGGGTCAGCTCCGCGCGGTCCTGCGCGCTGAGCCGGGCGAACAGCTCGTCGGTCTCGGCCAGCCGCGCCTCGCGGATGCGCAACATCAGCTCCCGGCCCTCGTCGGTCGGGACGACGAGCGTCGCCCGCCGGTCGGACGGGTCCGGGGTGCGCTCGACCAGGCCGCGCTCCTCCAGCGCGTCGACGACCTCGGTCGCCGATCGGGCCGCGATGCCCAGCAGGTCGGCCAGCGCGCCCAGCCGCATCGCGCCGCGACGCAGGAGCGTGCCGAGCGCCCGCGAGTGCGACGGCGCGAGGTCGAACGGGGCCAGCGTCTGCCGCGAGCCGTGCCGCAGCCGGCGCGCGACCGTCCAGAACGCATTCGTCAGCGCCTCGAGCTCGGCGTCGCGATCGGCCACGGGAACAGTCTAAGCGCGGTTGTTGTTGCGCCTCATTGTGAGGTAACCTCAGTAATGTCCCGACGAACTCGACGAAAGGTCGGCTGCGTATGACCAGCCCCCAGTTCGGCGGTGGCCGCCCCGGTGGTCCCGCCCGCAAGTCCTCCGCCCTCGAGAAGGCCCAGGCCCGCGACGTGTCGCTGCGCCGGATCGGCCGTCTCTTCGTCCCCTACCGACCGCAGCTCGCTGTCGTCACCACGATCATCGTCGTCGCCGCCGTCCTCGGCATGGCCTCGCCGTTCCTGCTGCGCGAGGTCATCGACGTCGCCCTGCCGCACCAGGACGTCACCCTGCTCTGCTGGCTCGCCGCCGGCATGGTCGCCGTCCCCGCCGTCACCGCCGTGCTGGGCGTCGTGCAGACCTGGATCAGCACCCGGGTCGGCCAGCAGGTGATGCACGCCCTGCGCACCGGCGTCTTCGCCCACCTCCAGCGTCAGTCCATGGCCTTCTTCACGCGTACGCGCACCGGCGAGGTGCAGTCGCGCATCACCAACGACATCGGCGGCATGCAGTCGGTCGTCACCTCGACCGCGACGTCCGTCGCGGCCAACCTCACGACCGTGGTCGCCACCGCCGTCGCGATGGTGGCGCTGTCGTGGCGGCTGTCGCTGATCACGCTGGTCGTCATGCCGCCGGCAATACTGCTGACCCGCCGCGTCGCGCGCATGCGCCGCGAGGTCACCGCCCGCCGGCAGGCCGAGCTCGCCGACCTCAACGTCACCATCGACGAGGGGCTGTCCATCAGCGGCGTGCAGCTCGCCAAGACCATGGGCACCGGCCCCGCACTGATCGAGCGCTTCACCGCGTCGTCCGCCCGCCTCATCGACCTCGAGCTGCGCTCGGAGCTCGCCGGCCGCTGGCGCATGGCCGTCATGCGCGTGCTGTTCGCGGCCATCCCCGCCCTGATCTACCTCGGCGCCGGCCTGCCCGTGACGGCCGGCTCGATGAGCATCGGGACGATCATCGCCTTCACCACGCTGCAGAGCGGGCTGTTCATGCCGCTCATGGGGCTGCTGGACGTCGGCGTCACCATCACCAGCTCGCTCGCCCTGTTCGCCCGCATCTTCGAGTACCTCGACCTGCCCGTCGACGTCGCCGACCCGGCCGCGCCGGTCACGGTCGACACCGCGCACGCGCCCGGGCACGTGCGCTTCGAGTCGGTGACCTTTCACTACCCGGGTAGCGACGTCGCCGCCGTCGCCGGCGTCGACCTCGACGTCCCGGCCGGCAGCACGCTCGCCCTCGTCGGCGAGACCGGCTCGGGCAAGAGCACCCTGGCCGGCCTCGTCGCCCGGCTGCAGGACCCCACCGGCGGCCGGGTGACGATCGACGGTGTCGACCTGCGCGTCCTGCGCCTCGCCGACGTCGCCGCCCTCGTCGGCGTGGTGAGCCAGGAGACGTACCTGCTGCACGCGACCGTGCGCGAGAACCTGCGCTACGCCAAGCCGGACGCGACCGACGCCGAGATCGAGGCCGCCGCCGGTGCCGCGCAGATCCACGAGCTGCTCGCCGGCCTGCCCGACGGCTACGACACGATGGTCGGCTCGCGTGGGCACCGCTTCTCCGGCGGCGAGAAGCAGCGCCTCGCCATCGCCCGCACGCTGCTGCGCAACCCGCGTGTGCTGGTACTGGACGAGGCGACGAGCGCGCTCGACAACGAGACCGAACGGGCCGTGCAACAGGCCTTCGACGCGCTGGCCGAGGGACGGACGACGATCACCATCGCGCACCGGCTCTCGACCGTGCACGACGCCGACCAGATCGCGGTCGTCGACCACGGCCGCATCGTCGAGCGGGGAACCCACGAGACGCTGCTCGCCGACGCCGGCCGGTACGCCGCCCTCGCCGCCGGGGCCGGCCACTCGGCGGCGCGCTAGGGTGAGTCCGTGCCCGCCACCGGATCGTCGCGTCCCGCGATGTTTGCCGCGCGGCTGGCGGCCGCTCTCCGTCCGCGCGCCTGACGACGCCTCGTCGGCGCGCCGTTCACGCCCGACGACGAGAGATCGAACGATGACCAGCCAGAACTTCGACCCGGTCGAGGTCGCCGCCCTGCAGCAGGAGACGGTCGACGCCAACGTCGCCGACGCCGTCGCGGCATTCGCCGCCGCACGGTCGCTCGACGAGCTCAAGACCGCCGGTCTCGCCCACGACGGTGACCGCTCGCCCCTCGCCCTCGCCAACCGCGAGATCGGCGCCCTGCCCCCGGCCGCCCGCTCGGCCGCCGGAAAGCGGCTCGGCCCCGCCCGCGGCGCGGTGCGCAAGGCGCTGGCCGCGCGCCAGGTCGAGCTCGAGGCCGAACGCGACGCGCGCGTGCTCGTCGACGAGGCCGTCGACGTCACGCTGCCCACCGACCGGCAGCGCAGCGGCGCCCGGCACCCGCTCACCACGGTGCAGGAGCTCGTGGGCGACGTCTTCGTCGCGATGGGGTGGGAGATCGCCGAAGGGCCAGAGGCCGAGGGGGCGTGGTTCAACTTCGACGCCCTGAACACGCCGCCCGAGCACCCGTCGCGCGACCTCAGCGACACGTTCTGGGTGGGGTCGGCGGGCTCCGGCGTCGTGCTGCGCACGCAGACGTCCCCGGTGCAGATCCGCACGATGCTCGAACAGCGGCCGCCGATCTACGTCGTGTGCCCCGGAAAGGTGTTCCGCACCGACGAGCTGGACGCGACGCACACGCCCGTCTTCCACCAGGTCGAAGGGCTCGCCGTCGACGAGGGCCTCACCATGGCCCACCTCAAGGGCACGCTCGACCACATGGCCGAGGCGATGTTCGGCCCGGGCATCGTCACCCGGCTGCGACCGCACTACTTCCCGTTCACCGAGCCGAGCGCCGAGATGGACCTCGTCTGCTTCGTGTGTCGTGGCGAGTCCGTCGGCAACCCCGACCGGCCGTGCCGGACGTGCAGCAGCGAGGGCTGGATCGAATGGGGTGGGTGCGGCATGGTCGACCCCCGTGTGCTGACGGCGTGCGGCATCGACCCCGAGCGCTACAGCGGATTCGCGTTCGGCATGGGCATCGAGCGCACGCTGATGTTCCGCAGCGGGGTCGCGGACATGCGCGACATCGTCGAGGGCGACGTCCGCTTCACCCAGGCGTTCGGAGTCGAGTCGTGAAGGCCCCTGTCAGCTGGCTCGCCGAATACGTCGATCTTCCCGCGGAGATCACTCCCCGGGGCCTCGCGGACGCGCTGGTGCGCATCGGCATGGAGGTCGAGGGCGTCGAGTCGGGCGCGGACGCCCTGTCCGGACCGATCGTCGTCGGCCGCGTGCTGTCCTTCGTCGACGAGTCGCAGAAGAACGGCAAGACGATCCGCTGGTGCCAGGTCGACGTCGGCGTGCACAACGCCGACGGCGAGCCACGCGGCATCGTCTGCGGTGCGCACAACTTCGCCCCGGACGACCTCGTCGTGGTCTCGCTGCCGGGTGCGGTGCTGCCCGGCGGCTTCGCCATCTCCGCGCGCAAGACGTACGGCCACGTCTCCGACGGCATGATCTGCTCCGTCCGCGAGCTCGGTATCGGCGAGGACCACGACGGCATCCTCGTGCTGCCGGCGGCCAGCGCGCAGCCCGGTGACGACCCGCTGCCGCTGCTCGGGCTGACCGACGCCGTCCTCGACGTCGCGGTGACGACCGATCGCGGCTACACGATGTCGATCCGCGGTCTGGCGCGCGAGGCGGCGGCCGCGCTCGGCGTGCCGTTCCGCGACGTGACGCTGCCGCTGCCCGCGCCCGACGGTGGTGCGTACGACGTCCACGTCGACGAGACGGACGTGTGCCGGCGGTTCTCGGCGCGCGCCGTCACCGGTCTCGATCCGGCCGCCCCGTCGCCGGACTGGATGGTCACCCGGCTGCGCCAGTGCGGCATCCGCTCGATCTCGCTCGCCGTCGACGTCACCAACTACGTCATGCTCGAGACCGGGCAGCCGCTGCACGCCTTCGACCGGGACCGGCTCAGCGGACCCGTCGGGGTCCGCCGGGCCGAGGCGGGGGAGAGGCTCACGACGCTCGACGACGTCGTCCGCACGCTCGCCGCGGAGGACGTCGTGGTCACCGACGAGTCGGGCCCGATCGCGCTCGCCGGCGTCATGGGCGGCGCGTCCACCGAGATCGGCGCCACGTCGTCGGCGGTGGTGCTCGAGGCCGCGACCTGGATCCCGGAGGTCGTCGCGCGCACGGTGCGCCGCCACCGGCTGCCCAGCGAGGCCGCCCGCCGCTTCGAACGCGGCGTCGACCCCGAGATCGCGGGCACCGCGCTGGAGCGGTGCGTCCGGCTGCTGGTGGCGCACGGCGGCGCGACGCCGGTCGACGGCTACACCGTCGTCGGCGAGGTCGCCCCGCCGGCGCGGATCGCGATGGACGCGCACCGTCCGGAGCGGACCGCCGGCATGCCCATCCCGCGCGACGCGGTCGTGTCACATCTCGACGCGGTCGGGTGCACGGTCACCGATGACGGTGACGTTCTGCAGGTGCAGCCGCCGTCCTGGCGACCCGACCTGCTCGTGCCCGCCGACCTGGTCGAGGAGGTCGTCCGCCTCGCCGGTTACGACCGGCTGCCCTCGGTGCTGCCGGCCGCGCCCGCCGGGCGTGGCCTCACCGGCCGGCAGCGCCTGCACCGCGCCGTGTCGCGTGCCGCGGCCGCGGCCGGGTACACCGAGGTGCTCGCGTACCCGTTCGTGGCGCCGTCGGTGCACGACGCGTTCGGGCTCGCCGGCGACGACCCGCGGCGCTCGGCCGTGCGTCTCGCCAACCCGCTCTCGGACGACGAGCCGGAGCTGCGGACGTCGCTGCTGCCCGGCCTGCTGGGCGTCGTCGCGCGCAACCTCGGCCGCGGGACGCGCGACCTCGCCGTCTTCGAGACGGGACTCGTCTTCCTGCCGCGACCGGCGGGGGAACCGCCGACGCTGCCGGGCATCGCGGCGCGTCCGAGCGACGCCGAGATCGCCGCGCTCGACGCCGTGCTGCCCGATCAGCCGCGGCACGTCGCCGCCGTGCTCACCGGCAACGCGCAGCCGCGCGGCTGGTGGGGCCCGGAGCGTGCGGCCGACTGGGCCGATGCCGTGGAGTTCGCCCGCGTGGTCGCGCGGGCGGCCCGCGTCGAGCTCGGGGTGCGCGCCACCGAGCACGCGCCCTGGCACCCCGGCCGCTGCGCCGAGCTCGTCCTCGACGACGTCACGATCGGCCACGCCGGCGAGCTGCACCCGCGGGTGGTGGCCGCGCTCGGCCTGCCCGAGCGCACGTGCGCCGTCGAGCTCGACCTCGACGCGTTGGCGGAGCCGGGACCGCCGGCCGCGCCGGAGATCTCGGGCTACCCGCCGGTGCTGCTGGACGTCGCCCTCGTCGTCGGCGACGACGTGGCCGCGGCGGCGCTCCGCGACACCATCCGGGAGGCCGCGGGGCCGCTGCTCGAATCGGTCCGGCCGTTCGCCGTCTACACCGACGCCGAGCGGCTCGGCGCCGGCCTGCGGTCGGTGACGTTCGCGCTGCGCTTCCGCGCGCCCGACCGGACGCTCACGGTGGAGGAGGCCACGGCCGCCCGCGACGCCGCGGTGACCGCCGCCGTCGAACGGCACGGCGCGCGGCTGCGCTGACCCGGCGTCAGCCGAGGTGTTTCAACGCCTCGCGCCGCGACAGCGCGCTGAGCGATCGGGACGCGACGAACGCCCGGACCCAGTCCGGATCGGTCCGCGCGTACTCGCGCAGCGCCCAGCCGATCGCCTTGCGGAGGAAGAAGTCGGGGTCCGCGGCGTTCGCGTCGACGGCGGCGACCAGCAGGTCGAGGTCGGTGCGGTCGCGGCAGCCGAGCTGGCAGATGATCGACGACCGGCGTAGCCAGCGGTCGGGCTCGGTCTGCCAGCGCACCACCGCCGGCCGCACGGCGTCGGGGAACTCGCGCAGCAGGTCGCCGACGCGATGCGACAGCTCGTCCACGTGGTCCCACCACGCGCCGGCGACGATCAGCTCCTCGAGCACGGTGACGTGCTCGGGCCGGCGCAACGACCTGGTCGACGGCGCGCCGAGCAGCGCGGTGGCCGCGTATCGCTCCTCGCGGAACTCGGCCGACCGCCACAGCGCGAGCACCGTCGCGACGAGCTGCGTCGGCGAGCCCGGCGGCTGCTCGCGGGCCTCGGCCCGGACGACCGCGCGGACCTGCGGCACGCGTACCCCGAGGAAGGGCATCGACGACTTCATGTACGCCCGCATCTGCGGGGCACGCGCCGGTTCTGCGAGCTCGTGCAGCCGACGGCGCACCGTCGTGACGAAGGCGGCGTCGGCCTCGACCGTCACCACGGGTCCGGCGTCAGTGACGCGACCCGCGGCGCGGCAGGTCGACCACGAGGTTCAGCACGCGGGTCACCTGCGTCGCGCCGAAGTTGTCGTCACTGACGAGGCTCACGCCGGTCCTGCCGCGCCGCGGCGGCGTGGTGACGGCCATGCCCTCGTAGTTGTCGAGCAACGGGTTCGTCTGCGGTTGCTTCGCCGTCGCGCCGAGGGGCGGGCACCGGACGACGTCGGCGACCAGGGTCTTGCGCAGCGCGGCCCGCGGCACCGTCGACAGGTTCGCGACCCGCGACACGTCGCGGGCGGACCGCAGCCCGCTCACCGCGAACAGGCTCACCGCGTTGCCGGTGGCGGGGTCGTAGGACGCCTCCTCGACGACGAGCCGGTCGTCGTCCACGGCCGCGACCTCGGGTATCCGCTGACCCGGTTCGGTCCGGTAGGCGACCTGGCGGGTGAGCGACCAGCGGCCGTGCCGGTCGGCGTCGTAGACCAGGAAGCGGTGCGCGGTGGCGTCGCCGTCCGCGCCGAGGTCGCCCGAGAGCGCCCCCTCCATGGCCGCCACGACCCGCCGGCCGGACGGGCTGATCGTCAGCGCCTCGAGCGTCGCGTTGGCCGTCGCCTCGCCGGCCGGGGCGACGCGGAAACGGGCCGGCACGGGCAGCGTCGCGCGCTGCCCGCCGTCGCGGCCGAACACCCGGATCGACGGCTCGGTCTCGGAGCTCACGAGGTAGTCGCCGTCGGGCAGGACGGCGAGGCCCTCGTCGTCGGCGGTGACGCCGGTGTACGGCGTGCCGTCCGCCGACCGCAGGACGAGCGGCGCGCCGACGATGCGGGGGTGGGCGAGATCGCGGAAGAACCAGATACGCGCGGGATCGTCGGCGTGGTTGTCGACGGTGGCCGCCCACGCGTGCCGGCGGCGGTCGTAGGCCAGCGACGAGAGGCCGCCGACTCGGGCGCCGTCGACGTCGAGCTTGTCGAGCGCGTCGCTGTACCCGAGCGCGCGGGCCGCGGGTGGGCAGCTGCGATGGTCGTGGTGCCGGTCCGTGGCCGCGGTGGCGGGGACGGCCGGCAGCAGCCCGGCGACGGTCAGCGCGGCGGTGATGGCGACGGCGAGGGGTCGGGTGGGACGCGGACGGATGCGCATGGCCTCCGTCCTACCGCATCCGCGTTCTCCCGGGCCATCGGTCGTGTGAACGATGCGTGTGCGCGCCCGGTCCATCGGGTCAACCGCGGCGCACGAGATCGGGCGTGACGTCGGCCGGTGTCCGGCATCCGGCGAGCCCGAGCACGTGGGCGACCTCGGCGCTCCACGCCGTCAGCAGCGCGTCGACCCCGGGACCGCCTCCGGCCGCGAGCGCCCACGCCGGCGGGCGCCCGGTCAGCACCGCGGCCGCGCCGAGCGCCAGCGCCACCAGCACGTCGTGCCCGGAGCGCAGGCCGCCGTCCACCAGCACCGGCGCCCGACCGGCCGCTGCGACGACCTCGGGCAGCGCGTCGGCGGTGGCGACGGTGCGATCGAGCTGCCGGCCACCGTGGTTGCTCACCACGAGCCCGGCCGCGCCGGCGTCGAGGAACCGGCGCGCGTCGTCGCCGCGCAGCACGCCTTTGACGAGCACGGGCAGGCCGTGGCCGGTGAGCCGCCGAAGGTCGGCGAGCGTCGCGGGGGCCTGGTCGGCGCCGGGGGCGACGGTGCGCAGCCGCCCCTGCCTGGCCTTGGCCGCCACGTAGGGGGTGTCCGCGGTGAGCACCAGCGCGGTCGCTCCGGCCGCCACCGCGCGCGCCGCCTCGCCTTCGCCGACGGCGCGGTCGGCGGTGACGTACACCTGGTACCACCACGGTGCCGTGCCGCGGGCGGCCGCGACGTCCGCCACGGCGGCGTCCGAGCGCGCCGACAGCACGAACAGGTGGTCGCCGGCGCCCGCGGCGAGCGCGGACTCCCCGTCCGGATGCAGCAGTCGCGCGTACCCGACCGGCGCCACGCCGACCGGCGACGGGAAGTGCCGGCCGAACAGGTCGACGCCGGCGTCGACGCCCGTCACGTCGCGCAGGGCGTGCGGCGCGAACCGGTAGCGGCGCCAGGCGTCGACCGCCTCGCCGAGCGCGATCTCCTCACCCGCGCCGCCGGCGACGTAGTCGACGACCCGGCGCGACAGCGCCGTCCGCGCCGCGGCCTCGAGCTCGCCGATGCGCGCGACGACGCTGCGGGGGTCGGCTCCGGGACTCACCTGACCATCCTGTCCCACCCCGCTGTGTATAGAATTGCTGACTAGTGCATAATTCTGCGCATGGGACATCGCATCGCCGTCGCGGGTGCCAGCGGCTACGCCGGGGGCGAGTTGCTGCGCCTGCTGGCCGCTCACCCGGACCTCGACGTCGTCGCCGTCAGCGCGCACGCGAACGCCGGCCAGCGGGTCGGGGACGTCCATCCCCACCTGCGCTCGCTGGCCGACCGGGTCTTCGTCGAGACCACCCCCGAGGCCCTCGCCGACGTCGACCTGCTCTTCCTCGCGCTGCCGCACGGGGCGTCCGCGGGCCTCGCCGCGCAGCTGCCCCCTGGCGTCAAGGTCGTCGACCTCGGCTCCGACCACCGGCTCACCGACCCGGCGGCGTACGCGCGCTACTACGACGGCGATTTCGCGCCGGCGTGGACGTACGGTCTGCCCGAGCTCCCCGGTCAGCGTGCGGCGATCGCCGCGGCCGAACGGGTCGCGAACACCGGCTGCCACGCCGCGGCGTCCATCCTCGCGATCGCGCCGTTGCTCGCCGCGGGCGTGGCCTCCCCGGACGACGTGGTCGTCACGTCGACGAGCGGAACCTCCGGCGCCGGGCGCTCGCCCGCCGTGCGGTTGCTGGGGAGCGAGGTCATGGGCGACCTCACCGCGTACAAGGTCGGCGCCCACCGTCACGCTCCCGAGATCAAGCAGGCCACGGGGGTGCGGACGCTGACGTTCGTTCCCGTCCTCGCCCCGATGCCCCGCGGCATCCTCGCGACCGTCGCGCTGCGGCCGGTGTCCGCGACCGGCGCCGCCGACGTCCGGGCCGTGCTCGCCGACGCCTACGCGGGGGAGCCGTTCGTGCGTGTGCTCCCCGAGGGCCGCCAGCCGCGCACCTCGGCCACGACCGGCTCGAACAGCGTGCAGCTGCAGGCCGCGGTCGACGAGGACTCGGGACGCATCCTCGTCACGAGCGCGCTGGACAACCTCGGCAAGGGCGCCGCCGGCCAGGCCGTGCAGCTCGCCAACCTCATGCTGCACCTGGACGAGACCGCGGGCCTGCCCGTCGACGGGATCGCCCCGTGAGCGTGACCTCGCCCAAGGGGTTCCGGGCCGCGGGCGTCACCGCCGGCCTCAAGGCGTCGGGGGCGCCCGACGTCGCCCTGGTGGTGAACGACGGCCCGCGGACCGACGCCGCCGCCGTCTTCACGCGCAACCGGGTGCAGGCCGCGCCCGTGCTGTGGTCGCGGCAGGCGGTGCGCGACGGCCGGTTGCAGGCCGTGGTGCTGAACTCGGGCGGTGCCAACGCGTGCACCGGTCCCGAGGGCTTCGCCGACACGCATCGCACGGCCGAGCACGTCGCGCAGGTTCTCGGGATCAGCGCGGTCGACGTCGCGGTCTGCTCGACCGGTCTCATCGGGGACCGGCTCCCCATGCCGCTGCTGCTCGCGGGCGTCGACGACGCGGCGCAGTCGCTGTCCGCCGTCGGTGGCAGCGAGGCGGCCGAGGCCATCCGCACCACGGACACCCGCGCGAAGCAGGTCGTCACGACCAGCAACGGCTTCACCGTCGGCGGCATGGCGAAGGGCGCGGGCATGCTCGCGCCCGGGCTCGCGACCATGCTCTGCGTGATCACGACCGACGCGGTCACCGACGCCGGCAGCCTGCAGGCGGCGCTGGCCGCCGCGACGCGCGTCACCTTCGACCGTGTCGACGCCGACGGCTGCATGTCCACCAACGACACCGTGGTCGCTATGGCCAGTGGTGCGTCGGGCGTCGAGGCAGGCCCGGGCGAGCTCGCAGCTGCCGTCCGCGACGTCTGTGCCGGTCTGTGTGCCCAGCTCATCGCCGACGCCGAGGGCGCGACGAAGGAGGTCCGGGTCGAGGTCGTCGGTGCCGCCGACGAGGACGACGCCGTCGAGGTGGGTCGTTCCATCGCCAGGAACAATCTGCTCAAGTGCGCGCTGTTCGGCAACGACCCGAACTGGGGCCGGGTGCTGGCCGCGGTGGGCACCACCGACGCGGCGTTCGAACCGGACCGCCTCGATGTCGCGATCAACGGCGTCCAGGTGTGTCGCGGCGGCGCCGCGGGCGACGATCGCTCTGGCGTCGACCTGGGCGGTCGCGACGTGCACATCCTGGTCGACCTGCACGCCGGCGAGCAGACCGCGACGATCTGGACCAACGACCTCTCCCACGCCTACGTCGAAGAGAACTCGGCCTACTCCACATGACCCACCCGAGCGGCACGAACCGCGACACCGAACGCGCCAAGGAGCAGGCAGCCACGCTCGTCGACGCACTGCCATGGCTGTCCCGGTTCCACGACAAGATCATCGTGGTGAAGTACGGCGGCAACGCGATGACGAGCCCCGAGCTCCAGCAGGCCTTCGCCGAGGACGTCATGTTCCTGCGCTTCGCCGGCCTGAAACCGGTGATCGTGCACGGCGGCGGCCCGCAGATCACCGCCCACCTCGCGCGACTGGGCATCGAGTCGGAGTTCCGCGGCGGCCTGCGGGTGACGACGCCGGAGATGGTGCGCATCGTGCGCATGGTCCTCACCGGCGACGTCAACGCCGACATCGTCAACCTGCTCAACGACCACGGCAGCTTCGCCATCGGCCTGTCCGGCGAGGACGCCAGCCTGCTGACGGCCGAACGACGGCACGCCGTGGTCGACGGCGTCGAGGTCGACATCGGTCAGGTCGGCGACGTGGTCGCGGTCGACGCCTCGGCCGTCCATGCGCTCATCGACGCCGGCCGCATCCCCGTCATCGCCACCGTGGCACGCGGCGCGGACGGCTTGACCTACAACGTGAACGCCGATACCGCCGCGGCGGCCGTCGCGGTGGGCCTAGACGCGGAGAAGCTCATCGTCCTGACCGACGTCGAAGGCCTCTACGCGGACTGGCCGGCGAGCACCGAGGTCGTGAGCGAGATCGACACCGAGGCGCTCGCGGAGCTGCTCCCCGGGCTGGCCAGCGGGATGGTCCCGAAGATGGAGGCCTGCCTGCGGGCGGTCGAGGGGGGCGTGCCCCGCGCCCACGTCCTGGACGGGCGTGTCGAGCACGCGCTGCTGCTCGAGATCTTCACCAGCAGCGGGGTCGGAACCATGGTCGTACCGAGCAAGGAAGGACCGGCATGAGCACCACCGAGCCGACGTCGCCCGGCGAGCACACCGCGGCCGCGGCCGCGCGCTGGCAGGCCGTCATGATGGACAACTACGGCACGCCGCCGATCGCGTTGGACCGCGGTGAGGGCGTCCGGGTGTGGGACGTCGACGGAAACCGCTACCTCGACCTCGTCGGCGGCATCGCGGTCTCGTCGCTGGGGCACGCTCACCCCGCCGTGGTCGCCGCCGTCACCGAGCAGGTCGGCCGCCTCGTCCACACGTCCAACCTCGCGATGCACGAGCCGGGCATCCGGCTCGCCGAACGGCTGGTCGGCCTGCTGGGCCTGCCCGCGCGGGTGTTCTTCGCCAACAGCGGGGCCGAGGCCAACGAGTGCGCGCTGAAGCTCGCCCGCCGGCACCGTCCGGGCGGCGCGATCGTGTCCTGCCACGCGAGCTTCCACGGCCGCACGATGGGCGCGCTGTCGGTCACCGGGAACGCGGCCAAACGCGACCCCTTCGCGCCGTTGCCCGGCCCCGTCACGTTCGTCGACTACGGCGACGTCGCCGCCCTCCGCGCCGCCGTGGGGCCCGACACCGCCGCCGTGATCGTCGAGCCGACGCTGGGCGAGGGTGGCGTGGTGCCACCGCCGGCCGGCTTCCTGGCCGCGGCACGCGAGAGCTGCGACGCGAGTGGCGCGCTGCTGATCGTGGACGAGGTGCAGAGCGGGATCGGCCGGACCGGCCACTGGTTCGCGAGCCAGGCCGAGGGCGTCCGGCCTGACGTCGTCACCCTCGCCAAGGGCCTGGGCGGCGGTATGCCCATCGGGGCCTGTCTCGCCGTCGGTACCGCCGGCGAGCTGTTCGGGCCGGGTGACCACGGCAGCACGTTCGGGGGCAATCCGGTGTCGTGCGCCGCGGCGCTGGCCGTGCTGACGACGATCGCCGACGAGCACCTGCTCGACGACGTGAAACGGGTCGGCGAGCACCTGGCCGACCGGCTCGCGGGTCTCGACAGTCCGCTCGTCGACCACGTCCGGGGCACCGGGCTCTGGCGGGCGGTCGCACTCACGGGCGCGCACGCCGCCGCGGTCGAGGTCGCCGCGCGCGAACGCGGTCTGCTCGTCAACGCCGTCCGCCCGGACGCGTTGCGGCTCGCGCCGCCGCTCGTCCTCACCGAGGCCGACGTGGACGAGGCCGTGCCGACGCTGTCCGCGGCGCTGGCCGACGTGGCCGGGAGGGTGTCGACCGGTGCCTAGGCATTTCCTGCGTGACGACGACCTCACGCCCGACGAGCTGGTGACCGTGCTGGACCTCGCCGACGAGCTCAAGGCCGACCGCTTCGCCCGCCGGCCGCTGGCCGGCCCCCGCGGCGTCGCGCTGATCTTCGACAAGCCGACGCTACGCACGCAGCTGTCCTTCTCCGTCGGCGTCAGCGAGCTCGGTGGCCAGCCGATCACGGTGGACGGCCGGCTCGCCGGCATCGGTGAGCGCGAGTCGGTCGCCGACGTCACCCGCGTGATCTCGCGTCAGGTGGCGGCGATCGTGTGGCGCACGCACGGCCAGGACCGCATCGAGTTGATGGCCGGGCTGAGCCCGGTGCCGGTCGTCAACGCGCTCACCGACTCGTTCCACCCCTGCCAGATCCTGGCCGACCTGCAGACGATCCGGGAGCACAAGAAGCAGCTCGCCGGGCTGACGTTCGCGTATCTCGGCGACGCCGCGAACAACATGGCGAACTCCTACCTGCTCGGGGGAGCGACGGCGGGACTGCACGTCCGCGTCGCCGGGCCGCCGGGGTACCTGCCCGACCCGGCGGTGGTGTCGGCCGCGGAGCGCACCGCCGCCGCCACGGGCGGCAGCGTCCTGGTCACCGACGACCCGCACGCGGCGCTGGACGGCGCGGACGTCGTCGCCACGGACACCTGGGTGTCCATGGGGCAGGAGGACGAGAAGGACGACCGGCAGGCGCCGTTCGTGCCGTACGCGCTCGACGCGGCCGCCCTGGACCGCGCCGACGCGAACGCGATCGTCATGCACTGCCTGCCCGCCTACCGCGGCAGCGAGATCGCCGCCGAGGTGATCGACGGGCCGCGCAGCGTCGTGTGGGACGAGGCCGAGAACCGGTTGCACGCCCAGAAGGCGCTGCTCGCCTTCCTGCTCGAGGGCCACTGATGTCGACGGTGAACGACCGGCCCGTCACCACCAAGGCGGCGCGGCACGCCCGGATAGTCGAGGTGCTCGGCGAGCACCCGGTCCGCTCGCAGGCCGAGCTCGCCGCGCTGCTGGACGCCGCCGGCGTGCACGTCACCCAGGCCACGCTGTCGCGCGACCTCGACGAGCTGGGTGCCGTCAAGCTGCGGACCCCCGACGGTGGCCTGCCGGTCTACCGGGTCCCGGAGGACGGCTCGCCGCTGACGGCGCGCGGTGTCGGCGACGCGCCACCGCAGCGGCTCGCGCGCCTCGTGGGCGAGATGTTGACCAGCGTCGAGGCGAGCGCGAACCTGGTGGTCCTGCGCACCCTCCCCGGGGCGGCGCAGTACCTCGCGTCGGCGCTCGACCGCGCCGGGCTGCCCCAGGTGCTCGGCACGATCGCGGGGGACGACACCATTCTGGTGGTCGCCCGCGACCCGGTCGGCGGTCGCGCGCTGGCCGACCATCTGCTGACCCTCCCGCACACGATCTGAAGGACGTTCCCGAAGTGAGCAAGGTTCTGAGTTCCCTGCCCGTCGGCGAGCGTGTCGGCATCGCCTTCTCGGGTGGTCTCGACACGTCCGTGGCGGTCGCCTGGATGCGCGCGAAGGGTGCCGTCCCGTGCACCTACACCGCCGACATCGGCCAGTACGACGAGCCCGACATCTCCGGCGTCCCGGCCCGCGCGCTCGACTACGGCGCCGAGCTCGCCCGAGCGGTCGACTGCCGCCGCGAGCTGGTCGAGGAGGGCATCGCCGCGCTCACGTGCGGTGCCTTCCACATCCGGTCCGGCGGACGCGCCTACTTCAACACCACGCCGCTCGGCCGGGCCGTCACCGGCACGTTGCTCGTCCGGGCCATGCAGAGCGACGGGGTCAACATCTGGGGCGACGGGTCCACGTTCAAGGGCAACGACATCGAGCGCTTCTACCGCTACGGCCTGCTCGCCAACCCCGACCTGCGCGTCTACAAGCCGTGGTTGGACGCGCAGTTCGTCACCGAGCTGGGCGGCCGCGCCGAGATGAGCCAGTGGCTCACCGAGCACGGTCTGCCCTACCGCGACAGCTCGGAGAAGGCGTACTCCACCGACGCCAACATCTGGGGCGCCACGCACGAGGCGAAGACGCTGGAGCACCTGGACGTCTCGCTGGAGACGGTCCAGCCGATCATGGGCGTGCGGTTCTGGGACCCGGCCGTCGCCATCGACGCCGAGGACGTCACGATCCGCTACGCCGCCGGGCGCCCCGTCGCGCTCAACGGTGTCGACTTCGCCGATCCGGTCGAGCTGGTGCACGAGGCCAACGTGATCGGCGGCCGCCACGGGCTGGGCATGTCCGACCAGATCGAGAACCGGATCATCGAGGCGAAGTCCCGGGGCATCTACGAGGCCCCCGGCATGGCGCTGCTCTGGATCGCCTACGAGCGGCTGCTCAACGCCATCCACAACGAGGACACGCTGGCGAACTACCACGGCGAGGGTCGGCGTCTCGGCCGGCTGCTGTACGAGGGCCGCTGGCTCGACCCGCAGTCGCTCATGCTGCGCGAGTCGATCAACCGGTGGATCGCCTCCCTCGTCACCGGCGAGGTGCGCTTGCGGCTGCGGCGCGGCGAGGACTACACCGTCCTCGACACCCGTGGCCCGAGCCTGTCCTACCACCCGGACAAGCTGTCGATGGAGCGGACGGAGAACGCCGCGTTCGGTCCGGGCGACCGGATCGGGCAGCTGACCATGCGCAACCTCGACATCGCCGACTCCCGCGCGAAGCTCGAGCAGTACGCGAGCCAGCCCCTCGACGAGGGGCAGGTGCTGGTGGAGCACGGGACGCTGTTCGGCGCGCTCCCGGCCGGCGAGGCGCATCACGTCACCGAGTACCCGGAGCGCGGGGGAGCGGACGGCGGTGCGGTCGACGAGACCGCGCTGGACCACGCCGCCCTGGAGTCCGGCGTTGACTGACGCCGGCGGCGGAGCGCTGAGCCTGTGGGGCGGGCGGTTCGCCGGCGGCCCGTCCGACGCGCTGGCCGCGCTGTCGTTGTCGACCCACTTCGACTGGCGGCTCGCCCGTCACGACATCGCGGGCTCGCGGGCGCACGCGCGCGTGCTGCACGCGGCCGGCCTGTTGACCGCCGACGAGCTCGCCGCGATGCTCGCCGGCCTCGACCGGCTCGAACAGGACGTCGTGGCGGGGGAGTTCACGCCGGTGGCCGCGGACGAGGACGTCCACACCGCACTCGAACGGGGTCTCGTCGAGCGCGTCGGCGCCGATCTGGGCGGTCGGCTGCGAGCGGGACGTTCGCGCAACGACCAGATCGCCACCCTCATCCGCATGTATTTGCGCGAACAAGCGCGAATCATCGCCGCCGGCATCCTCGAGGTGGTGGACGCCCTCGTCTCGCAGGCCACGACGCACCTCGGTGTCGCGATGCCCGGCCGCACCCACCTGCAGCACGCGCAGCCGGTGTTGCTGTCGCATCACCTGCTCGCGCACTGCTGGGCCCTCAGCCGTGACGTCGACCGGCTGCGTGACTGGGACGCTCGCGCCGCGCGCAGTCCGTACGGCGCGGGCGCACTCGCCGGTTCGTCGCTGGGCCTCGATCCCGCGGCGGTGGCGGCCGAGCTCGGGTTCGACGGCCCGAGCGAGAACTCGATAGACGCCACGGCGTCGCGTGACGTCGTCGCGGAGTTCTCGTTCGCGACGACGATGCTCGCCGTCGACCTCTCCCGCATCGCCGAGGAGGTCGTCCTCTGGGCGACGAAGGAGTTCTCCTTCGTCACGCTCGACGACGCGTACTCGACCGGTAGCTCGATCATGCCGCAGAAGAAGAACCCGGACGTCGCGGAGTTGACGCGCGGCAAGGCGGGTCGGCTCATCGGCGACCACACCGGCCTGCTGGCGACCCTGAAGGCGCTTCCGCTCGCGTACAACCGCGACCTGCAGGAGGACAAGGAACCCGTCTTCGACGCCGTCGACACCCTGCTGCTGCTCCTGCCCGCGGTCAGCGGGATGCTCGCGACGATGGTCTTCGACACCGAGCGGCTCGAGTCGCTGGCACCGCAAGGGTTCTCGCTCGCCACCGACGTCGCGGAGTGGCTCGTCCGGCAGCGCGTGCCGTTCCGGGTGGCGCACGAGGTGGCCGGGGCCTGCGTGCGCGAGTGCGAGGGCCGCGGCATCGAGCTCGCCGAGCTGTCCGACGACGACCTCGCGGCGATATCGGACGAGCTGGGACCCGAGGTCCGGTCGGTGCTGACGGTGGCCGGGTCCATCGCGTCGCGCTCCGCCGTGGGGGGCACGTCACCCGAGCGTGTGGCCGAGCAGCTCGACGCGCTCGCGGTCACCGTCGACCGGCAGCGGTCGTGGGCGACGTCCGCGGCGGGTCCGCTGCGGTGATCGACCGCGCGCGGCTGGCCGTCCCGGCGCGCGTGCTGGCACCCCGCCTGGTGGGCGCGCTGCTCGCCTCCGAGATCGGCGGCGCGCGCGTGGCGGTGCGGCTGACCGAGGTCGAGGCCTACGAGGGCGCCGACGACCCGGCCTCGCACGCCTTCCGTGGGCCGACCCCCCGTACGCGGGTCATGTTCGGGCCCGCCGGCCATCTGTACTGCTACTTCAGCTACGGGATGCACTGGTGTGCGAACGTCGTCTGCGGGCCGGACGGGGTCGCGGCGGCCGTCCTGGTGCGCGCGGGAGAGGTCGTCGAGGGGGTCGACGCGGCGCGGTCGCGGCGTCCTGCGTCCCGCCGCGACACCGATCTCGCCCGGGGCCCCGCCCGGCTGGCGAGCTGCCTCGGCCTCGCCGCGGCGGTGAACGGGGTCGACCTGTGCGATCCGGGCTCGCCGGTGCGGCTCGAGACGCTGCCCGTTCGGCGCCGCCCAGGGGTGCGCGCCGGGCCGCGGGTGGGGATCTCGCGAGCGGTGGAGCGGCCGTGGCGGTTCTGGCTCGAGGGGGCGCCGTCGGTGTCGGCGTACAAGGCGGGCGGCCGGAAACCGCTGCCATCGACGCGGCAGACTGACGGACGTGAGTGACACCTCGACGGCCCTCGCGGCGCTGCCCGCCGACCTGCGCGACGCGCACGACATCCTCGCGTCGGGGGCCGCGCAGATCCTGCCGGCCGACGGCCTGGCCGAACGGCTGTCGGCCGCGCGGCGCGAGGACCGGCCACTGCGTGTGAAGCTGGGGATCGACCCGTCCGGAACGGACCTCACGCTGGGGCACGCGGTCGTGTTGCGCAAGCTGCGGCAGTTCCAGGACCTCGGGCACACAGCGGTGCTCGTCGTCGGCGGATTCACCGGTCAGGTGGGCGACCCGTCCGGGCGGACGGCCACCCGCGCGGCGCAGTCGGCCGACGACGTCGTCGCCAACGCCCGCGGCTACTTCGACCAGGTGATGCGCATCCTGGACCGTGATCGCACCGAGGTCGTCAACAATGCCGACTGGCTGGGTGTCATGAGCCTGGCCGACATCCTGGGCTACACCCGGCAGGTCACGGTGGCGCAGTTGCTCGAACGCGACGACTTCGCTCGCCGGTTCGGGGCGAACCAGCCGATCAGCCTCTCGGAGTTCGTGTACCCGCTGCTGCAGGGGATCGACTCCGTCGAGATCCGCGCCGACATCGAGCTGGGCGGAACCGACCAGACCTTCAACAACCTCGTCGGACGCGAACTGCAACGCTCCCGGGGCCAGGCGCCCCAGGCGGTGCTGACCGTCCCGTTGCTGGTCGGTACCGACGGTGTCGAGAAGATGGGCAAGTCCCTCGGCAACTACGTCGCCATCGCCGAGCCGGCCGCCGAGCAGTTCGGCAAGCTGATGAGCGTGCCCGACGAAGTCGTCGGCACCTACGCCCGCCTCTGCACCGACCTGCATCCCCGCGATGTGGACGAGCTGGCGGCCGAGGTCGCCGCGGGTGGGGCGGGCGCCAACCGCGCGAAGCGCCGGATGGCCCGCGAGGTGGTTGCGCTCTACCACGGCGTCGAGGAGGCAGCGGCGGCCGAGCAGCGCTTCGATGCCGTCTTCCGGCGTCACGAGGTGCCGCGCGACGTGCCCGAGCACGCGCTCGGCGCGGACGACCCGGCGCACCTGCCGGCGGTGCTCGTCGCGGCGGGTCTGGCGGCGAGCAGCAGCGAGGCCAGGCGCGCGGTGGACGCGGGTGCGGTGAAGATCGACGGCACGCCGGTCCCTAAGCGGGGCTACGACCTCGCCCGCGCCGAGCTCGTCGGGCGGGTCCTGACCAATGGCAAACGGCGGGCGGCGCGGCTGATCTGAGCCGTCGTGCGCCAGGTCACAGAAGTGTGCACCGCCGTGACGCCGATCGGATCGGGGTGCAGCGCGCCGGAAACCCCCGGAAAACAAGGCCGACACGCGTCTGACCCGCGAATTTGACGTTGGCGGGGCCGCTGGCTAATGTTCTTCTTGTCAGCGCGACGGAGACACCGGAGCGGGCCGGGGCCGAGAGGCCGAGGGCCGCGAGTGGAGCCGGGCTGGCGGAGTTCCCCCAAGCACGAGGCAGGATAGTTCATCTGCGCCCCGACCAAGTGGGAGTCTGGGTGGTGCAGGTCGTGTTTGACTGTGCGGAACCAACCGGGTAGCGTTTTTCGGGTTGCCCCCGAAGGCTTCGGAAGAGGCCGGACGGTGCGCATCCGCTCCTTGAGAACTCAACAGCGTGCCGAAAGTTAGTGCCATTTATTTACTCTCGTCTCGCGGTCGGTCTCGACCGGCCGCGGAAGAGATTCCTTTGGTACATCGAGCAAATAATTCCGTTCACCTGCCCTCGGGCAGGGGACAGTCAGCTCGTATGACCAGTGATTGAAACCGTCGGTCAGACGGTGACTTTCTGTGTCGACATCCCAGCTCTCGAGCTGGTGTCAATAAACATTCACGGAGAGTTTGATCCTGGCTCAGGACGAACGCTGGCGGCGTGCTTAACACATGCAAGTCGAGCGAGGCTCCTCCTTCGGGAGGATGTCCTAGCGGCGAACGGGTGAGTAACACGTGGGCAACCTGCCCCTAGCTCTGGGATAACCCCGGGAAACCGGGGCTAATACCGGATACGACTCCGATAGGCATCTGCCGGAGTGGAAAGGGTTTACTGGCTAGGGATGGGCCCGCGGCCTATCAGCTTGTTGGTGGGGTAACGGCCTACCAAGGCGACGACGGGTAGCCGGCCTGAGAGGGCGACCGGCCACACTGGGACTGAGACACGGCCCAGACTCCTACGGGAGGCAGCAGTGGGGAATATTGCACAATGGGCGAAAGCCTGATGCAGCGACGCCGCGTGAGGGATGACGGCCTTCGGGTTGTAAACCTCTTTCAGCTCCGACGAAGCGAAAGTGACGGTAGGAGCAGAAGAAGCACCGGCCAACTACGTGCCAGCAGCCGCGGTAATACGTAGGGTGCAAGCGTTGTCCGGAATTATTGGGCGTAAAGAGCTCGTAGGCGGCTTGTCGCGTCGGCTGTGAAAACCTGGGGCTCAACCCCGGGCCTGCAGCCGATACGGGCAAGCTAGAATTCGGTAGGGGAGACTGGAATTCCTGGTGTAGCGGTGAAATGCGCAGATATCAGGAGGAACACCGGTGGCGAAGGCGGGTCTCTGGGCCGATATTGACGCTGAGGAGCGAAAGCGTGGGGAGCGAACAGGATTAGATACCCTGGTAGTCCACGCCGTAAACGTTGGGCGCTAGGTGTGGGCCACATTCCACGTGGTCTGTGCCGCAGCTAACGCATTAAGCGCCCCGCCTGGGGAGTACGGCCGCAAGGCTAAAACTCAAAGGAATTGACGGGGGCCCGCACAAGCGGCGGAGCATGTGGCTTAATTCGATGCAACGCGAAGAACCTTACCTGGGCTTGACATGCAGGGAAATCTCGTAGAGATACGGGGTCCGTAAGGGCCTTGCACAGGTGGTGCATGGCTGTCGTCAGCTCGTGTCGTGAGATGTTGGGTTAAGTCCCGCAACGAGCGCAACCCTCGTCCTATGTTGCCAGCGAGTAATGTCGGGGACTCATAGGAGACTGCCGGGGTCAACTCGGAGGAAGGTGGGGATGACGTCAAGTCATCATGCCCCTTATGTCCAGGGCTGCACACATGCTACAATGGCCGGTACAAAGGGCTGCGATACCGCGAGGTGGAGCGAATCCCATAAAGCCGGTCTCAGTTCGGATTGGGGTCTGCAACTCGACCCCATGAAGTCGGAGTCGCTAGTAATCGCAGATCAGCAACGCTGCGGTGAATACGTTCCCGGGCCTTGTACACACCGCCCGTCACGTCACGAAAGTCGGTAACACCCGAAGCCGGTGGCCCAACCCTCGTGGAGGGAGCCGTCGAAGGTGGGATTGGCGATTGGGACGAAGTCGTAACAAGGTAGCCGTACCGGAAGGTGCGGCTGGATCACCTCCTTTCTAAGGAGCACACGGCCGAAGTCTACGGAGTTCGGTCCAAAGCCCCGTCGTGAGCGAACGTCTCACGGGGGCTGCTCAAGGGTGGAACACTAACCAGTTCGCGTCGGTGACGCGCGGCCAGTCAGTACAGCGATCTCGGTCGCCGGAACATCTGGATCGTCGTCGTCGAGGCGTAGGCACGCTGTTGAGTCCTGAGGGAGCGGAGTCATCCGCCCTTCAGGACATCGTCGCGTTGAACGCGGCGATGTCCACGTCCGACCGTGTCGGTCATCGAACGGCACCCACTGGGGTGTACGCGGTGAGTCGTCGATTCGGTCGCCCGTACCTTGAGAACTGCACAGTGGACGCGAGCATCTTTGTGGCCAAGTTAATAAGGGCGCACGGTGGATGCCTTGGCACCAGGAACCGAAGAAGGACGTAAGGGGCTGCGATAAGCCTCGGGGAGCTGCCGACTGAGCTTTGATCCGAGGATTTCCGAATGGGGAAACCCGGCAGGAGTCATGTCCTGTCACCCATGCCTGAACACATAGGGCATGCGGAGGGAACGTGGGGAAGTGAAACATCTCAGTACCCACAGGAAGAGAAAGCAACCGCGATTCCGTTAGTAGTGGCGAGCGAAAGCGGAACAGGCCAAACCACATACGCGTGATAGCCGGCAGGCGTTGCGTATGCGGGGTTGTGGGGCCGCATTGTCGATTCTGCCGAATCGACGAGGAGTCAGAAAGCGTTGTAGTTAGTCGAGGGACTTGGGAAGGTCCGGCACAGAGGGTGATACCCCCGTAGACGAAAACTCGACGCCTCCTTTGCGTTACCCCAAGTAGCAGCGAGCCCGTGAAATTCGCTGTGAATCCGGCGGGACCACCCGCTAAGCCTAAATATTCCCTGGTGACCGATAGCGGACAAGTACCGTGAGGGAAAGGTGAAAAGTACCCCGGGAGGGGAGTGAAATAGTACCTGAAACCGCGCGCCTACAAGCCGTTGGAGCGTCGCTTCGCCTTGAGCGAAGTCGTGACAGCGTGCCTTTTGAAGAATGAGCCTGCGAGTTAGTGTTACGTGGCAAGGTTAACCCGTGAGGGGGAGCCGTAGCGAAAGCGAGTCTGAATAGGGCGTCGAGTCGCGTGATCTAGACCCGAAGCGAAGTGATCTACCCATGGCCAGGTTGAAGCGCGGGTAAGACCGCGTGGAGGACCGAACCCACTTAGGTTGAAAACTGAGGGGATGAGCTGTGGGTAGGGGTGAAAGGCCAATCAAACTTCGTGATAGCTGGTTCTCCCCGAAATGCATTTAGGTGCAGCGTCGCGTGTTTCTTGCCGGAGGTAGAGCTACTGGATGGTCTAGGGGGCCCACAAGCTTACCGAAATCAGCCAAACTCCGAATGCCGGTAAGTGAGAGCGCGGCAGTGAGACTGCGGGCGATAAGGTTCGTAGTCGAGAGGGAAACAACCCAGAACACCAGCTAAGGTCCCCAAGCGTGTGCTAAGTGGGAAAGGATGTGGAGTCGCACAGACAACCAGGAGGTTGGCTTAGAAGCAGCCACCCTTTAAAGAGTGCGTAATAGCTCACTGGTCAAGTGATTCTGCGCCGACAATGTAACGGGGCTCAAGCACACCACCGAAGCTGTGTCATTCACGCTATAGCCCGCCGATCGTCTACGGACGGTCGGCCAGGTGCGTGGATGGGTAGGGGAGCGTCGTGTGCCGGAGGAAGCGGCGGGGGAACCCAGCCGTGGACGGCACACGAGTGAGAATGCAGGCATGAGTAGCGAATGAGGAGTGAGAACCTCCTCCGCCGAATGACCAAGGGTTCCTGGGCCAGGCTAATCCGCCCAGGGTAAGTCGGGACCTAAGGCGAGGCCGACAGGCGTAGTCGATGGACAACGGGTTGATATTCCCGTACCCGCAGAAGAGCGCCCATGTCGAACCTAGCGATGCTAAGCGCCAGAAGCCGAGAGGACTTTCGAGTCCAACACGGTGGATCGCGCGACCCTAACTAGTAGTAGACAAGCGATGGGGTGACGCAGGAAGGTAGTCGTACCGGTAAGTGGATACACCGGGGTAAGCGTGTAGGGCGTCGTGTAGGTAAATCCGCACGGCACCAGCCTGAGACGTGATGCATAGCCGATTGCGGCGAATTCGATGATCCTATGCTGCCGAGAAAAGCCTCTAGCGAGCTCTGAGCGGCCCGTACCCCAAACCGACACAGGTGGTCAGGTAGAGAATACCAAGGCGATCGAGTGAACCATGGTTAAGGAACTCGGCAAAATACCTCCGTAACTTCGGGAGAAGGAGGGCCAGTTGACGTGACGGAACTTGCTTCCCGAGCGTTGGCCGGCCGCAGAGACCAGCGAGAAGCGACTGTTTACTAAAAACACAGGTCCGTGCGAAGTAGCAATACGATGTATACGGACTGACGCCTGCCCGGTGCTGGAACGTTAAGGGGACGGGTTAGCACTTCGGTGCGAAGCTCAGAACTTAAGCGCCAGTAAACGGCGGTGGTAACTATAACCATCCTAAGGTAGCGAAATTCCTTGTCGGGTAAGTTCCGACCTGCACGAATGGCGTAACGACTTCTCGACTGTCTCAACCATGGACTCGGCGAAATTGCACTACGAGTAAAGATGCTCGTTACGCGCGGCAGGACGGAAAGACCCCGGGACCTTTACTATAGTTTGATATTGGTGCTCGGTTCGGCTTGTGTAGGATAGGTGGGAGACTGTGAAGCTGGTACGCTAGTGTCGGTGGAGTCAACGTTGAAATACCACTCTGGTCGAATTGGGTGTCTAACCTAGGTCCGTAATCCGGATCAGGGACAGTGTCAGATGGGTAGTTTGACTGGGGCGGTCGCCTCCCAAAATGTAACGGAGGCGCCCAAAGGTTCCCTCAGCCTGGTTGGCAATCAGGTATCGAGTGCAAGTGCACAAGGGAGCTTGACTGCGAGACAGACATGTCGAGCAGGAGCGAAAGCTGGGACTAGTGACCCGGCACTGGCAAGTGGAAGCGGTGTCGCTCAACGGATAAAAGGTACCCCGGGGATAACAGGCTGATCTTCCCCAAGAGTCCATATCGACGGGATGGTTTGGCACCTCGATGTCGGCTCGTCGCATCCTGGGGGTGGAGTCGCTCCCAAGGGTTGGGCTGTTCGCCCATTAAAGCGGTACGCGAGCTGGGTTTAGAACGTCGTGAGACAGTTCGGTCCCTATCCGCCGCGCGCGCAGGAGATTTGAGAAGGGCTGTCCTTAGTACGAGAGGACCGGGACGGACGAACCTCTGGTGTGCCAGTTGTTCCACCAGGAGCACTGCTGGTTGGCTACGTTCGGAAGGGATAACCGCTGAAAGCATCTAAGCGGGAAGCTCGCTTCAAGATGAGATCTCCCATCCTTTATGGAGTAAGGCCCCCGGCTAGACCACCGGGTTGATAGGCCAGAAGTGGAAGCGTGGTAACACGTGCAGCTGACTGGTACTAATAGGCCGAGGACTTGCCACATACCCAATCTTTGCCGGTTTCGGCCGGCATGCTACGCGTCCACTGTGCGGTTCCCGAGGTACGGTCCCCGCTGCCCTGCGCAGCGGTGCGGACCATATCTCCATAGAGTTTCGGCGACCATAGCGAGAGGGAAACGCCCGGTCCCATCCCGAACCCGGAAGCTAAGCCTCTCAGCGCCGATGGTACTGCGCGGGCCACTGCGTGGGAGAGTAGGACGTCGCCGGACACACTTTGACGACGAGGGTCGTTCGGTTCGCCGAACGGCCCTCGTCGCATTTAAGCGTTGTCTTCGCACGGGATGGATCAAATTATGTCAACTCCACGACGGTCTGATGCGCGCACGGGTACCGGCGCACGTCGGAGGGAGGATCGCCCGGCGCCGTCCGAAGCGCGCGGGTCCGGCCAGCGCAGTCGGGCCGCTGGCGCGGGTCGTGGGTCGACCGCGGGCCGCCCGGTTGCCGGTCGTGACGCCCGTCGGCGCTTCGACGACCCGAGATCTGCCGGTCGCGACGGCGCCGGCGATCGCGGGCGCCGGAACGGCGAACGCCCTACGACGAGCGAACGCGGCGCCGGTCGCGATCGTGCGGGCCGCGGCGCGGGCGCGGGAGCCTCGAACCCGCGTGGTGGGGCACGGTCGGGTGGCAACTCGCCGCGCTCCTCCGAGCGGGGGGATCGGCGCGACGGTGCGGGGCGCACTGCCGTGCCGCGTGGCACGGACAGTAGGTCGAACCGCGGGTTCGCCGGAGGCCGCCCGGACTCGGGTCGAGGCGGTCGGGGTGCGGACGCGCAGGTCCCGCGGGCTGGCGATCGCCGGCCGTCCGGCGGCGGCCGCGACGTTCGCGTCACTGGCGCGCAGAGCGGTCCGGGGATCCCGGAGGATGTCGATCCGACGTTGCTCGAACGCAGCGTGAAGGCGGAGCTGCGTTCGCTGAGCAAGTTGAATGCGGATGCGGTCGCCCGCTACCTGGTTGCCGCCGGTCAGCTCGTCGACGACAACCCGGCCCGCGCGCTCGAATACGCACGAGCGGCCCGCAACCGCGCCGCGCGGGTCGCAGCGGTGCGCGAGGCGGTCGGCACGGCGGCGTACCACGCGGGCGAGTGGAACGAAGCGCTCACCGAGCTGCGCACTGCACGACGTATCTCCGGCGATCCTCGCAACCTCGCGGTGATGGCCGACTGCGAGCGGGCACTCGGGCGCCCGGCGCAGGCTCTGCGGCTGTTGAGTGACCCCGGTGTCGGAGCGCTCGACCCGGAGGCGCGTGTCGAGCTGTTCATCGTGGTGGCCGGCGCCCGACGTGATCTCGGCCAGCTCGACGCCGCTCTGGCCGTCCTGGCTCGGGGTGGGCTCGATCGCAACCGGCCGCGCCCGGGCGCGGCTCGGCTCTGGTACGCCTACGCCGATGCCCTGGCCGCGGCAGGCCGTAGTGAGGACGCGGCGTCGTGGTTCGCCGCGTCGGCCGCGCTCGACCCGACCGGTGAACTGGACGCAGCGGAGCGGGCGGCCGATCTGCTCTGACGGCGGTTCGGCGGCGTCGCGCCCGACGCACAGCGTGCCGACAAGATGGGTCGACACCGTCCACAGCCCGTGCCGCTGTCCACAGCCGGGCGCGGGTGGCCCCTGAACGCACCCGGATCGCGCAGGGTGGGGGTCATGACCACCGCACCCGATGACGACGACAACCACGTCTTCCTGCGCGGCCGACTGGCCGACGAGCCGACGACCAAGGAGCTGCCGAGCGGTGACGAGCTCACCGTCTTCCGGTTGACGGTGTCCCGGCCCCCGGGCGATCGAGTCCGGGTCGACAGCATCGAGTGCGCCACGACGCGCGCGAGGCCCAGACGTGCGCTCGAGCGAGCGGCGGTGGGCGCGGTCGTCGAAGTGTCGGGCAGCCTGCGCCGTCGTTTCTGGCGCGGCCCCGCCGGTCCGGCCAGTCGGTACACCGTCGACGTCGCGACGGCGCGGGTGATCAGGTCTGATCGCGCAGGCGGCGCATCACGAGCCCGGACGCCGGCTTCGGCGTGAACAGCGTCGACTTGCGCGGCATGCGAGCGCCCGCCGCGGCAACCGCAGCGACCGCGGCGACGGGTGTGGGTCGCAACAGCACGGCAACGCCGGCGTTCGCCGTCGCGTGGGTCACGGCTTCGGCCACGTCATGGGCGTAACCGACGGTGTGCACGTCGTCGACGAGACCCAACGCCTGCTCGACCACGCCGCGGTGGAGCACGGTGACGTCCAGGGCGGTCAGCCCCGGGTCGTCGCCGTCGCGCGCGGCCGCCTCGGCGAGGCGGCCGGTCGGGTCGGTCAGCAGGATGCCGCGAACGCCGTCGGTGATCACCGCGGCGAAGCCGGTCCGGTCGGCGAGTCCGGAGAGCGCCGTCACCGGGTCGTCGACCGGCGTCATGTCGCCCCAGCCGGCGAGCTGGGCGGTGAACTGCTCGAGCGACACGCCGGCGAGCGTGCGGTGAATCGGGTGCACCTGCGGCCCGTGCTCGGTGGTGTCCACGAGCAGGGCCAGACCGCGGTCCCAGACCCCGGCTCCGTCCGTCGCCCGCCGCAGCCGCTGCCGCTCCCGATAGGTCGCGTACCGGTGATGGCCGTCGGCGATCAGCGCGCGTCGCGTACCCAAGTCGTCGGCGACCCGCCGATGTGCCGCCGGATCGGTGACCGACCAGAGGCGGTGGGTGATGCCGTCGGGGGTGACGGCGGTGGCCACCGGTTCCTCGGCGTCGACCGCAGCCACCAGCTCCGACGCGCGACCGCCACCGTCGTACACCAGGTAGATGGGCTCGAGGTCGGTCTCGGTCGACGTCATCACCGCGAGCCGGTCGGCGACCGGGCCGGCCATGGTGTTCTCGTGCGGCAGGATGACGCCGTCGGCCGGATCGCGCAGCTCGACCGCGCCGAGCAGTCCCCGAGTCACATGGCCGTCGGCCTCACGCATCTCGTAGACGTAGAGAGCCGGGTCGTCGTCCACGCGGAGCAGGCCCTGCTCGACCCAGCCGTCGAGTCGCCGCGCCGCCGCCTCGTACCCGCTCGACGTCGGGTCGGGCAGGACCACCGAGACGGCGTTGTCGGCGTCGGTCGCGAGCAGTTCGGCGCGCCGGGCGTGGTCGATGACGTCGTAGGGCGGGCAGAGCAGCCGCCCCAGTCGATCGACGCCGACGGTGGGACGCAGCCCGCGCATCGGAGCCAACGACAGGCCGGTCGTGCTTCGCTGCGAGGAGTGCTCCGCTGCATCGCTCATGTCTGGCGATCGTACGCAGATCGGCGGTCGTGCGATCATGCGACCCGTGAGCTCGACCCTTCGCGGAACGGACCGTGCGCCGGCGGACAGGTACGACGTGGCGCTGCTCGACCTCGACGGGGTGGTCTACGTCGGGCGCGATGCGGTGCCCGGCGCGCCGGCGGCATTGGCCCGCGCGCGCGAGCGCGGGATGCAGCTCGCCTTCGTGACCAACAACGCGGCCCGGCCGCCGCAGACGGTGGCCGAGCACCTGACAGAGCTCGGTATCGCGGCGCGCAGCGGCGAGGTGATCACGTCCTCGCAGGCGGCGGCCCGGTACCTGGCCGAGCACCTGCCGGCCGGCGCGACGGTATTGGTCCTCGGTACCACTGGCTTGTACGAGGCACTCGCCGAGCAGGGGCTCGCGACGACGACCACCGCCGGAGAGACGGTCGCCGCGGTGGTGCAGGGCTACTCGCCGGACATGAACTGGGCGCTCCTCGCCGAGGGGGCGGTCGCCCTCAACTCCGGCGCGCTGTGGGTGGCGACGAACGTCGATCCCACCGTGCCCTCGCCCCGCGGCCCCCTGCCCGGCAACGGGTCGCTGGTGGCGGCCCTGCAACTGGCCACGCGGCGGCGCCCGGTGATCACCGGCAAGCCCGACCCGACGATGCACCGCGAGACCCTCATCCGCACCGGCGCCGAGCGACCGCTGGTCGTGGGCGACCGGCTCGACACCGACATCGAGGGCGCGAACGCCGTCGGGTGTCCGAGCCTGCTGGTGCTCTCCGGCGTCACCGACGTGCCCGACCTGCTCGCCGCCCCCGAGCAGCTGCGCCCGACGTATCTCGGGCCCGACGTCTCCGCCCTGCTCTCGCCGCACCCCGAGCCGCAGCTGTCCGCGCGAGAAGCACGCTGCGGGACCTGGGCGGTGTCGGTGAGCGAGAACGCGCTCGAACTGCGTCAGCTCGGCGCCGCTCCGGGGGCCGCCGACGGCGGCCCGGGGGCAGTGGCGGTGTTCGACGACGCGTCGCTGGACGCGACGAGGGCGCTGTGTGCGGCCCGGTGGGAGTTCGTCGCCGACAGCGCGCGACCGGCGATCGTCGTGGCGCCCGACGGGGACCACGCCGCAGCCGAGATGATCCGCCGGCTCGGTCTGGCCGGTCGCCAGGGCGCATAACCCGGGCCGGGGGCGGGCGCCGGGGAGTGGCCGAGCGGCCGGCTCAGAGCAGCGATCGCAGCAACAGCAGGTCGCGGACGCCGGCACCGACCTTCACTCGCCCGGTGGCGAGCGCCGGTCCGATCCGCAGTGAGCCGTCGACCAGCTCGAGCAGATCGTCGCTGCCGAGTTCGAGACGTACCTGCGCCTGGGGATCGGACGCCCGGGCGATCCCGGTCAGCTTGCCGTCGTCCAGCAGCCCGGTGAAGACGACACCGAGATCGCGCACCGTGCAGCTCAGCGTCCGCCGGACGCGCGCCTGCCGGGGAGCTGCCTCACCGTTGTCGGACAGGCGAGTGGCGAGCCGGTGCAGCGCGTCCTCGCACTCCTCGACGGTGGCCACGGCGTCCCTTGCGGTCGGCGGGTCGACAGCGCCGGCCCGGCTGATTTCGGGGCGGGCCGAACCGGAGTCCGATAGGTCGCACCCGCCGAACGGCGACGCTACCGCAGCCGGCTGCGGGGTACGGTCGGAGGCGACGAGCGCGACCGCTGTACCCGCGCGACGCCAGGGCGGCGGCCGACGACGCCCGAGGCCGGACATCGACGGATCGGAGCACGACTGTGGAACCACGGGAGGATCACGGCCCGGGTTCCCGTGTCGGCGAGCGCGTGGTTCCCGCCACGCCGGCAGGTGCCGCCTCGGCGACGAGCGCACCCGTAGCCGAGGCGCTGCGCGAACTGGACGGCCTCGCGGAGAAGCCGTTGGCCGAGCATCCCGACGGGTACGCCCGCGTGCACGCCGGCCTGCAACGGGCGCTGGCCGAGATCGACGACGCCTGAGGTCCGAGGACCACGGCGACGACGACGGAACGAGACGAGTCCGCATGCCCAGACGGTTGTCGCGCCTGGACGCCGAGCTGGTCCGGCGCGGCCTGGCCCGCTCGCGCGAGCACGCCGCGGCGTTGATCGCGGCCGGTCGGGTCGAGGCGCACGGTGTGGTGGCGCGGAAGGCGGCGACCTCGGTGGGGTCGGACGCGTCGCTGCGGGTGACCGCCGACGACGACGACCCCGGATACGCGTCGCGGGGTGGGCACAAGCTGGCCGGCGCGCTGGCGGCCTTCCCCGAGATCGTGGTCGCGGGACGCCGCTGCCTCGACGCCGGGGCGTCGACCGGCGGGTTCACCGATGTCCTGCTCCGGGCGGGAGCCGCGCAGGTGCTGGCCGTCGACGTCGGATACGGCCAGCTCGCGTGGTCGTTGCGCACGGACGAGCGGGTCGAGGTCCACGATCGCAGGAATGTCCGCACGCTGCGGCCGGAGGACCTCGGGGGTCCTGCCGACCTCACCGTGGCCGACCTGTCGTTCATCTCGTTGCCGATCGTGCTGCCGGCGCTGACGGCGTGCACGTCGGCGACCGGGGACCTGCTGCCGATGGTCAAGCCGCAGTTCGAGGTGGGCCGGGAGCGTCTCGGCGCGAAGGGTGTCGTCCGCGATCCGGCGCACCGGGCCGAGGCCGTCGTCGCGGTGGCCGCGGTGGCCGCCGAGCTCGGCTGGCACGTCCAGGGCGTCGTCCGCAGCCCGCTGCCCGGGCCGTCGGGCAACGTGGAATTCTTTCTGTGGCTGCGACGTGATGTCGCGGCGCGGCTCGGCGCCGACGACATCGTCGAGATCGTGACGGCGGACGGAGGGGTCGGATGAGAGCGGTCCTGCTCGTCGTGCACACCCAGCGCCGACGCATCGTGTCGCTGGCCACGCAGGCAGCGCGTCAGCTCCGCGGCGCCGGCTTCGACGTCCGCATGCTGCTCGAGGAGGCCGACGCGTGCGGCGGCGAGGGCGTCACGCCCGCCGACGCACCCGACGCCGCGCGCGGCTGCGAGTTCGCGCTCGCGTTCGGCGGCGACGGCACCTTCCTGCGTGCCGCCGAACTGGCGCGACCGGCGGGCGTCGCCATGCTCGGGGTGAACCTCGGTCACGTGGGGTTCCTGGCCGAGGCCGAGCCGCAGGAGCTCGCGGCCCGGGTCGACGCGCTGGTCGCGGGCCGCTACACCGTCGAGGAGCGGGTCACCGTCGACGCCGAGATCGTGCTGGACGGCGCGGTCCGGCACCGGGCGTGGGCGCTGAACGAGGTCTCGCTCGAGCGGACCAACCGGGAACGCATGCTCGAGATCGCCGTGGCCGTCGACGAGCGGCCGATGCTCCGCTTCGGGTGTGACGGGCTGCTGTGCGCCACGCCGACGGGGTCGACGGCGTACGCGTTCTCGGCCGGCGGTCCGATCATCTGGCCCGACGTCGACGCGATGCTGATCGTGCCCAACGCCGCCCACGCGCTCTTCGCCCGGCCGGTGGTGGTGGCACCGACGTCGGTCGTCGACATCGACCTGGTCAGCGCCGAACACGCGGCCATGCTGAGCGCCGACGGTCGGCGGTCCTTCGCCGTGCCGGCCGGCGCACGGGTGCGGGTGCGCAAGGGCGAGCTGCCGGTCAGGGTGGTGCGCCTGGACGACGTGCCGTTCACCGACCGGCTCGTCTCGAAGTTCCAACTCCCGGTGCGCAGCCTGCGGGAGGCGTCCCCACCGATCCCCGACCTCGACGAGTGAACCCGACCGATCGACACCGCGGCGGTTGTGGACCGCGAGCCGCCGCCGTCACCGCAGCCCGATAGCCTGCCGGAGTGGCGGCGAGGTCGGCGGGCGGTGACGGCCGGTCAGGACGCGCGGCCGCCGCGCCGAGCCGCCGGGCCGCGGCCGGCGGCGGGCGCAAGGCCGGGCGTGCCGCCGGGTCCACCCGCCGCGTCGGCCGGGCCGAGCCGAGCGGCCCCGACCCCACGAGCGGGGCGGCCGCGCAGCCGGGTGCCGGCGCATGGTCGGGCCTGGAGGAGCTGCACATCCGGGGTCTCGGCGTCATCGAGGACGCCGTGCTGCCGCTCGGTCCCGGGCTGACCGCCGTGACCGGCGAGACCGGCGCCGGCAAGACCATGGTCGTCACCGGCCTGCTGCTGCTCTTCGGCGGTCGCGCCGACGCCGCGCGTGTGCGCACCGGGGCCGCGCAGGCCAGTGTGGACGGCAGGGTCGTCGTCGGGGACGACTCGGCCGTGGCCGCCCGCGTACGTTCCGCCGGCGGCGAACTCGACGGCGGCGAACTCGACGGCGACGAACTCGACGGCGACGACCGCGACGCCGACCACTCCACGGGCGGCGGCGGCGACCGCGACGACCGGGACGACCGGGGGACGGGAGCGAGCCGGCCGGGCGGCCGCACGGCGGCCCTGTCGCTGCGCCGCGTCGTGAACGCCGGTGGCCGGTCACGGGCCTTCGTCGGCGGCGCCGGCGCCCCGGTCGCGGTCCTCGGCGAGCTCGCCGAGCGGCTGGTGGCCGTGCACGGTCAGTCCGACCAGCTGCGCTTGGTCCGGCCCGCGGCGCAGCGGGCCGCGCTGGACCGCTACGCCGGCGTGGACGTGGAGCCGTACGCCAGGGCGTTCGCCGCCTGGCGCGAGGCCGACGCGCGCCTGCGTGAGCGCACCGGCCGCGCGGCTGAGCTGCGGCGCGAGGCCGACCTGCTCGCCCACGGGGTTGCCGAGATCGACGCGATCGCCCCCGAACCCGGTGAGGGGGAGGAGCTGACCCGGCTGGCCGCCCGGCTCGGTCACGCCGACGCGCTCACGACCGCGGCCCGCACCGCACACGACGCGCTGCTCGGCGATCTGGACGACTCCGGGGGCGGCGACGTCGCGCAGCTCCTCGCCGCGGCCGCCCGCGCGCTCACCCAGCAGCAGGGCGACGACGCCGAGCTCGACGCGCTCGCCATGCGACTGACCGACCTGAGCGCGCTCGCCGCCGACCTCGGCGCCGAGCTGGGCGCCTACGCCGACTCGCTCGACACCGACCCGGCCCGCCTCGACCAGATCGAGACCCGTCGGGCGGCGCTCGCGGGACTCGTGCGCAAGTACTGCGACGAGCCGGAACCGAGCATCGACGGCGTGCTGCGCTGGGCGGCCGCGGCGCGGGAGCGGCTCGCCGAGATCGACGTGTCCGACGAGGCCGTCGACGCGCTGCGGCAGCGGGTCGCCGACACCGCGCGCGAGGCGGCCGAGCACGCGGCGGCCGTCTCGGCCCGGCGGCGGGCCGCGGCCTCCCGGCTGGGCGAAGCCGTGACCGCCGAGCTGGATGGCCTCGCGATGGCCGACGCCCGGGTCCGCGTCGACGTCCGGACCCGGCCGGCGGGCGCCGGGACGGCGGTGCTCACCGTCCTCACCGCCGACGGCGAGGTCGAGGCCGGGGCGAGCGCGGACGGCGTCGACGACGTCGAGCTGCTGCTGCAGCCGCATCCCGGGGCGCCGGAGCTGCCGATCGCCCGGGGGGCGTCCGGCGGCGAGCTCTCCCGGGTGATGCTCGCCCTCGAGGTGTGCCTCATCGAGGGCACGGACGGCACGGGCAGCGCGGGCGCCCCCGGCCGGGTGCCGCCGGAGGCCGCGGGGACGTCGGTGCCCACGCTCGTCTTCGACGAGGTCGACGCCGGGGTGGGCGGCCGCGCCGCGGTGGAGGTCGGCCGGCGGCTGGCCCGGCTCGCCCGCGACCGGCAGGTCCTCGTCGTCACCCACCTCGCACAGGTCGCCGCCTTCGCCGATCGTCAGGTCGTGGTCGACAAGCCGCAGGGGGGAGCGACGAACGCAGGCGCCGTGACCGCCAGCGACGTGCACGTCGTCGCGGGCGACGACCGGGTGGCCGAGCTGGCCCGGATGCTCGCCGGGTCGGACACCGCGACCGCCCGCGAGCACGCCGCCGAACTGCTCGCCGACGCGGCACGGCTGCGCTGACCGCGGCGTCGGGCACGCGCCGGTGATCCTCCCGGCAACCGTGTTCATGTGCGTTTCACAACCGGCACCGGCCCGCGTGGCGTAACCGGGTCGAGCGCCGTCCCGGTGGCACCATTGGCCACCATGAAGCTCGCAACGCTGCGCCGCCGCGCCGAGACGCTGCCCGGCGTCAGCGGTGTCGCCCGGCTCGACCGGGCGACGACCCGGCTCGCGGGCCGCCTCAACCCGGGCGACGTCGCGATCATCGACCACGTCGACCTCGACCGCGCCACCGCCGAGACGCTGCTGGCCGCCAGGCCCGCGGCGATCGTCAACGCCCAGCCCTGCATCTCGGGCCGGTACCCCAACCTCGGCCCCGAGCTGGTCGTCGCCCACGGCGTGCCGCTGCTCGACAACGTCGGCGGCGAGGTCTTCGCGGCGGTCAAGGAGGGCGCGAAGGTCCGCGTCGACGGCGACACCGTGTACGTGGGGGAGACCCCGATCGCCAGCGGCACCGTGCAGGACGCCGACACCGTCGAGACGCTCATGGCCGAGGCCAAGGCGGGACTGGCCTCGCAACTGGAGGCGTTCGCGGTCAACACCGGCGAGTTCATGACCGGCGAGCGCCGGTTGCTGCTCGAGGGTGAGGGCATCCCCGCGCTGACCACCCGCATGCGGGGCAAGCACGTCCTGGTCGTCATGCGCAGCCACGAGTACGCGTCCGACCTCAAGGCGCTGAAGAGCTACATCCGCGAGTACCGGCCGGTGCTGGTCGGCGTCGACGGCGGCGCCGACGCGCTGATCGAGGCCGGGCACACGCCGGACCTCATCGTCGGAGACATGGACGCGGTCTCCGACACCGCGCTGGCCACCGGGGCGGAGGTCGTCGTGCACGCCTACCCCGACGGCCGCGCGCCGGGCCTGCTGCGCGTCCAGGACCTCGGCGTGCCGGCCGTGACCTTCCCGACCGCGGGCACCAGCGAGGACGTCGCGCTGCTGCTCGCCGACGAGGGCGAGGCCGAGCTCATCGTGGCCGTCGGCAGCCACGCCGACCTCACCGAGTTCCTCGACCGGGGCCGCGCCGGCATGGCGTCGTCGTTCCTCGTCCGGCTCAAGATCGGCGCGAAGCTTGTCGACGCCGCGACCGTCACCCGGCTGTACCGCAATCGGATCTCGGCGGCGGCGTTGCTGCTGCTCGTGATCGGTGCCCTCGTGGCGGTCGCGGCGGCCCTCGCCGTGTCCGACGCCGGGCGCACCTACCTCACCACCCTGTCCGACGACGTCGGCCGGTTCTTCGACTGGCTGCAGGACTCCTTCTCGTGAGTCCGTCCGGGAGCTGTTCGTGATTTCCTTCCGCTACCACATCGTCTCGATCGTCGCCGTCTTCCTCGCGCTCGCGCTGGGGATCGTCGTCGGCGCGACCGCGCTCAACGGCCCCATCACGAAGGACCTGCGCAACCAGGTCGACGACGTGAAGTCCCAGCGCGACGACCTGGCCGACCAGGTCAAGAAGCTGCAGGGGCAGGTCGACGACGCCGGCGAGTTCGCCACCACCTACGGCTCGCAGCTCGTCGCCAAGACGCTGACCGGCCGCTCCGTCCTCGTCGTCAGCCTGCCGGGGACCACTCCCGGGATGCAGGACGGCGTCACCGAGCAGATCGGCGCCGCCGGCGGCAAGGTCAGCGGGCAGTTGACCGTCACCAAGGCCTACCTGGACGCCAGCCGCGGCAGTGAGATCAACACGCTGGCCACCGGCCCCGCCCACCCGATCGCCTGGACGGCGCCGGAGACCGACGACACCGGCAAGCTCGGCGCGTCGCTGCTGGCCTACGTGCTGCTCGGCAAGGGGCAGCCGACCGACGTCAAGCAGGTCGTGAGCGCCTTCGCCGAACGGCACCTGGTGTCGGTCGCGGGCAGCGACATCGCGCCCAGCACCACCGTCGTCGTGCTGGGTCGCGGCAAGCTCAAGAGCGACAGCTACGCGGCACGCAGCCAGCTCGCGCTGGTCGACGCCCTCGTCGCGGGCGGCGGCAAGGTCGTGGTGGCCGGCGACGACACGTCGGCCGCCGACGGCGGGGTGATCGGCACGGTGCGCAAGCAGTCCACCGACCGCGACTCGGTGTCCACGGTCGACGACGCCAACTCCTCGCTCGGGCAGGTGTCGACGACCCTCGCGCTGGCCGCCGCGGTGAAGGGCCAGGCCGGGCACTACGGCACGCAGGACGGCGCCGACGCGCTGTTCCCGACCCCGGCGCGCTGACCGCGGGACCGCCACCGATGGAGCTCCCCGGCCCGCCGCGGGCCGTCGCCGCCCTCGCCACCTTCGTGCGCGAGCGGCTGGCCGACGTCTCGGACACTATCGCCCCGCTGTGGCAGGTGGGTCAGGGCGTCCTCGGCGGTCGTGACCGGGCCGATGTCGTCACCTCCGTCGACCCCGACTCCAAGGCGCTCGCGACGGCCCGGCAGTTCGCCGCCGTCGTCGTCGGCGCGACCGCCCCGTTCGCGCCCAACCCCTACGCGCGGGCACGGCTGATCCGCCAGCTGCACGCCACCGGCCTGCTCACCGCCGACGAGGTGTACCGGGTGACCGTGGCGACGGCGACGCTCGACGGGCCGGCCGCGCAGCCTCGGATCGTCGACGCCGACGTGGTGGGCGAGCGCCGCACCGGCTGACGGCGTCCACGCCGGACCGGCCGACACCGCCGGTTCCCGACACGCGGGTCGGCACCGGGCACGGCGCGGCCACCGGCCGGGTGGTCGTGTTAGCGTGAACGTCCGTGGATCGAACGCCTCAGGGCACGCAAACGACACGGCATCTCTTCGTCACCGGTGGGGTGGCGTCCTCACTCGGCAAGGGGCTGACCGCCTCCAGCCTCGGCACGCTGCTCAAGGCACGCGGCCTGCGGGTGACGATGCAGAAACTGGACCCGTACCTCAACGTCGACCCCGGGACGATGAACCCGTTCCAGCACGGCGAGGTCTTCGTGACCGAGGACGGCGCGGAGACCGATCTCGACATCGGGCACTACGAGCGCTTCCTCGACACCGACCTCGTGGGCTCGGCCAACGTCACGACCGGGCAGGTGTACTCCGACGTCATCGCCAAGGAGCGGCGCGGCGAGTACCTCGGTGACACCGTGCAGGTCATCCCGCACATCACCAACGAGATCAAGGACCGCATCCGGGCCATGGCCGAGCCCGGTCCGGACGGTCTCGCACCGCACATCGTCATCACCGAGATCGGCGGCACCGTCGGCGACATCGAGTCGTTGCCGTTCCTCGAGGCCGCCCGGCAGGTCCGCCACGAGGTCGGCCGCGACAACTGCTTCTACCTGCACGTCTCGCTGGTGCCCTACCTCGCGCCGTCGGGCGAGCTGAAGACCAAGCCGACGCAGCACTCGGTCGCCGCCCTGCGCAGCATCGGCATCGCGCCCGACGCCGTCGTGTGCCGCGCCGACCGGGACCTGCCCGAGGGCGTCCGGCGCAAGATCGCGCTCATGTGCGACGTGGACGCCGAGGCCGTCGTCGCCGCCGTCGACGCGCCGAGCATCTACGAGATCCCCAGGGTGCTGCACGGCGAGGGCCTCGACGCCTACGTCGTGCGCCGGCTCGGGCTGCCGTTCCGCGACGTCGACTGGACGGTGTGGGGCGACCTGCTCGATCGCGTGCACAGCCCCCGCGCCGAGGTCACCGTCGGCCTGGTCGGCAAGTACGTCGACCTGCCCGACGCCTACCTGTCGGTGGTCGAGGCGCTGCGCGCCGGCGGGTTCGCGCATCGCACCAAGGTGCACATCCGCTGGGTGCCGTCGGACTCCTGCGACACGCCGGCGGGCGCGGCGAGCGCGCTGGCCGGTCTCGACGGCATCGTGATCCCCGGCGGCTTCGGCATCCGCGGCATCGAGGGCAAGGTCGGCGCCTTGCGTCACGCCCGGGAACGTCGACTGCCCGCGCTCGGGCTCTGTCTCGGCCTGCAGTGCATGGTCATCGAGGCCGCACGGCACCTGGCGGGCATCGAGGACGCGAACTCCGCCGAGTTCGAGCCGGAGACGCCGAACCCGGTCATCGCGACGATGGCCAGCCAGGTCGCGGCGGTCGCCGGCGAGGCCGACCTCGGCGGCACGATGCGCCTCGGCGCCTACCCCGCGACGCTCGTCGCCGGCTCGGTCGTGGCCGGTGCCTACGGCACCACCGCCGTGTCCGAGCGGCACCGGCACCGCTACGAGGTCAACAACGACTACCGGACCGACCTGGAGAAGGCCGGGTTGGTGGTGTCCGGCGAGTCCCCCGACGGCCGGCTCGTCGAGTTCGTCGAGCTGCCGGCCGAGGTGCACCCGTACTACGTGGCGACGCAGGCGCACCCCGAGCTCAAGTCCCGCCCCACGCGCGCGCACCCGCTGTTCCGCGGCTTCGTGAAGGCAGCCCTGGACTACAACGCCGCCGAGCGGCTGCCGGTCGAGATCCCGGCCGCCGCCGACGGGGGGGCCTGAGCGCATGGGGGAGCTCGACGACTACGAGCTGCTGTCGTCCGAGGTGCTGTTCCGCGGCCGGGTGCTGACCGTCCGGCTGGACGACGTGCGGATGAGCGACGGCACGACCGCCCGGCGTGAGCTGGTCGAGCACCCGGGCGCGGTCGCCGTCGTCGCGCTGGACGAGGAGAACCGGGTGGTACTCGTAAATCAGTACCGCCACCCGGTGCGGGCGCGGCTGGACGAACTGCCCGCCGGGCTGCTCGACGTCGCAGGCGAGCCGGCGCTCGCCGCCGCGCAGCGCGAACTGGTCGAGGAGGCCGGGCTCGCCGCCCGGGACTGGCACGTGCTGCTGGACCTGCAGACCTCGCCGGGCATGACGAACGAGGCGGTTCGGGTGTTCCTGGCCCGCGGGCTGTCCGCCGCCGACACCGGCGGGTTCCGGCCCGAGCACGAGGAGGCCGCGATGACGGTCTCGCGCGAGCCGCTGGCCGAGGCGATCCACCGGGTGCTCTCGGGCGGCATCACCAACGCCATCGCGGTCGCGGGACTGCTCGCCGCGGTGCACGGTCGCGCGACGGAATGGCGCGACCTGCGCCCGGCCGACGCGCCGTGGCCGGGCCGGGTCGGGCAGCGCTGATGGTGCTGGGGACGGCGTCGCGTTCGGCGCCGGCGACGCTGGTGCGCAGCTACCTCGACCACCTCGCGGTGGAGCGCGGCGTGGCCGCGAACACGTTGAGCTCGTACCGGCGCGACCTCGCCCGCTACGTCGACTACCTGACCGGCCGTGGGGTGACCGCGATCGGTGACGTCGACGCGGCGCTGGTCGGCGGTTTCCTGCCCCACCTGCGCGAGGGCGACGACGACCACCCGCCGCTGTCGGCCTCGTCGGCGGCCCGGGCGGTCGTGGCGGTGCGGGGCCTGCACCGTTTCGCGCTGCGCGACGGTCTCGTCGAGGTGGACGTCGCCCGCGAGGTGCGTCCCGCCGCGCCGCCTCGCCGGCTGCCGAAGGCGATCGCGCTGGACGACGTCGAGCGGGTGCTCGAGGCCGCCGGCTACGCCCGCACCACCCTCGCCTACCGCGACCGCGCGCTGCTGGAGCTGCTGTACGGCACCGGCGCCCGCATCTCCGAGGCCGTCGGCCTCGACGTCGACGACCTCGATCTCGTGGACGACACCGTGCTGCTGCGCGGCAAGGGCGGCAAGCACCGTCGCGTCCCCGTCGGGTCCTACGCGGCCAAGGCGCTGTCGACCTACCTCGTGCAGGCGCGTCCCGTCCTCGCCGAGGCCGGTCGCGGCACTCCCAAGGTCTTCCTCAACTCGCGCGGCGGCCCGCTGTCGCGGCAGTCGGCCTGGGTCGTCCTGCGGACCGCCGCCGAGCGTGCGGGCCTCACCGTGGAGATCTCGCCGCACACGCTGCGGCACTCGTTCGCGACGCACCTGATGGAGGGCGGGGCCGACGTCCGCGTGGTGCAGGAACTGCTCGGCCACGCCTCGGTGACGACGACGCAGATCTACACCCTGGTCACCGTGGACACGCTGCGCGAGGTGTATGCGAGCGCGCATCCGCGGGCGGGACGCGCGGCGACCAGCTGACCTGCAGGGCGCGGTGCCGGCCGGTGTAGCGTCGGCGTCCGACCTCGGACGAGCCGGAACAGGGGGCACGCGGCAGTGACCGATTCGACGCCGGGTGCGGCCGAGCCCACCGCTGCGTCGGACGCCCTGTTCGCCGTGGAGCGCGTCAAGGCCGTCGACCCCGCCGTCGCCCGCGCGAAGCGCGACGTCCCCGAGCCGCCGCCGCTCGACAAGCACGGCCCCGCCCGCGTCATCGCGCTGTGCAATCAGAAGGGCGGCGTCGGCAAGACGACGTCGGCCATCAACCTCGGCGCCGCGCTCGCCGAGCTCGGCCGCCGGGTGCTGCTCGTGGACTTCGACCCGCAGGGCGCGCTCTCGGTGGGGCTGGGCGTCCAACCGCACCAGCTCGAGCGCACCAGCTACAACCTGCTCATGGAGCGGGGCGTGTCCATCGACGAGGTGCGCCGCAAGACCGCGGTGCCCGGCATCGACCTGCTGCCCAGCAACATCGACCTCTCGGCGGCCGAGATCCAGCTCGTCACCGAGGTGGGGCGCGAGCAGACGCTGGCCCGCGCGCTCGCCCCGGTCCTGCCCGAGTACGACTTCGTGCTCATCGACTGCCAGCCGTCGCTCGGGCTGCTCACCGTCAACGCCCTCACCGCGTCGCAGGGCGTGATCATCCCGCTCGAGTGCGAGTTCTTCAGCCTGCGCGGCGTCGCGCTGCTGATCGACACCATCGGCAAGGTGCAGGACCGGCTCAACCCGCAGCTGCAGCTCGACGGCATCCTCGCCACGATGTACGACGGGCGGACGCTGCACGGTCGCGAGGTCTTCCAGCGGGTGCTCGACGCCTTCGGTGACAAGGTCTACGACACCGTCATCACCCGCACGGTGCGCTTCCCCGAGACGACGGTCGCCGGCGAGCCCATCACGTCCTGGGCGCCGTCGTCGGCCGGGGCCAAGGCCTACCGGCATCTCGCCCGCGAGGTCATCGCTCGCTCATGAGCGACACCAGGACCGACACCCCGAACGCCGCCGGCACCCCGAACGAGACCGGGACGGCGTCCGGCGGCCCGGGGGAGGCGACGACCCTCGCCGACGTCGCGGCCGATCCCACGATCCTGCCGCTGGACGCCGAGGACGTCGATCTCGCCGACCTGGGCGCGGAGGCGACGGGCGCGCCCGACGACGGCGCGTTCCGGGTGCGGCTGGAGAACTTCGAGGGGCCGTTCGACCTGCTGCTCAGCCTGATCAGCCGTCGCCAGCTCGACGTCACCGAGGTCGCGCTGTCGCAGGTGACCGACGAGTTCATCAGCTACCTGGCCGGGATGGACACCTGGGACCTCGGCAAGGCGACCGAGTTCCTCGTCGTCGCGGCCACCCTGCTCGACCTCAAGGCCGCCCGGCTGCTGCCGGCGGCCGAGGTGGAGGACGAGGAGGACCTCGCACTGCTCGAGGCGCGCGACCTCCTCTTCGCCCGGCTGCTGCAGTACCGCGCGTACAAGCTCGCCGCCGCCCACCTGCAGGAGCTCGAGCAGCGGCAGTCGCGGCGGCACGGCCGGGCCGTCGAACTGGAGCCGCGCTTCGCCGAGCTGCTGCCCGAGGTCCTGATCGGGGTGAGCCCGCAGCGGTTCGCCATCATCGCCGCCGGGGCGCTGGCGCCCAAACCGGTGCCGATGGTGGGCACCGACCACGTCCACGCGCCGCCCGTCAGCGTCGCCGAGCACATGGGCATCCTGCGCGACCGGCTGCGCCGACAGGGCTCGGCGACCTTCCGCTCGCTCGTCGCCGACTGCAGCATCACCCTCGAGGTCGTGGCCCGCTTCCTGGGGCTGCTCGAGCTCTACCGCGAGGGCTCGGTCGCCTTCGACCAGGTGGAGGCGCTGACCGAGCTGCGGGTGCGGTGGACGGGCGGCGCGACGGAGGCCGACGCGCCCGAGAACACGTCCGCGGACGAGGAGTATTCGTGACCGACCCCCATCCGAGCACCGCGGCCGACCCGGCCGCCGCCGGCGACCGCGAGGAGCGCCCCCTCGGCGACCCGCTCGACGCGATCAGCGTCGCCGCCGAGGCCGACGTCGTGGCGGCCGAGATCGAGGTGCCCGTCGATGGCCCCGTCGGCGTCGCCGTCGGTGCCGCTGCCGAGGACACCGGCACCGACGGCGGCCGGCTCCCGGGCGTGCTGGCCGCCCGGCTCGCCGAACCCGGGGAGCTGCGCGCCGCCGTCGAGGCGGTGCTGTTCGTCGTGGAGGCACCGGTGAGCGTGGCGTCGCTCGCGGCGACCCTGGAGCAGACGACCGACGCCGTGCAGGGGGTGCTCGCCGAGCTGCGCGCCGGCTACGACGAGCGCAACGCGGGCATGGAGCTGCGTGACGTCGCCGGCGGCGTGCGGCTGTTCACCCGCGCCGAGCACGCCGACGTCGTCGAGCACTTCCTGCGCGACGGGCAACGCAGCCGGCTCAGCCAGGCCGCGCTGGAGACCCTCGCCGTCATCGCCTACCGCCAGCCGGTGACCCGCGCGCGGGTGTCGGCGATCCGCGGTGTGAACGTCGACGGCGTCGTGCGCACCCTGCTCGCGCGCGGCCTCGTCGTGGAGGTCGGCACCGATCCCGAGACCGGCGGCGGGCTGTTCCGCACCACCGAGCTCTTCCTGGAGCGGATGGGGCTGCGCTCGCTGGCCGAACTGCCCTCGCTGGCGCCGCTGCTGCCCGACCTCGCTGCCCTCGACGGGATCGACGGGATCGACGGGATCGACGTCTCGGGTGGGCTCGACGGCGCGGACGGGATCGCCGGGCCGGGTCTGGACGCCGTCACCGACAGCGACACCGACACCGACAGCGACGGCGACGATGACGGCTGAGCAGCCGGGTGGTCCGGCGGAGCCGGAGGGTGTGCGGCTGCAGAAGGTGCTGGCCGCCGCCGGCATCGGCTCGCGCCGTCGCAGCGAGGAGCTGATCGCGGCCGGTCGCGTGACCGTCGACGGCGAGGTCGCCGAGCTGGGGGCGCGCGTCCACCCGGGCACGGCGGTGATCCACGTCGACGGTGACCGGGTGGTCGTGCGTGCGGACCTCGTCCACCTCGCGCTGAACAAGCCACGCGGCGTGGTGAGCACGATGAGCGACGAGCGGGGCCGTCCCAGTGTCGGCGATCTGCTGGCCGACCATCCCGACATCGAGCGGGAAGGGCTCTTCCACGTCGGGCGGTTGGACGCCGACACCGAGGGGCTGCTGCTGCTCACCAACGACGGCGACCTCGGGCACCGGCTGATGCACCCGTCGTTCGGGGTGCGCAAGACCTACCTGGCGACCGTCCCCGGCCCGGTCGGCAAGGGGGTGGGCCGGGCGCTGCTCGCCGGCGTGGAGCTGGACGACGGCCGCGCCGTCGCCGACACGTTCCGGGTGGTGCAGAGCGAGGGCGGGCGCGCCATCGTCGAGATCGTCCTGCACGAGGGGCGCAACCGGATCGTGCGGCGGATGCTCGACCACGTCGGGCACCCCGTCCAGCGGCTCGTGCGGACGGCGATCGGCCCGGTGCGTCTCGGCGGCCAGCGACCGGGGACGTTCCGCGCACTGGGCCGTGACGAGCTCGCCGGCCTGCACCGCCTGGTGGAGGAGCCGGCCGGTCCGGGTCCGTATCCTGACCGCCGTGAGTAGCGAAGCCCAGCCCGAAGCGTTCACCGGCGTCGTCGCCCTCGACGGCCCCTCGGGGACGGGCAAGTCGACGGTCGCGCGCCGGCTCGCCACGCGCCTCGGCGCGCGGTACCTCGACACCGGGGCCATGTACCGCGCCGCGACCGTGGCCGCGTTGCGAGCCGGCGTCGCCCTCGACGACGGGGTGGCCGTCACCAAGGTCGTCGAGGACGCCGAGATCCGGATCTCCACCGATCCCGAGCAGGCCTCGGTCCGCCTCGACGGCGACCCCGTCGACGCCGAGATCCGCAGCGCCGAGACGACCGCCGCCGTGTCGGCCGTGTCGGCCGTCCCGGCGGTCCGGGCGCTGCTCGTCGACGCGCAGCGCGAGCTGATCGGCGACGGCGGCATCGTGGTCGAGGGACGCGACATCGGCTCGGTGGTGTGGCCGACCGCCGCGCCGAAGGTGTACCTGACCGCCAGCCCGGAGGCGCGGGCGCGGCGCCGGGCCGGCGAGCTGGGCGCCGACGTGCAGTCGGTCGCCGGCGACATCGCGCGACGCGACGGGCTCGACAGCACCCGGGCGGCCTCACCGCTGGCGCAGGCCGCCGACGCCGTCGAGCTCGACACCACCGAGCTCGACGTCGACCAGGTCGTCGACCGGCTGCACGAGCTCACCGTGGCCGCCGACCGCTGACCTCCCGCGCCACGGGGCGCAGCACAATGGAGGGCATGAGCGAGCCCGAGGACGTCGTCGACCGCGAGACCCCCGGCGCTGCCGCCGAGGAGGAGGACGTGCTCGCCGCCCCGGTGGTCGCCGTGGTCGGCCGTCCCAACGTCGGCAAGTCGACGCTCGTGAACCGCATCCTGGGCCGGCGCGAGGCGGTCGTGCAGGACGTGCCCGGCGTCACGCGCGACCGCATCGCCTACGACGCGCTGTGGAACGGACGTCGCTTCACCCTGGTCGACACCGGCGGATGGGAACCCGACGCGAGCGGGTTGCAGGCCATGGTGTCCGCGCAGGCCGAACGGGCGGTGACGACCGCCGACGCCGTGCTGTTCGTGGTGGACGGCCGCACCGGGGCCACCGAGACCGACCTGACCGTCGCCCGGACGCTGCGCCGGGGCTCGCGGCCCGTCGTCCTCGTCGCCACCAAGATCGACGACGAGCGCTTCGAGCCCGACACCGCCGAGTTGTGGTCGCTGGGGCTGGGGGAGCCGCACCCGGTCAGCGGCCTGCACGGTCGTGGCAGCGGCGACCTGCTCGACGTGCTGCTCGACGTCCTGCCCGAGGCGCCGCGGGAGACCGAACGGCACGGCGGCCCGCGGCGCGTCGCGCTCGTGGGGCGCCCCAACGTCGGCAAGTCCAGCCTGCTCAACAAGCTCACCGGCGAGGACCGCTCGGTGGTCGACTCCGTCGCCGGGACGACCGTCGACCCGGTCGACAGCCTCGTCGACCTGGGTGGCGACACCTGGCGCTTCGTCGACACCGCCGGGCTGCGTCGCCGGGTCAACCAGGCCAGCGGCATGGAGTACTACGCCAGCCTGCGCACCGCCGCGGCCATCGAGGCGGCCGAGGTCGCGGTGGTGCTGCTCGACGCCGCCGAGCGGCTCACCGAGCAGGACCAGCGCGTGATCGCCGAGGTCGTCGACGCCGGTCGCGCGCTCGTCCTCGCGTTCAACAAGTGGGACCTCGTGGACGACGACCGGCGCGAGCAGCTCGGCCGGGAGGCCGAGCGCGACCTCGCCCGGGTCGGCTGGGCGCCGCGGGTGAACGTGTCGGCGCGGACCGGCCGCGCGGTCGAGAAGCTCGCGGGCGCGCTGCACACCTCCCTCGAGTCCTGGGACCGCCGGATCCCGACCGGCCGGCTCAACAGCTGGCTGACCGAGGTCGTCGCGCAGACGCCGCCGCCCGCGCGGGGCGGCCGGTCGCCACGGGTGCTGTTCGCGACGCAGGCCGACACCCGCCCGCCGCGGTTCGTGCTGTTCACCACCGGCTTCCTCGAGGCCGGCTACCGACGCTTCGTCGAACGCCGCCTGCGCGAGGACTTCGACTTCACCGGCACGCCGATCGAGATCTCGGTGCGGGTGCGCGAGAAGCGGGGCCGCTGATCGCGTTCGAACCGTCCCGGTATCGTGTACCTGTCGCGGGACGTGGCGCAGCTTGGTAGCGCACTTGACTGGGGGTCAAGGGGTCGCAGGTTCAAATCCTGTCGTCCCGACAACGGGCACGAACGCGGGGCAGGGGGTCCGGTGAGCGAGACGGACCCCGGCCCGGCCGCCACCGAACGTGTCTGGACGATCCCCAACGCGCTGTCGGTGCTGCGGCTGCTGGGCGTCCCGCTGTTCCTCTACCTGCTGCTCGGCCCGCACGCCGACGTGTGGGCGCTGGTCGTCCTCGCGGTGTCCGGCTTCACCGACTGGCTCGACGGCGTCCTCGCCCGCGCGCTGCACCAGCAGAGCCGCGTCGGCGCCCTGCTCGACCCCGCCGCCGACCGGCTCTACATCCTGGCGACGCTGGCCGGGCTCGTGCTGCGCGACGTCATCCCGCTGTGGCTGGCGGTCGTGATCGTCGGGCGCGACGTCGTGCTCGGCGCCGCGCTGCCGCTGCTGCGACGCGCGGGTTACGCGCCGCCGGAGGTGCACTACCTCGGCAAGGCGGCGACGTTCTGCCTGCTGTACGCGTTCCCGCTGCTGCTGCTCGGGACCTACGACGGGTGGGTCGCCGACGTCGCCCGCGCCGCCGCCTGGGCCTTCACGGTGTGGGGGACGGCGCTGTATCTCTGGGCGGGCGCGGTCTACCTGCGCCAGGTCACCGGGTTGCTGCGTCACCCCGTCCCCGTCGGGACGGTGACGTCGTGACCGCCGATCCCGGGGATGCGCCCGCGGACCGGCGCCTCGCCTCGACCCGGCTGCTGGCCGAGCTGGTGAACAACACCCTCGACCCCGGCTACGCCGCGGCGGCCCGGCGCCGGCCACCGGGCGCCACGCGCCGGTGGGACGTGCCGATCGTGGCCGTCGGCGCGCTGCTCGTCGGGTTCCTGCTCGTCGTCGCCTACGTGCACACCAATCGCGGGGCGCCGGCGGCCCAGCGCGTGCACGACAGCCTCGTCGAGCGGGTCCGGGCCGCGCAGGACGGCGCGGACGCCCTCGCCGGGGACCTCGCCCGTACCGAGGACGACCTGGACCGGCAACAGGCCGCCGCGTTGCCGACGACCGGGGCCCTGGCCCGGTCGCTGTCGCGCGCGCAGCTCGAGGCCGGCCAGGTGGCGGTGCACGGGCCCGGCCTGGTCGTGACGCTCGCCGAGCCACCCGCGCCGAGCGCGTCGTCCGCGCCCGGGCGTGCCGGGTCGGTCCCCGTCGCCGCCACCCATATCCTCACCGACCGTGACATCCGTGCCGTGGTCAACGAGCTCTGGGGCGACGGTGCCGAGGCGATCGCGGTGAACGGCGTCCGGCTGACCCCGACGAGCGCCATCCGCTTCGCCGGCGAGGCCGTCCTGGTCGACTTCCAACCGCTGACCTCGCCGTACCGCATCTCGGCCATCGGCGACGCCGACACGCTCGCGACCGACTTCGCGCAGAGCGCGTCGGCGAGCAAGTACCAGACCCTGGCCGGCGCGTCGGGCATCGGCTTCCGCTTCCGCAACGAGTCCGACATCTCCCTGCCGGGGAGCGCGTCGGTGACGCCGCGTTACGCATCGCCCGCGCCGTCCCCTTCGGCGTCGGCATCGGCGTCGGGGTCGCGGCGGGGTGGCCGATGATCGCTGCATTCGCGCTCGTCGTCGGCATCGTGCTGGGGCTGATCTTCCGACCCACCGTGCCATCGTGGCTCGAGCCCTACCTGCCGATCGCCGTGGTCGCCGCGCTCGACGCCGTGTTCGGCGGTGTGCGGGCCCGCCTGGACGGCATCTTCGACGCCAAGGTCTTCGTGGTGTCCTTCATCTCCAACGTGCTGGTCGCCGCGCTGATCGTCTTCCTGGGCGACAAGCTCGGCGTCGGCGGGCAGCTGTCGACCGCCGTGGTGGTCGTCCTGGGCATCCGCATCTTCGGCAACGCCGCCGCGATCCGCAGGCACGTGTTCCGCGCATGAGCGACGACCCCACGGCCGGCGAGCCCGCCGACGAGCCGGCCGAGCCCGTCGAGTCCGTCGAGTCCGTCGAGCGCGACCGGCCGCGGCCGCGGCGGGGCTGGCGGCACAACCGGCACGCGTCGGCGGCGGTCATCGGCGTGTTGACGCTGGTGCTCGGGTTCGCCATCGCGGTGCAGGTGCAGGCGAACTCCGGCGAGGACAGCCTGAGCGGCCTGCGCGAGGACGACCTCATCGGCATCCTCGACAACCAGAACGCCCGCGCCGACCGGTTGCGTCGGCAGATCGCCGAGCTGCAGGAGACGCTGAACCGGCTCAAGGACAGCGGTGACCGCTCGGCCGCGGCCCGGCAGCAGGCGCGACAGGAGGCGCAGGCGCTGGGCGTCCTGCTCGGCACGCTGCCGGCGACCGGGCCGGGTGTCGTCGTCGCCGTCACCGACCCGCGGGCCACGTTGACGGGCGAGGACCTGCTCGACGTCGTGCAGGAGCTCCGCGGCGCCGGCGCCGAGGCGATCGAGTTCGGCGCGGCCGGCGGCACCGTCCGGGTGAGCACCACGACCGCCTTCGGCGGTGGGGACGGCGGGCAGCCCGTGACCGTCGACGGCATCACGCTGCGCGCGCCCTACCGCGTGGTCGCGATCGGCGACGCGACCACCCTGGACACCGCGCTCAACATCCCCGGTGGCATCGCGGCCACCGTCCGCGCCGCCGGCGGCGAGCTGACGGTGGCCGAGCGCGCCCGGGTGACGATCACGGTGACGCGGGCGCTGCCCGTCCCGACGCACGCCAAACCGCGGTAGCGGTGCCGGGGTCGACGGTCCCGTCACCGGCCCCGACCGTCGTCGGTTAGGGTCGGTCCCGCTGGTCGCACGACCGCCCGCCGCACCCCCGCGGTGGTGCTCCGTCCGCCGCACCGTCCGAGGAAAGGCCGCGCATGTCCGACGTCCCCGACGACCTGAAGTACACCGCCGAGCACGAGTGGGTGCGGGTCACCGACGGGTCCCGGACGGTGCGCGTCGGCGTCACCGACTACGCCCAGGAGTCGCTGGGCGACGTCGTCTACGTGAACCTCCCCGACATCGGCGCCAGCGTCGAGAAGGGCGCGGCGGTCGGCGAGATCGAGTCGACCAAGAGCGTGTCGGACATCTACGCACCGCTGTCGGGCTCGGTCACCGCGCGCAACGACGCGCTCGACGACCAGCCCGAGCTGATCAACTCGAGCCCGTACGGCGACGGGTGGATCCTCGAGATCGAGGTCTCCGAGGACGCCGAGCTCGCCGACCTGCTGGATGCCGCCGCCTACGGCACGCTGGCCGGCTGAGCCGGGTCGTCGGCCGGGTCGTCGGCCGGGTCGGACGGCCGGGCGCGACCCGGTGTCGTGGTCGTGGCCGACCCCGCCCGGGCGTCCCGCACCTCGATTGACCCTCCGGCGCGAGCAGTCCTAGGCTCGGGCCACGTCCGGACCCGCATCACGAGCCACAACCGACCCACAACCGCTTTCGCACCGTATTCCGCACCGACACTGCAACGGCGTTCCCCGCGATCGACCGTCACGAGACACGAAGGGTGGACGCGTGTTCTGTACCGCCTGCGGCACCGAGAACCAGCCCGGTAGCCATTTCTGCGCCCAGTGCGGCGCGGCGCTGCCTGCGGCTGCCTCCGGCGGCGCCGACGTCACCTCGACGATCAACCCGACGACCGGGTCCCTGCCCGACACCGACTCGGAGTTCTCCGTCGAGCCGCACCAGGGCGCCGTCGACGCGTTGACGCCGGGTTCCGCGCTGCTGGTCGTGAAGCGCGGCCCCAACGCGGGCAGCCGTTTCCTGCTCGACCAGGACGTCACCTCGGCGGGTCGCCACCCCGACAGCGACATCTTCCTGGACGATGTCACCGTGAGCCGCCGTCACGCAGAGTTCCGCCGGGAGGGCAGCGGCTACACCGTCCACGACGTCGGGTCGCTGAACGGCAGCTACGTGAACCGCGAGCGCATCGACGCCGCCCCGCTGTCCGGCGGCGACGAGGTGCAGATCGGCAAGTTCCGCCTCGTCTACCTGACCGCGGCGGTACGCACCGGTGTCGGGGCGTCGAACGCGTGACGTCCCTGAGTGCGGCCGCGGGGGGGACGTCCCCGAACCAGTCGGCGACCCTCACTATCGGTGACGTCCTCGCGAGCCTCAAGGTCGACTTCCCCGACCTCACCATCAGCAAGATCCGCTTCCTCGAGTCCGAGGGGTTGGTCCAGCCGCAGCGCACGCCCTCGGGCTACCGCAAGTTCGCGGCCGGTGACGTCGCGCGGCTGCGGTACGTGCTGTCCCAGCAGCGTGACCACTACCTGCCGCTGCGGGTGATCAAGGAGCAGCTGGACGCGATCGACCGCGGGCTGGTGCCGCCCGGGACGTCCACCGACAGCCCGCGCCCGGCGCACGTGGCGCTGGCCACCATCGCCGACAACGCGCCCACGGCCGACCACTTCCGCGCCGCCCCGGCCGCGATCCGGATGTCGCGCGAGGAGCTGCTCAACGCCGCCGGGCTGCGTTCCGAGCAATTGCGCGAACTCGAGCAATTCGGTCTGATCAAGAGTCAGCCCGGCGGTCACTACGACGACGACGCCCTCGCCGTCGCCAAGATCGTCGCCGATCTCGCCCACTTCGGGCTCGAGGGCCGTCACCTGCGCGCGTTCCGCACCGCGGCCGAGCGCGAGGTGGGGCTGTTCGCCCAGGTGGTGGGCCCGACGGGTCGCCAGCGCGGGGGAGAGGCCAAGGCTCGCGCCGAGGAGACCGTGCGCGAGCTCGCCGCGCTCTCGGTCCGCCTGCACGCCGCGCTCGTGCAGATCGGCCTGCGTGAGGTGACCGGCGGCAGCTAGCCGCCGCGCGTCCCGCCGGCGTCGAGCCGACGTCGTCGACCCGCTCGACCGGTGTCGCCGGGAACCCCTCGACCGGACGAGCGTGTAGCGTCGACGGTGGTCGCGTTGCCCGAGGCAGGAGGTCGAATCGTGCATCCGATGCGAGTGGTCGGCGTCCGCGTCGAGCTCCCCGCGAACCAACCGGTCGTCCTGCTCCGCGAGGAGGACGGCGTGCGCTACCTGCCGATCTGGATCGGCGCCGTCGAGGCCTCGGCCATCGCCTTCCAGCAGCAGGGTGTGCAGACGCTGCGACCGCTCACCCACGACCTGCTGCGCGACGTCATCAAGGCCCTCGGCGTACGGCTGGAGGCCGTCCACATCACCGAGATGCGCGACGACGTCTACTACGCCGAGCTGCGCTTCAGCGGCGGCGTCACCGTGAGCGCCCGCCCGTCGGACGCGATCGCCCTCGCGCTGCGCAGCGACGTGGCCATCCTCGGCTCCGATGCCGTCCTCGACGCCGCGGGCATCGAGATCCCCGACGAGCAGGAGGACGAGGTGGAGAAGTTCCGCGAGTTCCTCGACACCATCACACCGGAGGACTTCGCCTCGGGCGGATGACCGGGCATCAACCTCGACATGAGGGTTAGTTGGCACGGCGCGTCGCATTGACCGCGACACCCCGCCCGACCTACCGTCAGGTCGGCGAATCACCCCGGTGGGATTCTCGGCGCGCGAGCGGTCGAGGACGAGCCGGCCGGATCGCCGCGGGGGACCACGGCAGGCGGGCACCAGCCCGTCGGAGAAGGATGCGTACATGGACGAGCTGCCGATGCAGGGATCGCTGTTCGCCGATCCGGCCGAGTCGGGTGCCGACGACACCGCGGGCGTCGGCTATCGCGGCCCGACCGCCTGCGCCGCCGCCGGCATCACGTACCGCCAGCTCGACTACTGGGCGCGTACCTCGCTGGTCGTCCCCACCGTGCGCACCGCGTCGGGCTCGGGCAGCCAACGGCTCTACTCGTTCAAGGACATCCTGGTCCTCAAGGTGGTCAAGCGACTGCTGGACGCAGGCGTCTCGCTGCAGAACATCCGGGTCGCCGTCGACACGCTGCGGGCACGCGGCGTGGCCGACCTCGCCCAGGTGACGCTGCTCTCCGACGGCACGACGGTCTACGAGTGCACGTCGTCAGAGGAGGTCGTCGACCTGCTGCAGGGCGGTCAGGGCGTTTTCGGGATCGCGGTCAGCGGCGCGCTGCGCGAGCTGCGCGGTTCCCTCGAGCACCTGCCCAGCGAGCGGGCCGACCTCGACGAGGGCAGCGCCGAGCCGGCGGTCACCGGCGCCGGCGACGAGCTGTCGCAGCGCCGGCAGCGCCGCTCCGCCACCGCCTGACGCGTTCCCGCGTCGCGTCGAGTCGTGTCGGCGATCGCTGGTACCGTCGAGCACGGCTGATCGAACCCGCGCGGGAGAGCTGGCGTCGTCGACGACGACCAGCGCCGAAGGGGCAACCTCCCCGGAACCTCTCAGGCACCAGGACCGCACGGCGCAGGCCACTCTGGAGGGCGTCCGCCCGACAGAGGGGGACGCTGTCACCGACGGTGGCCGTGTCAGGCCCAGCCCCGGAGCACTGATGAGCCAGTCCCTGTCCGACCTCGAGCACGACGACGTCTTCGCCGCCCGCCACATCGGCCCCACCGTCACCGATCAGCAGCGGATGCTCGAGACCCTCGGCTACGCCTCGCTCGACGACCTGCTCGGCGACGCCGTCCCGGCCGGGATCCGCGAGCAGCTGGCCCTGGCCCTGCCCGACGCGGCGTCCGAGGCGCAGGTGGCCGCGGAACTGCGCGCCCTGGCCGGGCGCAACCAGGTGCTGACCTCGATGATCGGGCTCGGCTACTTCGGCACGATCACCCCGCCGGTCATCCGGCGCACCGTGCTGGAGAACCCGTCCTGGTACACGGCGTACACGCCCTACCAGCCCGAGATCAGTCAGGGCCGCCTCGAGGCGCTCATCAACTTCCAGACCATGGTCGAGGACCTCACCGGGCTCGCCGTCGCCGGTGCGTCCGTGCTGGACGAGGGGACCGCCGCCGCCGAGGCGATGGCGCTCGCGCACCGTGCCGCGAAGAACGGCAACACCTTCGTGGTGGACGCCGACGTGCTGCCGCAGACGCTCGACGTCGTGCGTACCCGCGCCGTCCCGCTCGGGCTGAAGGTCGTGACGCAGGAGCTCGACGACCCGCTGCCCGAGGGCGACGTGTTCGGCGTGCTCGTGCAGTACCCCGCGGCGTCGGGGCGGGTGCGCGACCTCGGCCCGATCGTCGCGGCGGCCCACGAGCGTGGTGCGCAGGCCGTCGTCGCCGCGGACCTGCTCGCGCTCACCGTGCTGGCGTCGCCCGGCGCGGCCGGTGCCGACATCGCGGTGGGGACGACGCAGCGCTTCGGCGTCCCGCTCGGCTTCGGCGGGCCCCACGCCGGCTACCTCGCGGTGCGTTCGGGTCTGGAGCGGCAGCTGCCCGGTCGGCTCGTCGGGGTGTCGGTCGACGCCGACGGCGCACCGGCCTACCGGCTCGCGCTGCAGACGCGCGAGCAGCACATCCGGCGCGAGAAGGCCACGTCCAACATCTGCACCGCGCAGGTGCTGCTGGCCGTCATGGCGTCCATGTACGCCGTGTACCACGGCCCGGACGGCCTGCGGGCGATCGCGCGCCGCGTGCACCGGCTCGCCCGGGTGCTGGCCGAGGGCCTGGCCGGGGGCGGGTGCGACGTCCTCGCCGGCGCCTTCTTCGACACGGTGACGGTAACGGTCGGCGACGGGCGCGCCGACGAGGTCGTCGCGGCGGCGCTGGCGGCGGGCATCAACCTGCGCCGCGTCGACGAGCGCACCGTGTCGGTCAGCTGCGACGAGACCACGACGCGCGAGCACGTGGTCGCGGTGTGGCGGGCCTTCGGCGTCGACCACGGCCTCGCCGACGTCGAACGCCTCGACCGCGAGATCGCCGCGGGCGGCTCGACCGAGACGCGCACGACCGACTTCCTCACGCATCCGGTGTTCAACACGCACCACTCCGAGACCTCGATGCTGCGCTACCTGCGCCGTCTCGCCGACCGCGACTACGCCCTCGACCGCGGCATGATCCCGCTCGGCTCCTGCACCATGAAGCTGAACGCCACCACCGAGATGGAGCCGGTCACCAATCCCGGTTTCGCGAACGTGCACCCGTTCGCGCCGGAGGGGCAGTTCGACGGCTACGCCCAGGTGATCGCCGACCTGCAGTCGTGGCTGTGCGAGATCACCGGGTACGACGCGGTGTCGCTGCAGCCGAACGCCGGGGCCCAGGGCGAGTTCGCCGGGCTGCTCGCGATCCACCAGTACCACCAGGGGCGCGGCGACCACGAGCGCGACGTCTGCCTGATCCCCGCGTCCGCGCACGGCACCAACGCCGCCTCGGCGGTCATGGCGGGGCTGCGCGTCGTCGTCGTCAAGACCGGTGGCGACCAGGGCGAGATCGACCTCGACGACCTCCGGGCGAAGATCGCGCAGCACGCCGACCGGCTGGCCGCGATCATGGTCACCTACCCGTCCACGCACGGGGTCTTCGAGGAGCACATCGGCGAGGTCTGCGCCCTGGTCCACGACGCGGGCGGGCAGGTCTACGTCGACGGTGCAAACCTCAACGCGATGGTGGGCCTGGCGCGTCCCGGCCGGTTCGGCGCCGACGTCTCGCACCTGAACCTGCACAAGACGTTCTGCATCCCGCACGGCGGCGGCGGTCCCGGCGTCGGCCCGGTGGCGGTGCGTGCCCACCTCGCGGGCTACCTGCCCAACCACCCGTTGCAGCGCACCGCCGGTCCCGAGGCCGGGTCCGGCGCGATCTCGGCCGCGCCCTGGGGCTCGGCGGCGATCCTGCCCATCACCTGGGCCTACATCCGACTGATGGGCGCGGCCGGGCTCACGGCCGCGACGGGCGCGGCGATCCTGTCCGCCAACTACGTCGCTAAGCGGCTCGCCGAGCACTACCCGGTGCTCTACAGCGGCACCCACGGGCTGGTGGCGCACGAGTGCATCCTCGATCTGCGCGGCATCACCAAGGCCACCGGCGTCACCGTCGACGACGTCGCGAAGCGGTTGATCGACTACGGCTTCCACGCCCCGACGATGTCCTTCCCCGTGGCGGGCACGTTGATGGTCGAGCCCACCGAGTCCGAGGACCTCGCCGAGCTGGACCGCTTCGTGGCCGCCATGATCGCCATCAAGGGCGAGATCGACCGCGTCGCGGCGGGGGAGTGGCCGGTCGAGGACAACCCGTTGCGCAACGCCCCGCACACCGCCGAGAGCGTCACGGGCGAGTGGACGAGCCCGTACCCGCGCGAGCTCGCCGCCTTCCCGCCCGGTGTCGACAAGCGGGCGAAGTACTGGCCGCCGGTGCGCCGCATCGACGGCGCGTTCGGGGACCGCAACCTGGTCTGTGCGTGCCCGCCGGTGAGCGAGTTCGCCTAGGACGTTCCTACGGTGTTCGTAACGGTTACCAGCTAGGCTGGGGTCGTGGCGGCGACGAGGCAGCGGGCGACCCGGCAGGGCGGCGCGGTCCGCGACGCCCTGCACAACGCCGGCGGGTTCCGGAGCGCGCAGGACGTGTACGCGGTGTTGCGCACGAACGGCGACGCCGTCGGGCTGTCGACCGTCTACCGACACCTGCAGTCCCTCGTCGACGACGGCGTGGTGGACGTCATCCACACGCCCGAGGGCGAGGCGACGTATCGCTACTGCGGCGACCCGGGCGCGGGGCACCACCACCACCTCGTCTGTCGCCGCTGCGGGCACACCGTCGAGATCGAGGGACGTGCCGTGGAGCGATGGGCCAGCGAGATCGCCCGCGAGCACGGCTTCGCCGAGGTCGACCACACCGTCGAGCTGTTCGGCCTCTGCCCGGTCTGTGCCCGGGCGGCCTGAGACGCGGTCCGCGTGATCGAGGTCGACCGGCACCGCTTCGAGGACATGGTGGGCGAGGCGCTGGACACGCTGCCGGCCGAGTTCACCCGGCTCATGCGCAACGTCGTCGTGCAGGTCGAGGACGCGCCGCCCGACGGCCCCGGTGACGGTCTGTTCGGGCTGTACGAGGGCGTTCCGCTGACGGAGCGGATGTCGGACTACTCCGCCGTGCTGCCGGACCGGATCACGATCTTCCGGCTCGCGACCCTCGCGGCGTGTGACTCCGAGGCCGAGGTCGTGGCCGAGGTACGCACCACCGTGGTCCACGAGGTGGGTCACCACTTCGGCATCGACGACGACCGGCTGCACGAGCTGGGCTACTGAGCGCCGCGCCCGTGCAGCAGCACGGGGTGCCGACGCTTCGCGGCCGGCGTGTCCACAGCCCGGCCCGTCGTCCACAGCCGACGCCGGGGGGCTCCGCCGCGCGGCGCGGCGGGCCAGGCTCGTCCTCCCGGGCCGTGAGGCGGCCCTCGACGAGAGGACGATCGTGCGACGTCTCCTGCTGCTCCTGCTCACCTGCGCGCTGCTGCCGCTGACGGCCGTCACGGCGGTGGCCTCGGCCGGTCCGCCCCGCCCGGCGCTCGACGGCCTGCGCATCGGCTACCTGCCCGCCGGCGTCGGTGCCAGCACCGACTTCGCCTACGACTACGACGACGTGGGGTTCGTCTCCCGGGTCTGGGAGTCGCGCACGACCACCGGTTGGCGGTTCGACCTGACCGTCGACGTGCTGCGCGGCGACCGGCTGTCGACACCGCGGCGCCTGCACGACTGGCTCGTCGACTACCAGGACCGCCCGGCGGGGGAGGCCCGCTACGTCCCGACGCACGTGCACGGCCGTCCCGGGTGGGTGTCGGGCGACGAGGTCTTCTGGCTGGTGCGACCGGGGCTGGCGGTGCTCGTCCGCCTCGACACCGCCCGCTGGCCGCACCGCGAGCTGCTGCGCGTCGCCCGGGCGGTGAACGACGTGTCGAGCTGACCGTGGTGCGGGCGGTGCACGAGGCGGGGCAGGATGGCAGGGTGTTCGACTCTCCCGCCGCCGTCCGGGCCGCTCTCGCCGGCGTCGGCTACCTCGCCGACACCGCCACGGCCACCACGGTCTTCCTCGCTGCCCGGCTGGAGCGGCCGCTGCTGGTCGAGGGGCCGGCCGGGGTGGGCAAGACCCAGCTCGCCACGGCGGTGTCGCGGGCGGCGTCGGCCGAACTGATCCGGCTGCAGTGCTACGAGGGTCTCGACGAGGCGCGCGCGCTGTACGAGTGGAACTACCGCAAGCAGTTGCTGCGCATCCAGGTCGAGGCGGCGCGGGGCGGCGACGCCGCGACCTGGGAACGGACGCACGACGACATCTTCACCGACGAGTTCCTGCTCGCCCGCCCGCTGCTGCGCGCGATCCGGCGCGACGCGCCGACCGTGCTGCTGATCGACGAGGCCGACAAGACCGACGTCGAGGTCGAGGCGCTGCTGCTGGAGGTGCTCTCGGAGTACCAGGTCACCATCCCCGAGCTCGGCACGGTGACCGCCACCCGGCGCCCGTTCGTGGTCGTCACCTCGAACGCGACCCGCGAGCTGTCGGAGGCGTTGAAGCGGCGCTGCCTCTACCTCTACCTCGACTACCCGGCGGCCGAACGGGAGCGGGAGATCATCGTCGGCCAGGTGCCCGGCGTGCAGGAGGCCCTCGCCGAGCAGGTCGTCCAGACCGCCGCGACGCTGCGGGCGCTCGAGCTGCGCAAGCTGCCCTCGGTGGCCGAGACGATCGACTGGGCGCGCACCCTGGTGGCGCTCGGGGTCGACGACCTGGACGAGGCGGCGATCGCGAGCACGCTCGGCGTCGTGCTCAAGCACCGGTCGGACCACGCACGGGCTGCGAAGGAGCTGGGGCTGACCTCGTGAGCGGGGACGGCCCCGCGGCGCCCGGTGCGGGGCCCGCGACGCGGGCGACGCTGCTCGACCGGCAGCTCGGCTTCGTCGCGGCGCTGCGCGACGCGGGCCTCGTCGTGTCCGTGGCCGAGAGCATCGACGCGGTCCGCGCCTGCGGTGCCGTCGACCTGCTCGAGCGCGAGCAGCTGCGGGCGGTCCTCGCGGCGACGCTGGTGAAACGGCAGCCCCATCGTCCGGTGTTCGACACCGTGTTCGACCTGTTCTGGCCGCGGGTCACCGGTGAGTCGACCGTCCCGCCGACCGACCGGCAGCCCGCCCCGCGGCCGGCCGGGGCCGCGCACCGCGGCCCGCTCGAGAACCCGGTGCGCGATCGCGTGCGCGAGCAGCTCGCGGACTACTTGCGCGACGGCGACGAGCGGCAGCTCGACGAGGCCGTGCGCGACGCGGTCACCGCATTCGGCGGCGTGCCCGGTCGCCGCGCCGGTCAGCGATCCTGGTCGCAGCTGGCGGTGCTGAACGCGGTGTCGGCGCGCACGTTGCTGGCCGGGTTGCTCGACTCCTTCCTCGCCGGCGGCGAACCCGGCGGCGGACGCGGCGGCATCGCCGAGCGCCGGGCGCGCGCCACCGTCGAGACCCGCATCGCCCGCTTCGAGCGGCAGGTCGGCGCCGAGGTCGCCCGTCGGCTCGCCGAGCAGTCCGACGCCGCCACGGTGGCGCGGACCGCGGTCCGTCCCGCACTGGACCAGGTGAACTTCCTTGGTGCGACACGCGGCGACCTGGTCGCGCTGCGACGCGAGATCCAGCCCCTGGCCCGGCGGCTGGCGGCCCGCCTCGCCCAGGACCAGCGGCGCGGCAGCCGGGGGGCGTTCGACTTCCGGGCGACCATCCGCTCGGCGCTGTCGACCGGCGGCGTGCACATGACGACGCGGCACCGCCCCCGCCGCCCGCTCAAGACCGACCTCGTGGTGCTCTGCGACCTGAGCGAGTCGGTGTCGCTGTTCGCCCACTTCACCCTGCTGCTGGTCTACGCGCTGCGCGAGCAGTTCACCCGGGTGCGGGCGTTCGGCTTCGTCGACGAGGTCGACGAGCTGACCCGGTTCTTCCGCCCGGGCGGCGACGTCCTCGACGCCGTCACCGCCCTCACCGCAGAGGCCGACGTCGCCGGGCTCGTGGGCCGCACCGACTACGGTCGGGCCGTCGAGCTGTTCGCCGAGCGCTTCCCGGACGCCGTGGGTCCGCGGACGTCGCTGCTCGTGCTCGGCGACGCGCGCAGCAACTACGGGTCGCTCGCCCTGCCGACCCTGCAGGCCCTCGCCGAGCGCGCCCGCCACAGCCACTGGTTGAACCCCGAGCGGCGCGCGGCGTGGGACACCGGCGACTCCCGGGCCGCCGAGTTCGGCCAGGTCGTCCCCATGGTCGAGTGCCGCAACCTCGCCCAGCTCGGGGAGTTCGTCCGCGACCTCGCGCGTTGACGCCGCGGTCGGCTCAGGCGGCGAGGGTGCGGCGGTCGACCTCGACGAGCTCACCCTCGTCGCCGGGGGCGGCCGAGCGGCGCAACACCGTCTCCGCACGGCGCCCGGAGATGACCAGCTCGGCGATCTCGCTGCCGAAGTAGGGCCCGGCGAGCCGACGCCACCGGACCGACGTCCTGGGCACGCGGAGCACCAGGCCGAGCAGGACCCGGGTGAAGCGCTCGGCGAAGCGGCTCCACGCCACGCGGAACGTCACCTTCATGTAGGCCGGGACGTAGTTGTGCAGCGGCGAGCAGGTCAGCTGGTAGATGCGCGAGGTGACCGAGGTGGAGAAGGTCGCCTCGGCGATGTAGGCGTGGTGGACGTCGCCGGAGAGCACGCACACCGTGGCCGGGGCCGACCCGCGCCGGCCGGCCGCGACCGACTCGATCATGGTGCCGAGCCGCTCGAACGAGTCGTGGAAGGACGCCCAGTGCTCGAGGTCGGCGCCGCGGCGCAGCTTCTCCGACCAGCGAGCGACGCGGCCTCCCCGACCGCCGTCGCACAAGGCCTCGTTCCACGCCTCGATGTCGTGCAGCGCCCGCGCGAGCAGCCACGGCAGCGAGGTGCCGATCAGCAGGTGGTCGTACCCGCTGTCGCCGTCGCCGCCGTCGGCGTCCGGGGTGTCGCCGAGCTGCTGCTCGATCCAGGCGAACTCGTCCTCGTCGACCATGGAGCGCCGGCCGTCGGCCAGGATGCGTCCGCAGCGGGAGTCGATCATCAGCAGCCGGGTGCGGCCGAAGTCGCGTCGGAACGACCACCGAGCGCCCTTGTGGCCGTCGGCCTCGCTGTCGGCGCGGGCCGCGAACTCGCGCAGCGCCGCGGTGCTCGCGGCGCCGTCGCTCGTGCGCACCTGGCGGTAGAGGTCGTTCTCGCGCAGCTCGGCGGGGGAGAGGTTGCCCAGGTGCTGGTACACCCAGTACGACGAGAGCCCGCCGACGACGCGCTCCTGCCACCAGTCCGTGCCCTGCATGTCGGTGCGCCACTCGTGCGAGGTGTTCCAGTCGTCGCGCACGTCGTGGTCGTCGAAGATCATCGACGACGGCACCGTCGACATCAGCCAGCGCACGTCCGGGTCGGTCCAGGACTCGAGGTAGATCCAGGTGTACTCCTCGAAGTCCGCGAGCTCGAGGCCGGCGCCCTGCGAGACGTCGCGTCGCGCCCGGATGCGCCGCTGCGTCGCCTCGGACGTCTCGTCGGCGTACACCTGGTCGCCGAGCATCAGCATCGCGTCGGGCCACTGCTCGTCCGCCGCGGTGGTGAGCAGCCGCGCGTAGGCGGCCAGCGAGTCCGGGTCGAAGTGCTTGTCGGCGAGCTTCACCGCGCCCCGGCCGTACCGGCACGAGCCGTACACGAGCCGCAGCGGCCGGTCGTCGGCGAGCGTGCGGATGCGACTGGCGGGCCGGTCGGAGCGGGGGTCGGGCCACGCCGCCTCCCCGTCGAGGCGGACGTCGTACTCGGTCGCGCTGCCCGGTTGCAGGCCGTCGACGACCACGATCGCGTAGTGGTGCCCCTCGACGCTCCACGTGCGCTCGCGCACCCCGAGGATCTCCACCTCGCACGGCTCGTCGGTCTCGACCCAGACGGTCGCGTCGGTCCGTCCCACGAAGCGCAGCACGGGGCCGATGAGCAGGCGAGGGTTTCCGTCCATTGCGCCGGTCTACCCACGCCCTCTCCGCGCTCACGCAGCACCGGCCGGCGGCGGGCCGTTCGCCGGGCGCGCTGCGGGCGCGACCGCGAGCTAGGGTGTGGGCGAGAGGCAGAGAGGGGGCCGCGCATGCCCACCCACGAGAGCGGCCAGTCCAAGCCACAGCGGCAGCAGGAGACCGAGGCCGAGGAGGCCGTCGAGAACGGCTCCGACGTCGCCGAGCGCCACGAGAAGCTGACCGAGGACGTCGACGCGATCCTCGACGAGATCGACGACGTCCTGGAGACCAACGCCGAGGACTTCGTGCGCGCGTTCGTGCAGAAGGGCGGTCAGTGATCGCCGCCCGCCGCGCGAGCACCGTCGGCTGACACCCCGCCGCGCGGTCGTCGCGCGTGGGTAGGGTCGTTTCCGGGACTGCCCGGCAGGAGCGAGGAGCGACGCGTGAGCACTGAACGGACGGGCCGCAACGCCGGTCCCGGCAACCACGGGATCCTGCAGTACGCCACATCGCCCGGCTCGTCGTCGTTCACCGACTTCCTGACCGTCGCCGCGCCGGACCTGCTGCCGGCCGCGCCCACGAACGGGGTCACCGTGCCGCACGCGACCACCATCGTCGCCGCGCAGTACGCCGACGGCGTGGTGATGGCCGGCGACCGCCGTGCCACCATGGGCAACCTCATCTCCCAGCGTGACATCGAGAAGGTGTACGCCGCCGACGACTACACGCTGATCGCGATCGCCGGCGTGGCCGGGCTGGGCATCGAGACGGTGCGGCTCTTCCAGGTCGAGTTGGAGCACTTCGAGAAGATCGAGGGCACCGAGCTCACCCTCGCCGGCAAGGCCAATCGGCTCGCGACGATGATCCGCGGCAACCTGGGCATGGCGCTGCAGGGGCTCGCGGTCGTCCCGCTGTTCGCCGGCTACGACCTCGAGATCGACGACCCGGCGCGGGCGGGGCGCATCTTCAGCTACGACGTCACCGGCTCCTGCTCGGCCGAGCGGTACTTCCACTCCGTCGGGTCCGGATCGCTGTTCGCCCGCGGGGCGCTGAAGAAGCTCTGGCGCGAGAACCTGAGCCGCGACGAGGTCGTGCGCGTCGTCGTGGAAGCGCTCTACGACGCCGCCGACGACGACTCCGCCACCGGTGGCCCGGACGTGACTCGGGGCATCTACCCGGTCGTCATGACCGCCACCGCCGACGGCACGACGCGCGTGCCCGACGACGAGCTCGGCGCGGTCGTCCGTGCGCTGCTGACCGACCGTGAAGCCCGCCCGGGCGCCTGAGGGAGCACCAGACCATGAGCATGCCGTTCTACGCCTCGGCCGAGCAGATCATGCGCGACCGCTCCGAGTTCGCGCGCAAGGGCATCGCCCGGGGCCGCGGTGCCGTCGTCCGCACGTACGCCGACGGCATCCTGTTCGTCACCGAGAACCCCAGCTCGGCGCTGCACAAGGTGAGCGAGATCTACGACCGAATCGGCTTCGCCGGGGTCGGCAAGTACAACGAGTACGAGAACCTGCGGGTGGCCGGCATCCGGCTCGCCGACCTGCGCGGCTACTCCTACGACCGGCGGGACGTGACCGCCCGCGGGCTGGCCAACGCGTACGCGCAGACGCTCGGGGCCATCTTCACCGAGCAGCAGAAGCCCTACGAGGTCGAGATCTGCGTGGCCGAGGTGGGCGACGTCGCCGAGGACGACCAGATCTACCGGCTCACCTACGACGGGACGATCGCCGACGAGCCGGAGTTCCTCGTCATGGGCGGCAACGCCGAGGCGTTGACCGGCGAGATGCGCCGCGTCTTCGTCGCAGGCCAGCCGCTGCGCGACGCCCTCGCCGCGACCGTCGACGCGCTGGCCACGGCCGGCGACGGCGGCGAGCGCCGCTCGCTGACGGCGGCCCAGCTCGAGGTCGCGGTGCTCGACCGCAACCGCGGCAAGCGCAAGTTCCGCCGCTACTCCGGCGCGGCGCTCACCGCGCTGCTGCCGGCGCCCACCGGCGGCGACACCGCCTCGGCCGACGAGGCGGGCGCCGCCGCCACGCCGGTGGACGACCCGGGCGAGGGCTCCGCCTCCGAGTGACCTGACGGTCGCGGCCCGGGCCGAGTCGTCGCCCGATGCCCCCCCAGCCGCACTGGTCCGGTCGGGTCGTAGGACAGCGCGTATACGGGCCGTGTGACAGCGCGTATACGGGCCGTGCGACAGCGCGTATACGGGCCGTGCGACAGCGCGTATACGGGCCGTGCGACAGCGCGTATACGGGCCGTGCGACAACCCGACCAGCCCCCGGTCAGCCCGGGACGACCTCGCCGCCGACGACCTTGACCGTCACCTTCGGCAGCGCCGACGGGGCCGGTCCGCCGAGCACCTTGCCGGTCGCGGCGTCGAAGGTGGAGTTGTGGCACGGGCAGGTGAACTGCTTCCCGTCCGGCTTCACGGTGCAGCCCTGGTGCGTGCAGACGGCGCTGAAGCACACCGCCGCGGTCTGCGAGGTACGCGTGACCACCCCCGGCTTGCCGTTGGGCAGCTTCACCGCCACGGACTCACCGACCGTGATGTCGGCGAGCGTGGCCAGCGAAGCGGCGGCCGCCGCGCTCGACGTCGAGGGCGCCGAGCTGGAGGTGGTGGCGTCGCTGCTCTCGCTCCGCCGCGCCGGGGTGCTCGCGGTCGAGGCGCCGGCGGTGGGGGTCTGCGCCTCGGCCGTGTCGTCGGTCGCGGCGCCGTCGGAGCCGCCCGAGCAGGCGGCGAGAGCGGCCGCGCCGGCGGTGGCGGCGCCGGCGACGAGGAGGGTGCGGCGGGTCACGGTGGTGTCGGTAGGCATGTCGGGGGAAACGGATCAAGGTCGTCGTCGGTTCAGCGTTCAACTGGATCGAACCGTTTGCACATCCGACACGTAAGTAAGGACGTGGGGACGGGGGCGTCGACGGTCATGGCCGAACGCGGCACACTGGCGCCCGTGCCGAGGGACACCGACACCGGTGCCGCCATGCTGCGGACGCTGCACGACGAGCACGGCGCCGCGCTGTGGTCCTACGTGCTGGGCCTGACCAACGGCGACCGCGGCCAGGCGCAGGACGTCGTCCAGGAGACGATGCTGCGGGCGTGGCGCACGCCGGCCGTCCTGGCGCAGACCGCGAGGTCTCCGCGCGGCTGGCTGTTCACCGTCGCCAAGCGCATCGTCATCGACGAGTGGCGCACCGCGCGCTCGCGACGGGAGCGGGTCACCGACGACGTCCCCGAACGGCCGGTGGCCGACACCACGGACCAGACCGTCGACCGGCACCTCGTCCTCGCCGCCATGCGGACGTTGTCGGCCGAGCACCGCGCCGTGCTGCACGAGTGCTACTTCCGCGGCTCGTCGGTCGGCCAGGCGGCGGCGACGCTGGGCGTCCCGCCGGGAACGGTGAAGTCGCGGACCCACTACGCGCTGCGCGCGCTGCGGCTCGCGATCGACGAGCTGGGAGGGGCATCGTGACAGGGGCCGACGAGTTCCACCACCACGACGGCGCGTACGTGCTCGGGGCGCTGGACGACGCCGACCGGGACGCGTTCGAGGCGCACCTGCCCGGTTGTGCCGAGTGCCGCGGCCGCGTCGCCGAGGCCCGGGCGGCGATGCTGCTGCTCGCCGCGGCCGGCCCCCGCGGCGAGGCCGCCGGCGCGGTGGGGGACTCGCCCGACGCTCTGCCGGACACGCTGCTGCCGGACACGCTGCTGCCGGACACGCTGCTGCCGGGTCTGCTGCGCCGCGCCGAGCACGAACGCCGCCGCCGCCGCGTGGTCGCCGCCGGCACCGGGGTGCTCGCCGGCCTCGCCGCGGCCTGTCTCGCCGTGCTGGCGATCGTGTTCTGGCCGTCGGGTGACCGGCAGCAGGACCGGCCCGACCCGCCGCGGGCGTTCGTCGCCGTCCGGCCCAACCCGGTCGAGGCGTCGGCCCAACTCGTCGGGCGTCGCTGGGGCACGCAGATCGATCTGCGGTGCCGGTACAAGCGCGACCTGCAGCCGGGGACGACCTACCGACTGGTCGTCGTCGACGTCGACCGGCGCCGCTTCGACGCGGGCGGCTGGACCCTCGGCGAGGGCACCACCGATTTCGTCGGCGGGACCGAGGTGCCGCGCGACCGCATCGCGGCCGTGCAGGTCACCCTGGCCGACGGCCGGCCGATCCTGCAGCTCACGCCCTGAGTGCCGGCGGCCCCGCGCGGGTCAGCCGTCGAGGACCTGGTCGACGAACGGGGCGAGCATCCGCCCGACGCCGGACGCGACCACGGCCGGGTCGTCGACGGGGACGAGCGCGTGGCTGATCGCCATACGGACGAGCGAGTCGGCCACCAGCCGGGCGTCGACCGGGCCGACCTGGGGCCAGACCTCGGGGATGAGGACGGCGATGCGCTCGCCGGCGAGCCGCTGGCCCAGGCCGGTCAGCAACCGGGTGAGCTCGCCGTCCTCGGCCGATCCGCTCTCGGCGACGATGATGCGCACCACCGGCTCGTCCGAGGCGAGCTCCAGGAACAGGGCGAACGCGTTGCGCAGGGCCACGTGGGCGTCGTCGGCGTGCGCGCGCACCGCCGTGCCCACCGCGTCGACCAGCGTCTCGATCTCCCGGGCCACGTACGCCTCGACGAGCGCCGGACGCGACCCGAACTCGTTGTAGAGCGTCTGCCGGCTGACCCCCGCCGCCTTGGCGACGTCGGCCATCGTGGTCGCCGCCCAGCCCCGCCGCCGGGCGAGATCGTCGACGGCGGCGAGCACGGTGTCGCGCAGCAGCGCGCGCGCCGCCGTCGGGTAGGGCACCGTCATGCCGGCACCGGCACGAAGTCGACCTTCTCGCGCACCCCGCAGTCCGGGCACGTCCAGTCGTCGGGGACGTCCGTCCACGCGGTGCCCGGCGGGAAGCCCTCACGCGGCTCGCCGGCCGCCTCGTCGTAGACGTAGTCGCAGACCTCGCAGCGGTAGCCGGCCATGGGTCCAGCGTGTCACGCCGCGGCGGACGTCCGCGTCCCGGGACGGCCGTAGCGGGCGAGCACGACCTCCCGGCGGGCGGGGTCGATGTTGGCCCGGGTGACGTCGCCGTCGTAGTGCGCGAGCACCCGCGGGTCCATCACCCGACGCCAGAGCGGCGGGACGTAGGCCAAGAGGATCATCGCCGCGTAGCCCGCCGGCAGCTGCGGTGACTCGTCGAAGTGGCGCAGCGACTGGTAGCGCCGGGTGGGATTGGCGTGGTGGTCGCTGTGGCGCTGCAGGTGGTAGAGGAACAGGTTCGTCGTCAGGTGGTTGGAGTTCCAGCTGTGCCGCGGCGTCACCCGCTCGGGCCGGCCGCGCTCGGTCGTCTCCCGCAGCAGGCCGTAGTGCTCGAGGTAGTTCACGGCTTCGAGCAGGCTGAAGGCGAGGACGGCCTGGCCGAGCAGGTAGGGCAGGACGCCGACGCCGAAGAGCGCGATCGTCACCGCCCAGAGCACGAGCGTCATGGCCCAGGCGTTGAGGACGTCGTTGCGCAGCGTCCACACGCCCGTGTCCAACCGCCGCAGCCGGGTGCGTTCGAGCCGCCAGCCGTTGACCACGCTGCCCCGGACCGTCCGCGGCCAGAAGCGCCAGAAGGACTCGCCGAGCCGACTGGAGGCCGGGTCGTCGGCGGTCGCGACCCGGACGTGGTGGCCGCGGTTGTGCTCGATGAAGAAGTGGCCGTAGCCGCTCGGGGCGAGCGCGATGCGGGCGAACCAGCGCTCCAGATGCTCCTTCTTGTGGCCGAGCTCGTGGGCGGTGTTGATCGCGATGCCGTTGAGCAGGCCGAGCGTCGTCATGACGCCGAGGCGGTCGATCACCGTCATTCCGTCGCCCCGGGTCATCAGCCAGAACCCGGTGAAGAACGCGACGAACTGGCACGGCAGGAACAGGTAGGTGACCCACCGGTAGTAGCGGTCCTGCTCCAGCCAGGCCAGCGCCTCCTCGGGCGCGTTGTTGCGGTCGTCGCCGATCACGACGTCGAGCAGCGGGATGAGCGCGTGCACGACCATCGGCCCGATCCACCAGAAGAGGCCGAGCCCGGTCAGCTCGACCAGCCCCCAGCCGGCGAACAGGAACAGCGGCACCACCGTCCCCAGCAGCCAGAGGTAGCGCTTGCGGTCGCGCCAGCGGGGGCGGTCGGTCGCGGCGGCGGCGAGCTGGCGGCTGGACATCGACAGGCGCATGGTCCAGACCGTAGACACGAACCCTGGATTTGTAAACGGCGGCCCGCTGGGTCGCCCGCCGCGGGTCAGACCACCCGGAGCTCGTCGGTGAGGGGGGTGTCGTCCGAGCTGGTGCCGGCGTAGACGTGGATGGTGCCGCGCTCGACCACGAACCGGGCGTCGCCGTCGTAGAAGCCGACGTCGCTCGGCGTCAGCGTGAAGCGGACGGTGCGCGAGGCGCCCGCCGCGAGTGTCACCCGCTGGAACCCGCGCAGCCGTCGCACCGGCTGCACCACCGAGGCCACCGGGTCGTGGATGTAGAGCTGGACGACCTCGTCACCGGCGACCTCGCCGGTGTTGCGCACCGTCACCGTCACCGACACCGAGCCGCCGGAGCGGTGCAGGGTGTGCGAGCTCAGCCGCAGGTCGGCGACCGCGAAGGTCGTGTACGACAGCCCGAAGCCGAACTCGAGCTGCGGGCCGCTGGGCAGGTCGAGGTATTTCGACGTGTACTTGTTGTCCGGGTCGGCGGGCCGTCCGGTGTTCTCGTGGTTGTAGTAGATCGGCACCTGACCGACGCTGCGGGGGAAGCTGACCGGCAGCTTGCCGCCGGGGTTCACGGCACCGGTGAGCACGTCGGCGATCGCGTTGCCGCCCTGCGAGCCGGGCGCCCACGCCTCCAGGACGGCGGGTGCGGCGGCGAGCACGTCGGCGATGGTGAGCGGCCGGCCGTTGATCAGCACCACCGCGGTGCGCTTCGCGGCGGCCGCCACCGCCTCCACCAGCCGGCTCTGGACGCCGGGCAGACCGATGTCGCTGCGGGCAGCCGCCTCGCCGCTCATGTCGGCGGTCTCGCCGACGGCCAGCACGACCGCGTCGGCCTTGCGGGCAGCGGCCACCGCGGCGGCGAAGCCGGAGGTGTCGGTGCCGTTGACGTCGCACCCCTTCACGTACACGACGGCCTTGCCCGCTGCCTGCAGACCGGCCTCGATGGTGACCGGAGGCGTGACCGGTCCGAGCCCGGCCCAGGTGCCGTTCAGGTCGGTCGTCGCTCGACCGAGCGGACCGACGAGGGCGACCGTCTTCACCCCGGAGCCGAAGGGCAGCACGTCGTCCTCGTTGCGCAACAGCACCATCGAGCGCGCGGCCGCGGCGCGCGCCGCCTTGGCGTTCGCGGCGCTGATCGTGGTCACCGCTCGCTTCGGGTCGGTGTAGGGGTTCTCGAACAGGCCGAGGCGGAACTTGATGCGCAACAGCCGCCGCACGGCGTCGTCGATCTCGCGCCGGGTGACGCGCCCGGCCGCGAGCAGGGCCACGCCGAAGTCGACGTAGTTGGTGCTCACCATCTCCATGTCGACGCCGGCGTTGAGGCCGGCCGCGGCGGCATCGGCCCCGCCGCCGGCGAGCCCGTGGTTGATGAGCTCCTGGATGCCGGTGTAGTCGCTGACGACGAAGCCGTCGAAGTCGTAGCGCTCCTTGAGGACCTCGCGGATCGCGTACTCGCTGCCGTGCGCCGGAACGCCCGCGATGGTGTTGAACGACGCCATCGCCGTGGCCACCCCGGCCCGCACCGCGGCGAGGAACGGCGGCAGGTACAGGTTGTGCAGTCGCTGCAGCGACACGTCGACGGTGTTGTAGTCGCGCCCGCCCTCCGCGCCGCCGTAGGCGACGTAGTGCTTCATGCAGGCGGCCAGCCGGTCGCGCGCGGAGTAGTCCGAGCCCTGGTAGCCGTCGACCTTGGCCGCGGCGAAGGCGGCGGTGAGGAACGGGTCCTCGCCGTTGCCCTCGGCGATCCGGCCCCAGCGGGGCTCGTGGGTGACGTCCATCATCGGCGCGTAGGTCCAGTGCTGGCCACTGGCCCGTGCCTCCGCGGCGGAGATGCGCCCGTCGGTGCGCGCGACCTCGGGGTCCCAGCTGCTCGCCGTGCCCAGCGGGATCGGGAAGTTCGTGACGTACCCGTGGATGACGTCGAGGCCGAAGATGAGCGGGATGCCCAGACGGGTCTTCTCGACGGCCTGGTGCTGCACCGCGTCGAGCACGGCGGAGTCGGTGACGCTGAACAGTCCGCCGACCCCGCCGGCGGTGCCCAGCCCGGCCTTCGCGAGATCGGCGGTGTTCACCAGCTGCAGCTGACCGAGCTTCTCGGCGAGCGTCATGCGCCGCAGCAGCGCGTCGATGCGGCGCTCCGTCGCGCGGTCCGGACGGCCGTGACCGGGACGGCGCCGGTCGGCGGGCAGGGCGGGGTCGGCGGATCCGCGCGAGCCCCCGTGGCCGCGGTCCGCGGCCGGGTCGGCATCGGCCCGCGTGGCCCCGAGCAGGCCGGTGGCGGACGCTGCGCCGAGGGCGGTCGCCCCCGCGGCGGCGCCGAGCAGCCGACGGCGGCTCGGGCCGGTCGCCGGACGGGGATCGAGGGTGTCGGACATGTCCGCTCCTTCGCGGTCGTGGATCGGGACCTGCGGTCACTCTCGCCCTCCAGCGGCAAAAGTGTCCAGACCGAACAAACCCGCTCACACTCGCGCTTCACCTGTGTGGTGTCGTCCGTCCCGAGCGACGGGCGGCGACCGCCTCGCGCGGATAGGCTGGAGGGCGTGCAGAAGCGGATCATGGGCATCGAGAACGAGTACGGGGTCACCTGCACGTTCCACGGCCAGCGCCGCCTCTCGCCCGACGAGGTGGCGCGCTACCTGTTCCGGCGGGTGGTGTCGTGGGGCCGTTCGTCCAACGTGTTCCTCAAGAACGGCGCCCGGCTCTACCTCGACGTCGGCAGCCACCCCGAGTACGCGACCCCCGAGTGCGATTCGCTGACCGGCCTCGTCGCGCACGACAAGGCCGGCGAGCGCGTGCTCGAGGGTCTCGTCGTCGACGCCGAGAAACGGCTGCACGACGAGGGCATCGCCGGCGACATCTACCTGTTCAAGAACAACACCGACTCGGCCGGCAACTCCTACGGCTGCCACGAGAACTACCTCGTGGGCCGCCACGGCGAGTTCAGCCGGCTCGCCGACGTGCTCATCCCGTTCCTCGTCACCCGCCAGCTGATCTGCGGCGCCGGCAAGGTGCTGCAGACGCCGCGGGGCGCGGTGTTCTGCGTCAGCCAACGCGCCGAGCACATCTGGGAGGGCGTGTCGTCGGCGACCACCCGCAGCCGTCCCATCATCAACACGCGCGACGAGCCGCACGCCGACGCCGAGCGCTACCGGCGGCTGCACGTCATCGTCGGCGACTCGAACATGAACGAGTCGACCACGCTGCTCAAGGTGGGCTCGGCCGACCTCGTGCTGCGCATGATCGAGCAGGGCGTGCAGTTCCCCGACCTCATGCTGGAGAACCCGATCCGCGCGATCCGCGAGATCAGCCACGACCTCACCGGCACGCGTCCGGTGCGCCTCGCGGCCGGCCGGGGCGCGTCGGCGCTGCAGATCCAGCGCGAGTACTACTCGCGCGCGGTCGACTTCGTCGGGCGCAGCGGCGACCCCGCCGGCGACGGGTCGGACAAGCGCGTCCTCGAGCTCTGGGGCCGGGCGCTGGACGCCGTCGAGTCGCAGGATCTCTCGCTCATCGACCGGGAGATCGACTGGGCCACCAAGTACCAGCTGATCGAGCGGTACCGCGCCAAGCACGACCTGCCGCTGAGCTCGCCCCGCGTCGCCCAGCTCGACCTCGCCTACCACGACATCTCGCGCACCCGCGGGCTCTACTACCTGCTGCAGCGCAAGGGAGCGGTCGAGCGGGTCGTCGGCGACCTCGCCGTGTTCGAGGCCAAATCCGTGCCGCCGCAGACGACCCGGGCCAAGCTGCGCGGCGACTTCATCAAGCGCGCGCAGGAGCGGCGGCGCGACTTCACCGTGGACTGGGTGCACCTCAAGCTGAACGACCAGGCCCAGCGCACCGTCCTGTGCAAGGATCCCTTCCGCAGCGTCGACGAGCGGGTCGAGAAGCTCATCGCGTCCATGTAGCGCACCGGCAGGTACCGGTGGGTTGGTCGCGTCCGGAAGAATCGCGTGACATGGGGACGGGGCAGCCGGGGGTGTCGTCACCGCGTCGTGCCAGGACAGGGCTTACGTTCGAGGACATGGCGGCACGGCGGGCGGAACGACTGGTGAACCTCGTCATCTGCCTGCTCTCGACCCGCCAGTTCCTCGGCGCCGAACGCATCCGCGACGCCGTGCCCGGGTACGAGGCGGCCGACGGCGCGCGGGCGACCGACGACGCGTTCAAGCGCATGTTCGAGCGCGACAAGGCCGAGCTGCGCGATCTCGGCATCCCGCTCGAGACCGGCCGCAACAGTCACTTCGACAGCGAGGACGGCTACCGCATCCGGCGTGGCGACTACGAGCTGCCGACCATCGAGTTCGACGCCGACGAGGCCGCGGCCGTCGGGCTCGCCGCCCGCCTGTGGCAGTCGGCCACCCTCGGCGAGCCCGCCCGGCAGGCGCTGATCAAGCTGCGCGCCGCCGGCACCGAGGTCCGCACCGCCGACGCCCCCGGCGCGATGCCGCAGCTCGACGCCAGCGACCCCAGCCTGCCCTCGCTGCTCGACGCCGCCCGCACCGCCACCGTCGTCCGCTTCGACTACGTCAAGGCCGGCGCCGACGCCGCGCTGGAACGCACGCTCGAACCGTGGGGGGTGCTGTCCTGGCGCCGACGCTGGTACGTCGCCGGGTTCGACCGCGACCGCGGCGAGCCGCGCAGCTTCCGCCTCTCCCGGATCGCCGGCGCCGTGCGCACGGTCGGTGCGCCGGACGCCTTCACGCGTCCCGAGCACGTGGACCTGCTCGGCCTCGTCGCCGGCCGCAACCCCGAGGACGGCCGGACGGCGCGGGTCCGCGTGTCCGGGCACGGCGCGGGTCAGCTGCGACGACTCGCCCAGCGGGAGGCCGGCGACGTGCTGTCGATCGGCTACACCGACACCGAATGGCTGGCGCGGCTCATCGCGGCGGCCGGCGCGGGTGCGCACGTCCTCGAACCGGACGACCTCGCCGCGGCGGTCGTCGGCCGGTTGCGCGCCGTGACGGGGGTGCGCTGATGGCGGGCAAGACACGCTCGGCCAACGAGGAGCGGCTGCCCCGGCTGCTGGCCCTCGTGCCTTACCTGCAGGCCCGGCCCGGCATCGGCGTCGAGCAGGCGGCGGCCGACTTCGGTGTCAGCGGCGCGCAGCTGCGCAAGGACCTCACCCTGCTGTGGATGTGCGGGCTGCCCGGTCACGGTCCCGGCGACCTCATCGACCTCTCCTTCGAGGGCGAGGGCGTCTCGGTCGTGTTCGACGCGGGGATGTCGCGGCCGCTGCGCCTGACGGCCGAGGAGGCGCTGGCCCTCGTGGTCGCCCTGCGCACCCTCGCCGAGACCCCCGGGCTCGCCGACACCGACGCGGTCGCCCGGGCGCTCGCGAAGGTCGAGTCGGCGGCCGGTGGCGCCGTCCCCGACGAGACCGTCGCCGTCGAGCTCGACGCGCGCGAGCGGTTCGTCCCGCTGCTGCGCCGCGCCCTCGACGGCCACCGCGCGCTGTGGCTGCGCTATTACAGCGCGACCCGCGACGAGACCACCGAGCGCACGATCGACCCGGTCCGGCTCTTCGAGGCCGACGGCGAGACCTACGTCGAGGCGTGGTGCCGTCGCGTGGAGGGCATGCGGATGTTCCGGGCCGACCGCATCGACGACCTGCGGCTGCTCGACGAGCCGGCCGCGGTGCCCGACAACGTCGAGCTGCGTGACCTCGCCGAGGGGGTCTTCCAACCGGCGGCCGAGCACCTGCTCGTCGACCTGCGGGTGGGGCCGGCCTACGCCTGGGTCGCGGACTACTACCCGACCGAGCGGACCGTCGAGGACGGCGCGCTGCTGGTGATCAGCCTGCGTGTGGCCGACCCGGCGTGGGTGCGCTCCCTCGTGCTCGGCTCGGCCGGGCAGGTCGAGGTCCTGGCGCCCGACTGGCTCGCCGAGGGGGTGCGTGACGACGCCGCCCGCGCGCTCGCGCGCTACGCCGACGAGCCGTCGACCGGGCCGAAGTAGAGTTGCGCCATGGCCTGGATCCCGATCGCGGCGTGGGGCGTCGCCGCCGTGGTGGCGCTCGTCGTCCTCGGGTACTGCGCCTACGAGATCAGTTGGAAGACCAAGCGGCTGCGCCGGGACATGGACGAGCTGACGAAGGTCAACGCCCAGCTGACCCAGCTGCGGGGCGAGCTCACCGAGACACTCACCGAGACGCAGCGCCGACTGGCCGCGAGCGGGCTGGGCTGAGCCGGCCGTGGCCCGAGCGGACGACGCGTCCGACGCCGCGACCCGGCGGGGTCGTCGGGGCAGGAAATCCCGGCCGCCCAAGACCGACGACGGCCGCATGCCGGTCATGGACCACCTGCGCGAGCTGCGCCGTCGCATCGTGGCCATCGTCGTCATCGTGGCTGTCGGCGGCATCGTCGGCTGGTTCTTCTACATCTCGATCCTGGACTTCCTCAAGGACCCGTATTGCGCCATCCCGAGCGAGTACCGGGCGGCGCCCACGGCGTCCGGCGAATGCGTGCTCGTCTACCACGGTGCGCTGGACGGCTTCACGACGCGCCTGAAGGTGTCGGCCATCGCCGGGGCGGTGCTCACCGGCCCGTTCTGGCTCTACCAGATCTGGGCGTTCATCACGCCCGGGCTGCGCCGCAACGAACGCCGGTACACGCTGCTGTTCGTCGCGATGTCGACGATCCTGTTCGCCGCGGGCATGTCGCTGGCCTACGTCGTCCTCGGCAAGGGCCTGAAGATCATCATCGAGGGCTCCGGCAGCGGGACGGCCGCGCAGCTGACGGTCAGCGACTACATCTCGTTCGTGACGCTGCTGCTGGTCACCTTCGGCGCGGCGTTCGAGCTGCCGCTGATCCTGGTGCTCGCCAACTTCGCGGGAGCGTTGCCGGCGAAGTGGCTCAAGAAGTCGCAGCGGGTCGCGATCTTCCTGATCTTCCTGTTCGCGGGGGTGGCCACGCCGACGGCCGACCCGTTCACGATGTGCGCGATGGCGATCCCGATGGTGATCCTGTTCGAGGTCGCCGTGCTCGTCGCCCACGTCCACGACAAGCGCAAGGCCGCGCGCCGCGCCGCGGAGCGGGCCGAACCGCACCTCGAGGACCACGTGCCGTCCTCGATCGACCCGATCCCGCAGCCGTTGGACTCGACACGACAGGTCGAGCCGCGCCGCACGGACGTGTGGTCGGACATCACGTGAGCCGTTGACGGCGCCACCGGACACCGCCTCCTACCCTGGACGGTATGTCGTCGCCGAGTGAGCGGTACGCCGCGGCGCGGCGGCGCAGTGGCCGTCCCGTCCTCACCGACTTCCGGGCCGGCTACTCCTTCGCCCTCGACCCGTTCCAGCTCGAGTCGTGCGAGCACCTCGAGGACGGGTACTCGGTGCTCGTCTGCGCCCCGACCGGCGCGGGCAAGACGGTGGTGGGGGAGTTCGCGGTCCACCTCGCGCTGGCGGCGGGTCAGAAGTGCTTCTACACGACGCCGATCAAGGCGTTGTCGAACCAGAAGTACCACGATCTCGTCGACCGCTACGGCGCGGCGCAGGTCGGGCTGCTGACCGGGGACAACGCCATCAACTCCGGCGCGCCGGTGGTCGTGATGACCACCGAGGTGCTGCGCAACATGCTCTACGTCGGCAGCGAGGCGCTCGCCGGCCTCGGCTACGTCGTCATGGACGAGGTGCACTACCTGGGCGACCGGTTCCGTGGCGCGGTCTGGGAGGAGGTGATCATCCACCTGCCCGCGGCCGTCCGGCTCGTGTCGCTGTCGGCGACCGTCTCCAACGCCGAGGAGTTCGGCGAGTGGCTGGTGACCGTCCGCGGCGAGACGCGCGTGGTCGTGCACGAGGAGCGGCCGGTGCCGCTGTGGCAGCACGTGCTGGTCGGGACGCGGATGTTCGACCTGTTCGGCGCGGACGCGGCGACGGTCGAGGCCGGGCTGCTGCGCCACGTCGCGGACCGCACCCGCTACCTCGACCCCGTCCCGGGGCGCCGCGGCGGCCGCCCGCCGCGGGGATGGCGCCCGCCCGACCGTCCCGCGGTGATCTCGCGGCTCGACCGCGAGGGGCTGCTGCCGGCGATCACCTTCATCTTCAGCCGTGCCGGCTGCGACGCCGCGGCCAAGCAGTGCGTCGACGCCGGGATGTGGCTCACCGACCAGGCCGAGCGGGACGAGATCGACGAGGTCGTGGACGAGCTGACCGGCTCGGTGCCGCCCGAGGACCTCGACGTGCTCGGCTTCTGGGAATGGCGTGACGCGCTGCGCCGCGGCGTCGCCGCCCATCACGCCGGGCTCGTCCCCGCGTTCAAGCAGACGGTCGAGGAGCTGTTCGTGCGCGGGCTCGTGCGCGCGGTGTTCGCGACCGAGACGTTGGCGCTCGGCATCAACATGCCCGCGCGCACCGTCGTCCTGGAACGGCTGACGAAGTACAACGGCGAGGCGCACGCCGACATCACCCCGGGGGAGTTCACGCAGCTCACCGGTCGTGCCGGGCGCCGCGGGATCGACGTCGAGGGGCACGCCGTCGTGCTGTGGTCGCCGGACGTCGATCCGCAGCGGGTGGCCGGGCTGGCGTCCAACCGCACGTACCCGCTGCGCTCGTCGTTCCGACCGTCCTACAACATGTCCGTGAACCTGGTCGACCAGCTGGGACGGCCGGCGGCGCGAGGGCTGCTCGAGGCGTCGTTCGCGCAGTTCCAGGCCGACCGCGGTGTCGCCGGCCTGCTCGCGCAGATCCGCCGCAACGACGAGACGCGGCGCCAGTTCGAGCAGCAGATGACGTGCCACCTCGGCGACTTCGCCGAGTACGCCGACCTGCGCCGCCGCCTGGGCGACCGCGAGACGCTGCTGGCCCGCGAGGGGGCCGCCCAGCGGCGGGGCGCGATCGCGTCGTCACTGGAGGCGCTGCGGCGCGGGGACGTGATCCGCGTGCCGCGCGGCAAGCGTTCCGGGCTCGCGGTCGTCCTCGATCCCGGGGTGCAGGCGCAGGACGACCCGCGACCGCTGGTCGTCACCGAGGGGCGGTGGTCCGGCCGGCTCTCGCTCGTCGACTTCCCCGAGACGGTCGACGTCCTCGGGACGGTGCGGGTGCCCAAGCACGTCAACCACCGCTCGCCGCAGGAGCGGCGCGACCTCGCGTCCAGCATCCGGGCGCTGGACGTGCCGCCGCCGGAGCGCAAGCGTCGTGCGCGCGGCGCCCACACCGACGACGACCACGAGGTGCTGCGGCTGCGCGCGGCGCTGCGCGCCCATCCGTGCCACCAGTGCGCCGACCGCGAGCAGCACGCCCGCTGGGGCGAGCGGTACAGCCGGCTGACGCGGGAGAACGACGGACTGCGCTCGCGCATCGAGGGGCGTACCGGTTCGCTCGGTCGGACGTTCGATCGCATCACCGACCTGCTCACCGACCGCGGCTACCTGCTCGACGACGCGGCCACCCCGGCCGGCCGGCAGCTGGGACGCATCTGGTCCGAGGCCGACCTGCTCGCCGCGGAGTGCCTGCGCGCCGGCGCCTGGGACGGTCTGGACGCGGCCGAGCTCGCCGCCGTCGTGTCGACGCTCGTGTACGAGCCGCGTCGTGACGAGCTGCTGGTCGACACGCTGCCGACGCCCGCGCTGCGCGACGCCCTGGCCCGCACCGAGCGGATCTGGGGCGAGCTCGCCGACGACGAACGCGCGCGCCAGCTGCGCCCCAGTCGCGAACCGCAGCTCGGTTTCGTCTGGGCCAGCTACCGGTGGGCGCGGCAGGAACGGCTGGACCGCGTCCTCGACGTCGCCTCGCACCGCGGCACCGAGCTGTCGGCCGGTGACTTCATCCGGTGGTGCAAGCAGCTGCTGGACCTGCTCGACCAGCTCGCGGTCGCCCCGCGCGGCGTCGGCGCCCCGCGCGGGGGCGGTTCGACGGTGGCGGCGACGGCGCGCGCCGCGGCCCACGCCGTCCGACACGGCGTGGTGGCGCAGAGCATGCAGCCCTGAGACCGCGTGTCCTTCTCATGACGGCGTTCGGGCGAGGCAGTAGCGTGAGCGCGCGACGACGAGCGGACGAGGTGTGGTCATGACCGAGCAGGGCGGCGATTCGGGCTCCGACCGGGGTACGGGCAACCAGTGGGGCGACCCCGTGCACAGCCAGCGCAGCCCGGGGTCGGCGGACATCAATCGTCCCGGCGACGCCGCCGGGTCCGGCGCCGGCTCGTCCGCGGCGGGGCACGGCGACTCGCAGGCGTACCGCCAGCCGGGCTACGGCGAGCAACAGCACGGCGAACAGGGCTACGGGCAGCAGGATTACGGGCAGCAGGATTACGGCCAGCAGGATTACGGCCAGCAGGATTACGGCCAGCAGGATTACGGCCAGCAGGATTACGGCCAGCAGGATTACGGCCAGCAGGGCTACGGGCAGCAGGCTTACGGGCAGCAGGCTTACGGGCAGCAGGGCTACGGGCAGCAGGGCTACGGGCAGCAGGGCTACGGGCAGCAGGGCTACGGCCAGCAGGGCTACGGCCAGCAGGGCTACGGGCAGCAGGGCTACGGGCAGCAGGATCACGGCGGGTCGGACGCCGGCACCCAGCAGTACGGCGCGCAACCGGGCGCGTACGGCACCCAGGCGTATCCCGCGCAGCCGGCCGACTACGGCCACCAGTACGGCACCCAGCAGTACGGTCAGCCGGCCGATTACGGCCAGCAGTACGGCACGCAGCAGTACGGGAGCCAGCAGTACGGCCAGCCCGGGTACGGCCAGTACTCCGGCCAGCCGGGTGCCGGGCCGCGCACGAGCCGCAAGGGGCTCTGGATCACCCTCGGCGCGATTGTCGTCGCGCTGGCCGCGGCTGCCGTCCTCGTGTTCGTGGTGTTCCCGACCCAGCTCGGCATCTCGGACAAGAAGCTCAGCCATACGGCCGTCGAGAACTACATCGCCAGCAAGCTCGACGCCGACGACGTGGACTGCAACGGCGGCCAGGACTTCACGATGGCCAAGGACGGTGACACGTTCACCTGCCGCGCCGGTGGCGGCACCACGTTCACCGTCACCATCACCGACAAGGACGACGGCCGCTACAGCGTCAGCGGCGGCTGACCCCGGCGCCGTCAGCCGACGGCGGCGGCGATGGCCTTGTGCATCCGTGCGACCGAGCTCGCCACGCCGAGCTCGTCGGCCAGCGCGGCGAGCCGGTCCGGGTCGCGTGGGGACGCGGGCAGGTGGTCGGCGACCTCCGCCACCGCGGCGTCGGTCCGGCCCCGCACGGCGGCCGGCGCGACGGCGAGGTAGTCGCGGGCCTTGCGGACCTTCGCGGCGGCGCCGGCGGGGAATCCGTCGTCGCCCGCGTCGGCGGCGGCGACGATGTCCTCGATCGCGCCGAAGCGGCCGACGAGCGCGGCCGCGGTCTTCTCCCCGACACCGGGGACGCCGGGCAGCCCGTCGCTCGGATCGCCCCGCAGCACCGCGAAGTCGGCGTAGTGCGCGGCCGGGACGCCGTACTTGGCGAGCACCTCGGCCGGCCCGAGCGTCTCCAGCCTCGCCAGCCCGCGCCCCGTGTAGAGCACGGTCACCCGCTCGGTCGCGAGCGCGATCAGGTCGCGGTCGCCGGTGACGACCTCGACCGGGTCCTCGTCGCGCTCGGCGAGCGTGGCGATCACGTCGTCGGCCTCGAAACCCTCGGCGCCGGCGCAGGCCAACCCGAACGCGGTGAGCACCTCGAGCAGCAGCGGCACCTGCGGCGACAGCGCGTGCGGGACCTCCTCGCCACCGTCCTTCGCGACCCGGTGCGCCTTGTAGGTGGGGACGAGCTCGACCCGGAACGCGGGACGCCAGTCGAGGTCGAGGCACGCGACCCAGCGCGCCGGTCGACGACGCTCGATCAGCGAGGCCGCCATGTCGAGGAAGCCGCGGACGGCGTTGACGGGCCGGCCGTCGGGCGCCGTGATCGACTCCGGCACCGCGTAGAACGCGCGGAAGTAGAGCCCGGCCGCGTCCACCAGCATGAGGCTCACGCCGAGCCGCCCGGCCCGTCCCCGGGGGCGCGGGTGGAGTTGCGCACGACCAGCTCGGTCGGCAGCGTCACCGACGGGTCCCGCGCGACCCCGCCGTCGGAGTCGGCGATCAGGTTGAGCAGCCGCGTCGTGATGTCGAGGGCCTGCTCGGCCACCGGCTGCCGGACGGTGGTGAGGTCCATCAGGTCGGAGAAGGGCTGGTCGTCGAAGCCGACGACCGAGATGTCCTCGGGCACCCGCAGCCCACGGTCGTGGATGGCCCGCAGCGCGCCGTAGGCCATCTCGTCGCTCTCCGCGAATAGCGCCGTCGGCGGCTCGGGCACGGCGAGCAGCCGCTGTGCCGCCTCGATGCCGCCCTCGACGGTGAAGAAGCCCAGCTGCTCGAGAGCCGGGTCCGGCTCGACGCCGACGGCGGCGAGGGCCCGGTGGTAGCCGGTGCGGCGGTGCAGGGGCGGGGTGAAGCGCATGGGGTCGTCGGTGTCGCCGCCGATGAGGCCGACGCGCCGATGGCCGAGGGAGGTCAGGTAGGTGACGGCGTCGCAGGCCGCGGCGATGTCGTCGATGCCGGCCGACAGCGTGCCCCGCCGCTCGATGCCCAGCAGCCCCACGGGCAGGTCGAGGTCCTCGAGCGCCGCGAACTCGGCGTCGTCGAGGACGAGGCTCGCGACGATGACTCCGTCCACGCGCTTGCGCATGGGCATGACGTCGAAGAACCGGTCGCGTCCGCTGGGGTCGCCGAGGTTGTACAGCAGCAGGTCGAAGTTCTCGCGCCGGAGCGCGTTCTCGACGGTCGCGATGACCTCGGAGAAGAACCAGCGGTTGACGAAGGGCACGACCAGCCCGACCGTCGTGGTGCGTCCGCTCGCCAGCCGGGCCGCGAACGGCGAGGCGACGTAGTCCAGCTCGGCCGCCGCGGCCAGTACGCGGTCGCGGGTCGCGGTGGCGACGTCGGGCAGCCCGCGCAGTGCACGCGACACCGTGGCGATCGAGACGCCGGCACGACGCGCGACGTCCTCGATGCTCGCGACCATCGCCTCGACCCCCCGGTAGCGCACGACTGTTGCGTGCACGCTACCTCCGCCCCGATGTCCCGGCGGGGACGGCACACGCTGGCACACTCGGATCGTGCCGACGCTGTACCGCAACGGATCCGTCCTGACGCCCACGCCGGCCGCGGCGACCGCACTGCTCGTCGACGGCGGGCGGATCGCCTGGATCGGCACGGCGGCCGCCGCGCCCGATCTCCCCGACCGCGACGTCGTCGACCTCGCCGGGGGCCTCGTCGCACCGGCGTTCGTCGACGCGCACGTCCACACGACCGACACCGGGCTCGCGATCACCGGCCTGGACCTGCGGACGGCGCGCTCCCTGCGCGAGGCGCTCGACCTCGTCGAGCGGGCCGCCCGCGCGTCGCGGGGACGGCCGGTGCTCGGGGGCGGGTGGGACGAGACGACCTGGCCGGAGCAGCGTCCCCCGACGTCGGCGGAGCTCGACCGCGCCTCCTACGGCGGGCTGGTCTACCTGGCCCGCGTCGACATCCACTCGGCCGTGGCGTCGTCGTCGCTGCGCGCGGCCGTGCCGGGGCTCGCGGGGCTCGCGGGCGACCGCGGGGACGGCTGGGTCGGCGAGCCGGACGCCCACGACGCCGTGCGGCGCGCCGCGCTCGCCGCCGTCACCCGCGGCCAGCGACGCGACGCGCAGCGCGCCGCGCTGCGCCACGCGGCCGGGCTCGGCGTGGCGAGCGTGCACGAGATGGCCGGCCCGACGATCTCCGGCGAGGCCGACCTCGCCGACCTGCTCGCGCTCGCCGCCGTGGAGCCGCTGCCCGAGGTCGTGGGCTACTGGGGCGAGCTGCACGGGATCGACACCGCCCGCGAGCTGGGCGCCACCGGGGCCGGTGGTGACCTGTTCTGCGACGGCTCGTTCGGATCGGCGACGGCGGCGCTGGGGGAGCCGTACGCCGACCGGGCCGGGGACGACCGGGGCTGGCTGCGTTTCGACACCGAGGACGTCGCCGCGCACATCGCGGCCTGCGTCGCGGCGGGCCTGCAGTCGGGCTTCCACGCCATCGGCGACGCCGCCGTGGACCAGGTCCTGGCCGCGGCCGAGCTCGTGACGGCGCGACTGGGCCACCCGCTGTGCCCCGGACACCGCCTCGAGCACGCCGAGTACGTGCGCGACCCCGCCCGGCTGGCGGCCAGCGGGCTGACGGCGTCGGTGCAGCCGTGCTTCGACGCGCTGTGGGGCGGCCGGAGCGGGATGTACGCCGAACGGCTGGGGCCCGATCGCGCGCTCGCCCTGAACCGGTTCGCCGACCTCGCGGCGGCCGGCGTGCCGCTGGCGTTCGGGTCCGACTCGCCGGTCACCGGCATCGGCCCGTGGGCGGCGGTGCGCGCCGCCGTCGGGCATCACGACCCCGCCGCGGCGATCCCGCTCGAGGCCGCCTTCGCCGCGCACACCCGCGGCGGGTGGCTCGCGGCCGGCCGCCGCGACGAGGGCACGCTCGCCGTCGGGGCCGCCGCCACCTTCGCGGTGTGGGACGTGTCGGGCCGGCCGCGACACGCGTCCGGGCTGCCCGACGTCGCCGCGACGCCGGCCGACGACCCGGGCCCGCGGTGCGTGACGACGGTACTGCGCGGTCGGACGCTGCACGCCGCCGACGACGCGACGCCACGGGCATGACCGTCGCCTCAGCCGCCGGCAGCGATACTGGTCCGATGACCGCCCTCGCCGCCGTCCGCCCGGCCGCGTTCCCGCGCCGGTGGGCGGCGCTGGTCGCCGTCGGCGGCGGCGTGATCGGGGTGCTCGCGTTCCCGACCGTCGGCTGGTGGCCCGCCGCGCTGCTGTCGGTGGCCATGCTCTCGCTGGCGGTGGACGGCCGCCGCGCCCGCACCGGGGCGTGGCTGGGCTACGCCTACGGGCTCGCCTTCCTGCTGCCCCTCGTGCACTGGACCGGGGTGTACGTCGGTCCGGTGCCCTGGCTGCTGCTGTGCGCCGCGTGTGCCGCCTTCTTCGCGGTGCTCGGCGCCGTCCTCCCCGTCCTCGCCCGCGTGCCGGGTGGGGCGTTCTGGGTGGGCGCGGCGTGGGTGCTGCAGGAGTTCCTGCGCGATCGGCTGCCGTTCGGCGGCTTCCCGTGGGGGCGGCTGGCCTTCAGCCAGGCCACGTCGCCGCTGCGCTGGTTCGCCGCACTGGGCGGTGCGCCGCTCGTGACGTTCGCCGTCGCCGTGGCCGGCGCCGGGCTGGCCTCGGCGCTGCGTGCCGCGTGGCCGTGGCGCAGCCGAGGCGTGATCGCGGGCGCCGCCCTCGCACTCGCCGTCCCCGCCCTCGGCGCGCTGGTGGCGTGGCCGCTCGGCCCGGCCCCCGACCGCGACGGGCGCACCGAGCGGATCGCGGTCATCCAGGGCGGCCTGCCCGATCGCGGCCTGCAGTTCCAGGACCGTGCCCGCCAGGTGCTCGACAACCACGTGCGGCAGACGCTCGCCCTCGCGCGACGCATCGACGCGGGGGAGGTCGCCCGCCCGGATCTCGTGCTGTGGCCGGAGAACTCCTCGGACATCGACCCGTACCGCGACGCGGCCGCCTACGCCGAGATCGACCGCGCGGTGAAGGCGGTGGGCGCGCCGGTGCTGGTCGGCGCGATCCTGCAGGGGCCGGGGGCCGACCACCGGCGCAACGCCGGGATCCTGTGGTCGCCGACGACCGGCCCCGGCGCCCGCTACGAGAAGCGGCACCCGGTGCCCTTCGCGGAGTACATCCCGCTGCGCGGCATCGCCGAGGCGGTCAGCTCGGACGCGAAGTCGGTCACGCAGGACATGGTGGCGGGGACGGGCGACGGCCTGCTGCGCGGCGGACCGGTCCCGCTCGGCGACGTCATCTGCTTCGAGGTGGCCTACGACGACCTCGTCCGCTCCTCGGTGTCGGCCGGGGCGCAGCTGCTCGTCGTGCAGACGAACAACGCGACGTTCGGGCACACCGCCGAGACGTACCAGCAGCTGGCGATGAGTCAGCTCCGGGCCGTCGAGAGCGGCCGCACCGTCGTGCAGGCGTCGACGACGGGCGAGTCGGCCGTCATCGGCCCGGACGGCGGGATCCGCGCGCGGTCGGGCGCGCTGTTCACGCCGGCGACCCTGCTCGAGACGGTGCCGGTGCGCAGCGCGCAGACGCCGGCCACCGTGGTCGGGGCGTGGCCCGAGTACGTGCTGACCTTCCTCGCCGCCGCCGGCGTGCTCGCGGTGATCACGCTGCGGCGACGTCGCAGCGCGACCCCGGAGCCACCCCCGCCCGCAGCGCCGGCCCGCGACCAGGCCATGGTGACGACATGAGCCCGCAGACCGTCGGCCGCGTCCTCGTCGTGATCCCGACCTACGACGAGCGCGACAACATCGAGATCATCCTGGCCCGACTGCGGTCGGCCGTGCCGACCGCGCACGTGCTCGTGGTCGACGACGGCAGCCCGGACGGCACCGGCAAGCTCGTCGAGTCGCTGGCCGATGACGACGACCACGTCCACCTCCTGCAGCGCACCGAGAAACGCGGGCTCGGCGCGGCCTACGTGGCCGGCTTCCGGTGGGGCCTCGACGCGGGGTACGACGTCCTGGTCGAGATGGACGCCGACGGCTCCCACTCGCCCGAGCAGCTGCCACGCCTGCTCACGGCGCTGGCCGACGCCGACCTCGTGCTCGGCTCGCGCTGGGTCCCCGGAGGCTCGGTGGTGAACTGGCCGCGGTCGCGCCAGCTGATCTCCCAGGGTGGCAGCCTCTACTCGCGCCTCGCCCTCGGTGTCGCGCTGCGCGACGTCACCGGCGGCTACCGTGCGTTCCGGCGCGACGTGCTCGAGGGCATCGACTACGCCGGCGTCGCCTCGCAGGGCTACTGCTTCCAGATCGACCTCGCGACCCGCGCACTCCGGGCCGGGTACCGCGTGGTCGAGGTCCCCATCACGTTCGTCGAACGGGAACGGGGCGAGTCGAAGATGAGCGGCGACATCGTCCGCGAAGCACTGATACGGGTGTCTCAGTGGGGGCTCGCGCACCGTCGCGACCAGCTGCGCGCGCGCTGGGGGCGCCGGCGATGACCGATGCGACCGTGCTGGTGGTCGACGGCAACTCCCTCGTCCACCGCAGCTTCCACGCGCAGGCCCACACCGGGGAGCCGGCGTGGGCGGTGCGTGGCCTGCTGACCCAGCTGGTCGCCGCCGTGGATCGCATCCGGCCGGTCGGCGTCGTGGTGGGGTTCGACGACCCCGAGCGGTCGCTGCGCCGCGAACGGTGGCCGCAGTACAAGGCGAACCGCGGCGAGAAGCTGGACACCCTGGTCGAGCAGCTCGCCGACGCGGTGGCGACGCTGCGTGAGCTCGGCCTGGCCGTCGTCGTCCCGCCCGGTCTGGAGGCCGACGACGTGCTGTGCTCGACCGCCGCGGTCGCCGCGCGCGCCGGGGCCAGGACGGTCGTGGTGACCTCCGACCGCGACGCGTTCGCGCTGATCGACGACACCACGTGCGTGCTGCGCATCATCAACGGCGGGGTCGAGGCGTCCCCGCTGATGACGCCCGACCGGCTGGTGACCCTCCTCGGCGTGCGCCCCGAGCAGTACCGGGACTTCGCCGCGCTCCGTGGCGACCCGTCGGACAACCTGCCGGGCGTACGCGGTGTGGGGCCGCGCACCGCGGCGCGTCTGCTCGCCGCGTTCGGCACCGCCCGGGCCGCGTTCGACGACCTGGCCGCCGTGCGCACCCACCTCGGGGCGGGGGTCACGGCGCGGTTGGCGGCCCCCGGGGCCCGCGCCGCGTGGGAGCTCAACTGCCAGGTCATGACGATGCGTGACGACGTCGAGATCGGACTGGCGCTCGACGCCGGGCCGGGCGTGCTGCCGCTGCCGGCCGAGGTCGTCGACCGGGTCTACCGTTCGCACCGCCTCACCTGGTCGGCGGGGCAGGCCGTGCGCGTGCTCGCCGAGGTCGACGCGGACGTGCCGGTGCCGACCTACGCCGACGCCGGCGGTGACGACTGGTTCCCGACGGGCACCACGGCGCCCCGCCGCGTCCCGCGGCTGCCCCGTGCCACACCCCGCACGCCGAGCTCGGAGCAGCTGTCGCTGTTCTGACCGGGACGCGAGACGGCCGCCCGGAGAGATCCTCCGGACGGCCGTGTCGGCGTCGTAGCGCTGGGGTCAGGCGGACTTCTGGCCGCGCCGGGCGCGCAGGACGTCCAGCCGCTCGGCCAGGACCTCTTCGAGGTCGGCGATGGTGCGGCGCTCCATCAGCATGTCCCAGTGGGTGCGCGGCGCCTTGGTCTTCTTCGCCTCGGGCTCGGGGCCGTCGATCAGCTTCGCCGTGCTGCCGTCGAACTTGCAGTCCCAGGTCGGCGGGATCTCGGCCTCTTCGGAGAACGGCACCGTGAACTCGTGGCCGCGCTCGCAGCGGTAGGCGGCGACGTTGCGAGGCGCGGGCTCCGCGCCGTACTCCGTCTCGTAGCTGATAGCGCCGAGCCGGCTGCCGCGCAGGGTGCGGTCTGCCATCGGGCACCTCCTCGATCGTGTCTTCGTCGATGGGACGGCGCGGTGGGCGCTGCCCTGCGGATGTTGCTTCCTACTGTGTCGTTCGCGGCGCGGCACCCGATCGGATGCACGCAGCGGGACCGTCATCTGACCAACGAACAGGATGGCTCGATGATTCCCCTATGGTCGGGGTGGTAACCCCGGGACGGCCGCGTCGAGCTCAGTGCCGTGCCAGCGCGAATCCGGCGCATTCCCCGACACACCACCCGCGGAGGGTCACGATGCGAAGCCCGTGGAGAGCTCGGGCCGGACGGGCGACACCGCCGCCGGCGTCGGGGTCGGCGCTGGGATCGGCGTTGGGACCGGTGCGGCTCGGCCTCGCCGCCGGCCGCCTCGTCGCGCCCGCCGCCTTCGTCCGCGCGCTCGGTGCCGACGCGGGCACCGCGCGGCGCGTCACCTGGTTGACCCGGATGCTCGGGGTGCGGGACCTGGCGCTCGCGGTCGGCGTCACCGGCACGGTCCGGCGCGGCGGCGACGCCCGCGGCTGGCTGCTCGCCGCCGGGGCCGCCGACGCCGTGGACGCGGTCGTGATCGCCCGCGCGGCGTCGGTCGGCCGGTTGGGCGGGTCGGTGCCGGGACTCGTGGCCGTCGCGGGGGCAGGCTCCGCCGTGGCCCACGTCGTCGCCGCCCTCGCTCAGGGCAGCTCGAGGGCCAGCTGACCTCGTCCCGCGGCGGTGCCGAGGTCGCCGCGGCGGTGGTGCGTGCGGCAGAGGACCTGGTAGTGCACCTCGGGTTCGACGCCGGTCGCCGACGCGGCATCGTCACCACCGCCAGCGCCGGTGCCGCCGGCGGTGCCGTGGTCGGCGGCGAGCGTGTCGGCGACGACGACGGTGTCGCCCTCACGGACGACGCGACCGTCCACGACGCGTGCGTTGAGCCGCCCGGGCCGCCCGCACCAGCACAGCACCTCGACGTGGACGGGGACGGTCTCGTCGGCCAGCTCGAACAACCGCTTGGCGCCCGGCAGCAGCTCGGTCCGGAAGTCGGTCGCGAGCCCGAAGCAGTACACGTCGACGTGCGAGTCGTCGGCGAGCTCGGCGAGCTGGTCGACGTGAGCGGCGGTGAGGAACCCGGCCTCGTCCACGATCAGGTAGTCGACGGCGCGCCCGGCCGCCCAGTGCTCGCGCACCAGCAGCCGGATGTCGGTGTCGTCGCCGAGCTCGATCGCGGCCCGCGCGAGCCCGACCCGGGTGGTGATCGCGGCGCCCCCGGAGCGGTCGTAGCGCACCAGCAGCATGCCGTGCCGACCCTGCCGGGCGTGGTTGTGGTCGATCTGCAGGGCGAGGGTGGACTTCCCGCAGTCCATCGGGCCGTGGAAGAACTTCAGCTGCGCCGGCATCGGCGTGGCGCGGCGGTTGCCGGCGGCGGGAACGGAGGAGAGCGCGCCACGGTCCTCGCGGGGATCGCGGGCCTCGCGGATCACGGGCACCGGTTCGAGCACGCGGCACACGCTACCGAGGGCGCCCCCGAGCGATGGGCTCAGCTCTCGTCCACGTCCACGACGTAGTACTTGCCGTCGGACTCCTTCTCGACCGTGACCTTCAGCGTGGTCTCGCCGTCGGAGGATTTGAACGTGTAGGTCGGCCCGGACTGCCCCGACGCCTGGGTCGGTGAGTAGATCTTGTCCGGGCCGATGAGCCCAGCGACCTCCGAGGAGCTGACGCGGTCCTCGTACACGCAGCCCTGCGCCTGGTCGGCGGAGCTGAGCGTGATGAAGCTGACGAAGAGCCGGGCCGTGCTCTCGGCGTCCTTCGTGCTGGCGCAGATGCTGAAGGTGCTGGCCGTGCTGCCGGACGTCTCGCCCGCCGTGCTCGAGTCGTCCGACGTGCTCGGCGTCGGTGAGCCGGTGGGGAAGTCGGGTCCGCCGGAGCCGGTGGCGGTGGCGCCGGTGGACGAGGCGACGGGATCGCCCGAACCGCCGGAGAACACGCCGGTGGCCGCCAGCACGATGACCACCAGCCCCGCGACGATGACCGCGCCCAGCGCGACGAACAGCCAGCGCCGGGTGCCGTCACCGCCGTGGCCGCCACCGCCGTAGGGCGGCTGCTGCGGCGCGCCGTACCCGCCGCCGTACTGCCCCCCGTACTGGCCGCCGTACTGCCCCCCGCCGTACTGACCGTCGTACTGGCCCCCGTCGTACTGGCCCCCGTAGGGGTAGCGCGGCTCGCCGTACGGCCCGGGGTGCTGGTTGCCGTACGGGTCGCCGCCGTGGCCCTGCTCGCTCATGGTCGGCCATTGTGCCGTGCCCCGCGGTCCGTCGCTCTGCCACACTCGCGGACGTGACCGAGGATCCCGCCACAGCCGCACGGTCGAGCATGAGTCGCAACGTCCTGGGCGGCGTGCTCGCGGAGTGCGGAACGGCGCCCGTGACCGGCTTCCACCGCGACGGCCACTGCACGAGCGGGGTCGAGGACGTCGGCAACCACACCGTCTGTGCCGTGGTGACCGCCGAGTTCCTGGCCCACCAGCAGTCAGTCGGCAACGACCTGTCGACGCCGCGTCCGCAGTTCCGCTTCCCGGGGCTGCAGCCCGGCGACCGGTGGTGCGTCGTCGCGCTGCGGTGGCTGCAGGCGCACGAGGACGGCGTGGCCCCGCCGGTCGTGCTCGCGGCCACCAACCGGCGGGCGCTCGCGGTCGTGGACCTCGCCGTCCTGCGGCAGTACGCCGTCGACGTACCCGACGATCCCGGGGTGCTGGGCTGATCACCGACGACGCGCTGACGCAGGGACGGCCCGAGCGCTCCCTGCGCCGGTGGGTGCGCGACGGCGTCGACCGGCTGGCCGGCGCCGACCCGGGGCTGACGCAGCTGCGCACCGCCACCCAGGCGATCCTCGGCATCGTCGTCGCGGTGGGCCTGGTCTACGGGTTCGTGCGACTCACCGGGGCGCTGCAGCTGCCCGCCGCCGCCGGGCCGCCCGCCGTCGTCACGGCCACGAACCACGCCCTGCTGATCGTCTCGATGCTCGTCGGCGGCATCCTCGCGATGATGGCCGGCTTCGTGGTCAACGACCCGTCGCCGCGCCAGCAGTTGGTGTCGACGCTGTTGCTGCCCGCACCCATGCTCGCCGCGATCGCCGTCGGGCTGCTGCTCGGGCCGTACCGGGTGGCCTCGCTGGCGTGGCTGGTCGTGCTGATGACCCTGGCGGTTTACGTGCGCCGCTGGGGCCCGCGCGGCTTCGCGGCGGGGCTGGTCGCGTTCAACGGCGGCTTCCTCGGCTTCTTCCTGCACCGGCAGCTCTCCCTCGGCGACCTCGGGTGGCTGGCCGCGGACGTCGGGCTGGGCGTCGTCGCCGCGTCGTTCGTGCGCTTCGTGGTCCTGCGCGACGACCCGGAGCGCGCGCTGGAGCGGATGCGGCGTTCCTGGCAGCAGCGGGCCCGTCGCCTGCTCGACCTCGGCGCCGAGACCGTGGCGGCGTCCGGGCCCCGCCACCGCAGCCGCGACGGCGTGGACGCGCTGCACCGGCACCCGCACGACGGGCAGCTGCGCCGTCAGGTCGTCCGGCTCAACGAGTCGACGCTGATCATCGAGGCGCAGCTCGTGCTGACGTCGCCGACGTCGGCCAGGGTGGAGGCCCAGGAGCTGTTCGGCGCGGAGCTGTCGCTGACCAACTGCGCGCGGTTCTGCGCGGCGCTGCCGCACGTGCTCACGCCGGCGGACGCGGCCCTGCGGGCCGGCGCGGACGCGGCGGTCCGCGCGGCCCGCGACGAGCAGTGGCCGCTGGTGCGGGACCGGGCGGCAGGGCTGCGCGAACACCCCGGCTCGACCGAGCGGGCGACGACGCTCGTCCGGCGGCTCGCGCTCTCCCTGGAGCAGTACGCGGCCTCGCGCGAGCGGCTGCACCACGCGATCGAGGAGCGTCGCCGGGGCGTCACCGTCGCGACCTTCCAGCCGGCCGTCGAGCTGGCCAGCGGCTTCCTGCCCGGGTCGGTGCCGGTCAGTGCCCAGGCGTCGACCACGCCGGGGCGGGGGCGGTTCGAGCGGACGGTGATGCCGCCCTACGTGCGCTCGTCGCTGCAGATCGCGGTGGCTGCGACCGTCGCGGTGGTCGTCGGTGACCTCGTGGACGGCTTCCGGCTCTACTGGGCGGTGCTGGCCGCGTTCCTCGCGTTCATGGCGACGACGAACACCGGTGAGCAGGTGCGCAAGGCGCTGTTCCGTGTCGCGGGGACGGCGATCGGGATCGTCGTCGGCGACGTGCTCGTGCACGCGACCGGTGGGAACGTGGCGGCCGCCTTGCCGGTCGTGCTGGTGGTGCTGTTCCTCGGCATCTACCTCATCCGCACCAACTACACGTTCATGGTCGTCGGCGTGACGATGATGCTGTCCTTGCTCTACTACCAGCTGGGCGAGTTCAGCTGGGACCTGCTCGTGCTGCGGCTCGCCGAGACGGCCGTCGGCGTCGGGGCCGTCGTGCTGACCGTGCTGGTGGTGTTCCCGCTGCGGCCACAGCGGGTGATCGCCGCGGGTGTGCTGCTGTGGTTCCGTGCGCTGGCGACGCTGCTGGACCACTCGCTGGACCGGCTGCTCGGCGGCGAAACGCGGCCGCTGCGCTCGGACATCCGCGCCCTCGACGCGTCCTGGGCGGCGCTCGAGGCGGCGGCCGAACCGCTGCGGCGCGCGACCTTCGGGCGCAACTCGACCCAGCTCGCCGAGATCCGCGCCGTCAGCTCGGCCGCGCGGTTCTACGCCCGCTCGCTCGGCGACGCCGTGGCCGAGCTCGCCGACCCCCACCTTCCGGCGCTGCGCCCGGCGGCGCGCGACCTGCGCGGCTCGGTGGCGGCGATCGACACCCGGCTGGAGAGCGGCACGCACGGTACGTACGTGCGGGCCGCGGCGCTGGTCGAGCGCGCGGCCCGCGAGCTGCCCGCGGACGCCGAGCTCGCGCACCTGGCCCTGCGCGACCTCACGCTGCTCGACGGCGCGCTGGCGCGGTTCGCCGCCGCGCTCGATATGCAGGTGCGCGACCACGACACGTCCGACCTGCTCGGCGGCGGAGGCGGCGGCGGCCACGGCGCCCCCTCCCCGTGATCGACATCCGCTTACCGCCGTCCCGGCGACGGGAAGCGGATGTGGATCACCAGCCGCGCTCGCGCCACTCCGCGAGGTGGGGGCGCTCCGCGCCGAGGGTCGAGTCGTCGCCGTGGCCCGGGTAGAACCAGGTGTCGTCCGGGAGCGTCGCGAACACCCGCTGCTCGACGTCGTCGAGCAGCGAGGTGAAGTCGGTGGGTGACCACGTCTTGCCGACGCCGCCGGGGAAGAGCGAGTCACCGGTGAACAGGTGGGCGACGCCCTCGGGATCGCGGTAGACGAGCGCGACCGAGCCGGGGGTGTGCCCGCGCAGGTGGATCACCTCGAGCGTCGCGTCGCCCACGGTGACGGTGTCGCCGTGCTGCAGCCGCTCGTCGACGGCGACGGGGAGCTCGTCGGCGTCGTCGGCGCCCGCGTACACCGCGGCCCCCGCGAAGTCGGCGGTCTCGGCCAGCGCCTCCCAGTGGTCCTGGTGGCGGTGGGTGGTGAGGACGGCCGACACCGGGGGGCCCTCGAACTCCACCAGCTCGCGCAGCCGGTCCGCCTCGTTGGCCGCGTCGACGAGCAGGCCCTCGTCGGTCTGCGTGCAGCGCAGCAGGTAGGCGTTGTTGTTCATCGGCCCGACCGCGAGCTTGGCGATCGTCAGCCCGGGCAGCCGTCGGACGTCCTTGGTGCCGCCGACCTCGACGTGGCCGGTGTAGGTATCGCTCACACCGCAGGACGCTAGTCGAAGATCGGCGCGAACTCCTCGGTCGGTGGCCCCTGGGAGAGGTCGACGCGGGTGTCGGGCAGGTCGGCCAGCACCGTGCCGACGTACGACGCCACGGCCGCGGCGCGACCGACGTCCTGGCCGTTCTTCTCCGACAGCAGCCAGCGGTGCTCGCTGATCTCGTGGAACAGCTCGGCGTCGGGCAGCTTGACCCGCAGCTGCGGCGGGACCAGCCCGACCGTCCCGTAGAACTTCTCGTCCAGCCAGCGCCGGGCTGCGAGGTCCTCGGGGATGGTCTGGTTGGTGCCCGACTCCCACTTGGCCCGGAACCGGCTGAGGTCGCCGAGCAGCGCGCGGGCCTGGTTCTCCTGCACCCGCAGCCCGGTGAGTTCGAAGAGCCGGCGCTGGTGGTGGCCGGCCTCGACGACGTGCGTGCCGAAGCGCACCCGCAGGCCGTCCGGCACCGTCTTGATCGCCAGCTCGCTGACGTCGAAACCCAGCTCGTTGAGCCGGCGCAGCTGCGCGTTGATCCGGAAGTTCTCGCCCGACGGCACGATGAGGTCGCTGGTGAGCTCCTCCCACAGCGAGTCGTAGCGCGGGCGCAGGCTCAGCGCGGTCTCGGCCGCGTCCACGTCGGTGCTCATCAAGCCGGCGGCCTGCAGGTCGAACAGCTCGCCGGCGATGTTCATGGTGGCGATCTGCAGATCCGAGTCACGCTGGCCGGGGGAGAGCGTCTCGTGCATCTCGCCGGTCTCGGCGTCGACGAGGTAGGCGGCCAGGGCGCCCGCGTCGCGACGGAACAGCGTGTTCGATAGCGAGCAGTCACCCCAGTAGAAGCCGGCGAGATGCAGCTGGACGAACAGCGCGGCGAGACCGTCGAGCAGCCGGGTGCGCAGGTGCGGCAGGCTGCGTCCGGTGAACAATGCCCGATACGGCTGCGAGAACTGCAGGTGGCGGGTGACGAGCAGCGCGCCGAGCTCCTCGCCGGCGTGGTCGACCCGTTCGGTGACCGTGCCGTAGGCCTCCACGACCGGGACGGAGGCCTCGGCCAGCGAGCGCAGCAGCCGGTGCTCGCGCAGCACGTATCGGTCGGTGGCCTCCTTGATGGCGAAGACCTCGCCGGAGAGCTCCACGAACCGGACGACGTGGCGGGAGATGCCGCGTGGCACGAACACCAGCCGCTCGCGCGGCCACTGCGCCAGCGGCAGCTCGAAGGGCAGGTCGAGCAGGGCGGTGTTCGTCCCGAGCGTGGTCAGGCGGTAGTTGCCCACGAGGACGAGCGTAGGGCGTCGCGCTCTACCGGGGCAGCGTTCTCAGTCGAGTTCCAGGGCCAGCAGCGCGTTCTCGACGACCTCGGTGAGCGCCGGATGGATCCAGTACTGGTCCCGGGCCATCTCGCGCACGCCGAGGCCGAAGCTCATCGCCTGCACGATCGGCTGCACGAGCGTGGACGCCTGCTCGCCCATGATGTGCGCCCCCAGCAGCTGACCGGTGGAGGGGTCGGCGATGAGCTTGCAGACGGAGGTCTCGTCGACCATCGCCCAGCCGTAGGCCACCGACGCGTAGTCCTGCACGACCGTGACGTAGCGGCGGCCCGACGCCTGCGCCTGCTCCTCGGTGAGACCGACCGACGCCAGCTGCGGGTACGTGAAGACGGCCGCCGGCACGACGTCGTGGCGCGAGCGCTGCAGGTCGTCCGGGTGTGCGAGGTTGTGCGCGACGACCCGGGCCTCCTGGTTGGCGACGTGCTTGAGCTGGTGCTCGGTCGACACGTCGCCGAGTGCCCAGACGCCGTCGGCGGTGGTGCGCTGGTACTCGTCGACGACGATGCGCCCGTCGTCGTGGACGTCGACGCCGGCCTTGTCGAGCCCGAGCCGGTCGGAGTTCGGGACGCGCCCCGCCGCGACGAGGATGTCGTCGGCGCGCACCTGCGAGCCGTCGGAGAGCTCGACGGTGAGGTCGCCGGTGGTGCCCGAGATGCCGGTGACGTCGACGCCGAGGCGGAGGTCCCAGTCGTCGCGCACGAGGTCGGTGAGCCGGGTGGTGATGTCCTCGTCCATGGCTCGCAGCAGTCGCGAACGGGACACCACCGTGACCTTCGTGCCGAACGCGGTGAAGACGTGCGCGAACTCGGCGGCTATGTAGCCGGCCCCCACGATCACGAGCCGCTCCGGCAGGTCCGGGATCCGCATGACGGTGTCGGACGTGTGGAACGGGACGTCGGCGTCCGCGATCGGCGGCGGGATCAGCGGCCGGGACCCGGTCGCGAGCACGATCCGGTCGCCGGTGATCGTCTCGCCGGTGGACAGCCGCAGCGTGCGGGGCTCGGTGAACTCGGCGTGCGCCTCGTACAGGGTGACGTTCGGCGACCCGCTGGCCCGGTACTCGCGGCCGCCGGCCGAGATCGGGTCGATGCGACCGAAGACGCGGTCGCGGATCGCCGTCCAGTCGGCGCGCAGCGACGCGGGCTGCAGCCCGAGCCGGCCGGCGTGCGCGGCCTTGGCCGCGGTGTCGGCCGGGTAGACGTACATCTTCGTCGGGATGCAGCCCACGTTCAGGCAGGTGCCGCCGAAGACGCCCTCCTCGACGATCGCGATGCTCAGGTCGTCGAAATCCGGGGTGACGAGCGAGTTGCCCGATCCGGAGCCGACGATCACCAGGTCGTAGTGCGTCACGTGCCAGACGGTACCCGCGCTACCAGCGCGCCACCGCCGTCGCCATGAGGTCGCCGAAGAGGTGGTCGAGGTCGGGACCGTCGAGCCCACGGGCGGCGAACCACGTGCAGACGTTGCGGCAGTCGCGCTCCAGATAGCTCGCCCCCTGCGGGTTGATCACCAGGTCGACGACCTGGGGCAGGTCGATCAGCACGAGCCGGCCGCGGTGGACGAGCAGGTTGTACGCCGAGAGGTCGCCGTGCGCGTAACCGGCACGGGCCAGCCCGTGCATCGCCTGCACGCACTGGTCGAAGAGGTCGGCGAGCTCGGTGGGCTCGGGGCGGCACTGCGCCAGCCGCGGCGCGGCGGTGCCGTCGTCCTCGCCGACGAACTCGAGCAGGAGCTCGGTGCCGAGCAGCTGGACCGGGTAGGGGACGGGTACGCCGTCGCCCCACAGTTCGGCGAGGGCGCGGAACTCGGCGGCCGCCCACGTGCCGGCGGCGACCTCACGGCCGTACCCGGTGCCGCGGGCCACGGCGCGCTGGTCGCGCGAGCGGCGGCTGCGGCGGCCCTCCTGGTAGCCGGCGTCGCGGTGGAAGAGGCGGTGGTCGGTGCTGCGGTAGCGCTTGGCCGCGAGCAGCGACTCGACGTCGCCCAGCGCGCGGCGCACGAGGTGGACGTCGGCCTCCTTGCCGGTCTTCAGGACGCCGAGCTCGGTGTCGAGCGCGTTGTGGTCGGTGATCACCCAGTCCGGGACCGGGTCGGGGCCGTGGGTGGCCTGCGCGTAGGTGGAGTACGGAAGCTGGACGTACGCGTCGTCGGAACTGCCGCGATCGCGGTCGTAGAGGGACGGGTCGTAGGGCACTGCGGGCTCCGGGAGGGCAGGACGCGCTGCCCGGGGCCGGATCGGCAGGTGACCGGGTCAGTGCGTGGGCGGGAGGGGGGCGACGGCGGTCGCCCGGGCGGCGGTGGACACGCGGCACCTCCGATCTCCCTCGCGGACGCCCGCGCGGTGGGGACGTCGACTGCTCGATCCTCCCGCGTGCCGCAACCCGGTTTCCCCGCTGGTGCTCGGGTGGCGGCGTCCGAGGCGAGCACTGGCGGGGAAACCCGCGGGTGGCGCCACTAGCCTTGTCCCGTGCTGCGAATGTCGACCCTGTTCCTGCGGACCCTGCGCGACGACCCGGCCGACGCCGAGGTGCCGAGCCACAAGCTGCTCGTCCGCGCCGGGTACGTGCGCCGGGTGGCGCCCGGCATCTACTCGTGGCTGCCGCTGGGCATGGCCGTGCTGCGCAGGGTCGAGGCCATCATCCGCGAGGAGATGGCGGCGATCGGGTCGCAGGAGGTGCACTTCCCGGCGCTCGTGCCCCGCGAGATCTTCGAGCAGAGCGGCCGCTGGAACGACTACGGCGACACGCTGTTCCGGCTGCAGGACCGCAAGGACGCCGACTACCTGCTCGCGCCGACCCACGAGGAGCTCTTCACGCTGCTCGTCAAGGGCGAGTACTCGTCCTACAAGGACTTCCCGCTCGCGCTGTACCAGATCCAGACCAAGTACCGCGACGAGGCGCGGCCCCGCGCCGGCATCCTGCGCGGCCGCGAGTTCGTCATGAAGGACTCGTACTCCTTCGACCTCACCGACGAGGGGCTGGAGACGTCGTACCGCGCGCACCGCGACGCCTACGAGCGGATCTTCACCCGCATGGGCATGACCTACAAGATCGTCTTCGCGGTCTCGGGCGCTATGGGCGGCTCGGCGTCGGAAGAGTTCCTCGTCCCCGCGGCGTCCGGCGAGGACACCTTCGTCCAGTGCACGAACTGCGACTACGCGGCCAACACCGAGGCCGTCGTCATCGCCGCGCCGGAGCCGGTCGACCCGTCGGCGCACGCGCCGCTGCAGGTGCTCGACACCCCGGACACCCCGACGATCGACACGCTGGTGACGAAGGTCAACGAGCTGGGCATCGTCGCCACGGCCGCCGACACGCTGAAGAACGTCGTGCTGCGCACGCTCGCGCCGGGAGCCGACGAGTGGGAGCTGCTCGTCGTCGGCGTGCCGGGCGACCGCGAGGTCGACCTCAAACGGCTCGGCGGTCAGCTCGAGCCGACGCTGGTGGAGCAGGCCGGGCCCGAGGACCTCGCCAAGCACCCCGGCCTGGTCAAGGGCTACATCGGCCCGCAGGTGCTCGCCGACCTCGAGATCCGCTACCTCGTCGACCCGCTCGTGGTCGAGGGCAGCGAGTGGATCACCGGCGCCAACGTGGCGAACGAGCACGCCGCCCACGTGGTGCGCGGCCGCGACTTCGTGCCCGACGGCGAGATCGGCGCCGTCGAGATCCGTGACGGCGACCGCTGCGCCCGCTGCGGTTCCACGCTGGAGATCGCCCGCGGCATCGAGATGGGGCACGTCTTCGCGCTCGGCCGCAAGTACGCCGAGACCTTCGGGCTGCAGGCGCTCGACCAGAACGGCAAGCCGCAGACCATCACCATGGGCTCCTACGGCGTCGGCGTGACGCGCGCCGTGGCGGCCATCGCCGAGCAGACCTACGACGACAAGGGGCTGTGCTGGCCGCGCTCCGTCGCGCCCGCGGACGTCCACGTGGTCGCGACCGGCAAGGACGACACGGTCTTCTCCGCCGCCGAGGAGATCGCCCGCGACCTCGGGACGGCGGGCGTCGAGGTGCTCTACGACGACCGGCGCCAGGTCTCGCCCGGCGTGAAGTTCAAGGACGCCGAGCTGCTGGGCGTCCCGACCGTGCTGATCGTGGGCAAGGGCCTCGTCGACGGCACCGTCGAGCTCCGCGATCGTCGCACCGACGAGCGACGCGACGTGCCGGTGGCCGACGCGGCCGCCGAGGTGCGACGGGCGGTCGGCCGGTGACCGTCGCGCCGTACGGCAGTTGGCGCTCGCCGATCAGCGCGACGTCGCTGGCGACGGGCGGTCACGCGGTCGGCGGCGCGCGTTTCGTCGGCGAGGACGTGTGGTGGCTCGAGGCGCGTCCCGAGGAGTCGGGTCGCTACGCGATCAGGCGGCACGGGCAGCACGGCGTCGAGGACGTCCTGCCGGCGCCGTGGAACGCCCGCACCCGCGTCCACGAGTACGGCGGCGGCGCGTGGACGGCGACGCCCGACGGCATCGTCGTGTTCGCCGAGTTCGGCGACCAGCGGCTCTACCGTCTGGACGAGCCCGGCGGCACCCCGGTCCCGCTCACCCCCGAGCCGCCCGAACCGGGCGCCTGGCGCTACGGCGAGCTCGCGTTCCTGCGCGTCGGCGAGGTGTGGTGCGTGCGCGAGCGGCACGCCGCCGACGGCACGATCACCCGCGACATCGCCGCCGTGCCCGTCGACGGTTCGGCGGCTGCGGACGACAGCCGCGTCCGCAGCGTCGTCGCCGGGTCGCGCTTCCTGGCCGCCCCGCGCATCTCGCCGGACGGCCGCCGGCTCGCCTGGATCGCCTGGGAGCACCCGCAGCTCCCGTGGGACGGCACGGAGCTCCGCGTCGCCGAGCTCGGCGCCGACGGCGTCGCCGGCGAAGCCCGGACGCTGCTGGGCTCGACGACCGAGTCGGTGCTGCAGCCGGAGTGGCGCGACACGTCGTCGCTGTACGCGCTCACCGACCGCACCGGCTTCTGGAACCTCCACGTCGTCGGGGTGGACGGCGACGCCGCGCCGGTCCCGGTCGCGCCCGTCGCGGCCGACATCGGCGGGCCGCTGTGGCAACTGGGGGCGCGGTGGTACGCGGTGCTCCCCGACGACCGCCTGCTGGTCGTGCGCACCGTCGGCACCGACACGCTGGCCGTGCTCGATCCCGGCGCGGGCACCTACGCCGACGTCGACCTCGGCGACCACACCACCGTGCAGCTCGGCCCGTACCGCGATGGGACGGTGCTGCTGACCACCCACGGTGCCCGCACGCCGTCGGGCATCCGTCGCTTCGACCTCACCGACCTCACCGACCTCACCGACGGCGTGACGACCGACGTCCGGCTCGCCGTCGACGAGGTGCCCGACGACGCGTACCTGCCGCTCGCCGAGCAGCACACGTTCGCGGGCGAGGCGGGACGCGAGGTGCACGCCGTCGTCTACCGGCCGCGCAACGCCGGGTACGAGGCGCCGGCGGGGGAGCGGCCGCCGTTCGTCGCGTTCGTGCACGGCGGCCCCACCGCCCACGTCACGCCGATGCTGTCGCCGTCCGTCGCGTACTACACCAGCCGCGGCATCGGCGTCGTCGACGTCAACTACGGCGGATCCACCGGGTACGGCCGGGCCTACCGCGAGCAGCTGCGCGGGCAGTGGGGCGTCGTCGACGTCGAGGACACCGTCAGCGCGGTGCGGGGGCTCGCCGACGCGGGCATCGCCGACGGCGCGCGGCTGGGCATCGAGGGCGGCTCGGCCGGCGGCTGGACGGTGCTGAGCGCGCTGACCACGACCGACGTGTTCGCCTGCGGCGTCTCCCACTTCGGTGTGGCCGAGCTGGTGCGGTTCGCGCAGGAGACCCACGACTTCGAGTCGCGCTACCTGGACGGCCTCGTCGGCCCGCTGCCCGAGGCCCGCGAGCTCTACGACCAGCGGGCCCCGGTGAACAACGTCGAGGGCCTGTCGTGCCCGGTGCTGCTGCTGCAGGGACTCGACGACCCCATCGTCCCGCCGTCGCAGGCGGAGCGCTTCCGGGACGCGATGATCGCCAAGGGCCTGCCGCACGCGTACCGCGCGTACGAGGGCGAGTCCCACGGCTTCCGTCGTCGCGAGACGATCGTCGACGCTCGCGAGTCCGCGCTGTCGTTCTACGGCCAGGTCTTCGGCTTCGAGCCCCCGGACGTGCCGGCTCTGGAGCTGACGCGGCCGTGATCGGCCGGCGGCACGCGATCGAGGTGGACGGCCGGACGCTGGTCGCCCACGACGGTGGCGGGGACGGCCCCGTCGCGGTCTGGCATCACGGCTCGCCGCAGACCGGCGCGCTGCTCGCGCCCGTGGTCGAGGCTGCCCGGGCCCGCGGCCTGCGGGTGGTGTCGTACGCACGGCCGTCCTACGGCGGGTCGTCCCCCCGGCCCGGCCGGGCCGTCGCGTCGGCCGCGGCCGACGTCGCGGCGGTGGCGGACGCGCTCGGGATCGAGCGCTACGCGGTGGTCGGCGCGTCCGGCGGCGGCCCGCACGCGCTGGCCTGCGCCGCGCTCACCCCGGAACGGGTGACCGCGGTGGCCTCCCTGGCCGGCATCGCGCCCCGCGACGCCGCGATCGACTGGTACGCCGGCATGGTCGCCCCCGACGGACTCCGCGCCGCCGAGGCCGGCCGCGACGCCCGGGCCCGCTTCGTCGAGACCGAGGAGTTCGACGAGGCCAGCTTCGTCGACGCGGACTGGGCGGCGCTCGCCGGCGAGTGGCGGGCGCTCGGTGCCGACGCCGGCGCCGCCGGCGCCGCCGGCCCCGACGGGCTGGTCGACGACGACGTCGAGTTCGTGTCGCCGTGGGGGTTCGCGCTCGACGCGGTGCGGGCGCCGGCGCTGGTCGTGCGGGGCGGCCGCGACCGGGTGGTGCCCGCGACGCACGGCGACTGGCTCGCGGCCGCGCTGCCCCAGGCCGAGCTGTGGGCGCGTCCCGACGACGGTCACGTGTCGGTGCTGACGGCCCTGCCCGACGTGCTGTCCTGGCTGGCCGCGCGGAGCGGCTGAGTCGTTCGCTACGGTCGGCCGGTGCCCGCGCCACCGCTGACCGACGTCGTCGAGACGGGCTGGGCCGACGCGCTCGCCCCGGTGGCGGAGCAGGTGACGGCGATGGGGGAGTTCCTGCGGGCCGAGGTCGCGGCGGGCCGGACGTATCTCCCCGCCGCCGAGCACATCCTGCGCGCGTTCACCCGCCCGTTCGCCGACGTCCGGGTGCTGATCGTGGGGCAGGACCCGTACCCGACCCCCGGCCATCCGATCGGGCTGTCGTTCGCCGTCGACCGGGACGTCCGGCCGCTGCCGCCGTCGCTGCGCAACATCTACAAGGAGCTGCAGGCCGATCTCGGTGTCACGCCACCCGAGCACGGCGACCTCACCGCCTGGGCCGACCACGGGGTGCTGCTGCTCAACCGCGCGCTGACCGTCGCGCCCGGGAAGCCCGCCTCGCATCGCGACAAGGGGTGGGAGCCGATCACCGAGCAGGCGATCCGTGCACTCGCCGCCCGCGGCGGCCCGCTCGTCGCCATCCTCTGGGGCCGCGACGCGCGCAACCTGAAGCCGCTGCTCGGCGACGTCCCGGTCATCGAGTCCGCGCACCCGAGCCCGCTGTCGGCCTCCGGCGGCTTCTTCGGTTCGCGGCCCTTCGGCAGGGCCAACGCCGCCCTCGTCGCCCAGGGCGGCCAGCCGGTCGACTGGTCGCTGACGTAGCACCCCGTCGGCTCGTGGATCTTCCTGCACGGGGTGCGTGCGGACGCTCGCGGTGCAGGAAGGTCGCGGCTGTCCGTGGCTAGTCGGCGAGGCGGGCGGGGAATCCGCCGGTGGCGACCGGGCCCCACCGGGTGGGCGTCACGCGGATCAGCGACTTGCCCTGGTCGCTCATGGCCTGGCGGTACTCGTCCCAGTCGGGGTGCTCGCCGCTGATGCTGCGGAAGTAGTCGACCAGCGGCTCGATCGAGTCGGGCAGGTCGAGCACCTCGGCCGTCCCGTCGACCTGGACCCACGGGTCGTTCCATTCGTCGGAGATCACCATGACGGCGCACTCGGGGCTGCGGCGCAGGTTCGCGACCTTCGCGCGCTCCGGGTAGGTGGAGATCACGATGCGGCCCTCGCCGTCCACCCCGCCGGTGACGGGCGAGAGCTGCGGGCTGCCGTCGCGGCGCCGGGTGACGAGGATCATCCGGTGCCGCGGACGGACGAAGTCGAGCAGTCCGGCGAGGTCGACGCGGGTGTTGGTGGCGACGGAACGGGGCACGCAGGAGTCATGCCCGCCCCGTCCACGACTCAACCGCCGGCGTCGCGGGGTGGCGGTGGGCCACCGGCGCCGCCCCGCGGAATCCCGTTGTCGGTCGACGTCATTACTCTCGGGACCGACCTGCGCACTCGACAAGAGAGATCCGCGTGAACGACCGTCTGATCGTCCGTGGCGCCCGCGAGCACAATCTCAAGGACGTCAGCCTCGACCTGCCCCGTGACGCCATGATCGTCTTCACCGGGCTGTCCGGGTCCGGCAAGTCCAGCCTGGCCTTCGACACCATCTTCGCCGAGGGTCAGCGCCGCTACGTCGAGTCGCTCTCGGCCTACGCGCGGCAGTTCCTGGGGCAGATGGACAAGCCCGACGTCGACTTCATCGAGGGGCTGTCGCCGGCGGTCTCGATCGACCAGAAGTCCACGTCGAAGAACCCGCGCTCGACGGTCGGCACGATCACCGAGGTCTATGACTACCTGCGGCTGCTCTGGGCGCGCATCGGCAAGCCGCACTGCCCGGTGTGCGGCGAGCCGATCTCCAAGCAGACGCCGCAACAGATCGTCGACCGCATCCTCGAGATGCCCGAGGGCACCCGGTTTCAGGTGCTCGCCCCGGTCGTGCGCGAGCGCAAGGGCGAGTACGTCGACCTGCTGGCCGACCTGCAGGTCAAGGGCTACGCGCGCGTCCGCATCGACGGCACCGTCCACTCGCTCACCGACCCGCCCAAGCTGAAGAAGCAGGAGAAGCACACCATCGAGGCGGTGGTCGACCGGCTGTCGGCCAAACCGTCGAGCAAGCAGCGCATCACCGACTCCGTCGAGACCGGTCTCGGCCTCGCCGGCGGGGTCGTGATCCTCGACTTCGTCGACCTCGACGACGACGACCCGCACCGGGAACGCCGCTACTCCGAGCGGCTCGCCTGCCCGAACGACCACCCGCTCGCGATCGACGAGCTCGAGCCGCGCTCGTTCTCGTTCAACTCGCCCTTCGGCGCCTGTGGCGAGTGCACCGGGCTCGGCACCCGCAAGGAGGTCGACCCCGAGCTGGTCGTGCCCGACCCCGAGGCGACCCTCAACGAGGGTGCGGTCGCGCCGTGGTCCGGCGGCCAGTCCGGCGAGTACTTCCTGCGGTTGCTGCAAGGACTCGCCGACGCGAACGGCTTCGACCTCGACACCGCGTGGGAGCGACTGCCGGCCCGCGCGCAGAAGGCGGTGCTGCACGGCACCGACGACCAGGTGCACGTCAGCTACCGCAACCGCTACGGCCGCAACCGCTCGTACTACGCCAGCTACGAGGGCGTGGTGCCGTGGATCGAGCGGCGCTACACCGAGACCGAGAGCGACTGGTCCCGCGAGAAGTACGAGGGCTTCATGCGCGAGGTCCCGTGCCCGGCGTGCGGCGGGTCGCGGCTCAAGCCCGAGATCCTCAACGTCACCGTGCACGGCCGGTCCATCGCCGACGTCGCCGCGCTCTCGATCGGCGACGCGGCCCGGTGGCTGGTCGAGCTCGACCTCACGCAGCGCGAGAAGCTGATCGGCGAGCGCGTCCTCAAGGAGATCAACGCCCGGCTCGGCTTCCTCGTCGACGTCGGCCTGCACTACCTGTCGCTCGATCGCGCGGCCGCCACGCTCGCCGGCGGGGAGGCCCAGCGCATCCGGCTGGCGACCCAGATCGGCTCCGGTCTCGTCGGCGTCCTGTACGTCCTCGACGAACCGTCCATCGGGCTGCACCAGCGCGACAACCACCGGCTGATCGAGACGCTGGTCCGGTTGCGCGACCTCGGCAACACGCTCATCGTCGTCGAGCACGACGAGGACACCATCCGCACCGCCGACTGGGTGGTCGACATCGGCCCCCTCGCCGGCGAGCACGGTGGTCGCATCGTCGTCAGCGGGACCGTCGACGACCTGCGCACGTCCGAGGAGTCGATCACCGGCGCCTATCTGTCCGGCCGGCGCACCATCGACGTGCCGGCCATCCGCCGACCGCGGCAGAAGGGCCGGGAGCTCGTCGTCGAGGGCGCCCGGGAGCACAACCTGAAGAACGTCGACGTCGCCTTCCCGTTGGGCTGCTTCGTCGCCGTCACCGGGGTGAGCGGCTCGGGCAAGTCCAGCCTCGTCAACGACATCCTCTACGCCTCGCTGGCCAACAAGATCAACGGCGCGAAGTTGCCGCCGGGGCGGCACAAGCGGGTGCGCGGCATCGACCAGCTCGACAAGGTGGTCGGCGTCGACCAGTCGCCCATCGGCCGCACCCCGCGGTCGAACCCCGCCACCTACACCGGGGTGTTCGACCACATCCGCAAGCTGTTCAGCGAGACGACCGAGGCCAAGGTCCGCGGCTACCAGCAGGGGCGGTTCTCCTTCAACGTCAAGGGCGGTCGCTGCGAGAACTGCGCGGGCGACGGCACGATCAAGATCGAGATGAACTTCCTGCCCGACGTCTACGTGCCGTGCGAGGTGTGCAAGGGCGCGCGCTACAACCGCGAGACGCTCGACGTGCACTACAAGGGCAAGACGATCAGCGAGGTCCTTGAGATGCCGATCGAGGAGGCCGCGGAGTTCTTCGCGCCCATCGAGCGCATCGCCCGGCACCTGCGGACGTTGGTGGACGTCGGGCTGGGTTACGTGCGGCTGGGCCAGCCCGCACCGACGCTCTCCGGCGGTGAGGCGCAGCGCGTGAAGCTTGCCTCCGAGCTGCAGAAGCGCTCGACCGGGCGCACCGTCTACGTCCTCGACGAGCCGACGACCGGCCTGCACTTCGAGGACGTCCACAAGCTGCTGGGGGTGCTGCACTCGCTGGTCGACAAGGGCAACTCCGTCATCGTCATCGAGCACAACCTCGACGTCATCAAGACGGCCGACTGGCTCGTCGACATGGGTCCGGAGGGCGGCTCGGGCGGCGGCACGGTCGTGGCCGAGGGAACCCCGGAGCACATCGCCGCCGTCGCCGAGTCGCACACCGGTGCGTTCCTGCGGCCCATGCTCGACGCCGCCGACATCCCCGCCGCCCCCGCCCGGCCGCGCAGGCGCGCCGCCGCGGCGGCCAAGCGCCCCGGCGCCAAGCGCGCCGCAGCCAAGTCCGCGTAGCCCGTCGGCCGGCGACCCCGGAGGTCGGCGTCGCGGTCTTGAGCGGTTGCTCAATTCGCTGCTAGGCTCCTGTTTGAGCGATCGCTCAACGGAGGGGGACCATGACGACGGCGGACGCGGTGGCGCGGTGCTGCGGGATCGGTGCGGTCGCCGGCTTGGTGAGCGGCGCCGCCGTCGGGACGATGGTCTTCCCGCTGTTCGGGACGGTGTGTGGGGCGGGTTACGGCGTGGTCGTCGGCCTCGTCCTCGGCCTCGTGGAGTCCGCGGTGCTCGTCCCGCTGGCGGCCGCGGGCGCGGGTCTGGGGGTGCTGCGGGCCGCGGGGGCGGCGACGGCCGCGGCCGGGATGGCGGCGTTCGCCCACGGGGTCGCCGACGTCACGGGTCGGTCGCTCGTGGGTCTGCTCGTGCTGGCCGCCGGCGTCGGCGCCGCCCTCACCCGGCGAGCCGTCCGACCGCAGGCGGCGAATGTGCCGTTCACCTCCCCGATCGCGCGCGTCGCGGCCGTCGTCGTCACGGTGGCGACGGTGATCGGCACGGTGACCGGCGCCCTGATCGGCATGCGGGTGGACCGGTCGGCGGCGTGGTTCGCGGCCGTCGAGGGCCTGCTCGCCGGCGCGGTGGTGGGTCTGCACGGCGCAGCGGTCGTCACCCTCGTCATGCTCGGCCGGGAGCGACGGCACCGCGCGCCGCGGTCCGGCCGCGCGACCACGGCGCCGCGACGGTGAGCGACACCCGGGCGCGGCTGTTGGCCGCGGCGGCCGCGACACTGCGCGACGAGGGCATCGCGGGGCTGTCGGCCCGCACGGTCGCCGCGCGGGCCGAGGTCAACCAGGCGTTGATCTTCTACCACTACAAGACCCTGCCGGGGCTGGTCGACGCCGCGGTGCGGACGTCGGTCGAGGACAGTGTGGCGTCCTACCGCGCGCGGTTCGCGGCGGTCGGCTCGCTCGTCGAGCTGCTGCGGGTCGGCCGCGAGCTGCACGAGCGGGAGCGCTCGCTCGGGAACGTGGCGATGATGGCGCAGCTGCTGGCCGGGGCCCAGCGTGATCCCGTGCTCGCCGGGGCGGCACGCCACGCGATGACCCGGTGGAACGCCGAGATCGAGGCGGTCGTGCGTCGCGTGCTCGCCGGCAGCCCGCTGGCCGAGATCGCGGACCCGGCGGGCACGGCGGCGGCGATCAGCGCGGGCTTCCTCGGCCTGGAGCTCTACGAGGGGGTGGACGCCGCCGGGGCCACCGCCGCGCTCGACGCGTTGGAGCGGCTGGGCGCCCTCGTGGAGGTCGTCGACGACCTCGGGCCGGTGGCGCGCCGGGCGCTCCGGGCGAAGGTGCGTCGCCTCGGCCGGCCCTGACGGCGCGAGCGCGGAGCCGACCGAGGCCGGTGATCCACATCCGGTTCCCGTCGTCCTGGCGGCGGTAACCGGGTGTGGATCACCTGATCGGGGCGCGCATCGCATCGCGCCCGAAACCTGTCGCTACCCCGTGCGACGCTGAGGCGGTGATCGAGTCGTACCGCGCCGTGCTGCGCCACGGCGACGTACGACGGGTCCTGCTGCTCGGCACGATCGTGCGGGTCCCGCTGTGGGCGGCGAACGTGATCCTCACCCTGCACGTCGTCACCACGCTCGACCGGTCCTATGCCGCCGCCGGCCTGCTCGCGGCGGTCGCCACGGTGGCGCTGAGCGTGAGCGCGCCGTGGCGTGGGCGGCGGCTCGACCGCGACGGGCTGCGCGCGGCCGTCGCACCGTCGCTGGTGGTCCTCGCCGGCTGCTGGTCGGTCGCCCCGTTCGTCGGATACTGGCCGCTGCTCGTCTTGGCCGCCGTGGCGGGCCTGTTCGAGGTGCCGTCGTTCTCCATCGTGCGGCAGGTGCTGCTGCGCGCCGTCCCCGAGGGGCAGCGCACCACGGCGCTGTCGATCGACTCGGTGGCCGTCGAGGTGTCGTTCATGATCGGCCCCGCGCTGGGCGTCGTGCTCGCCACCTACCTGCCGACCTCGTGGGCGCTGTTCGCGTGCCAGTTCGCGTCGGTCGCCGGCGGCGTCGCGATCTGGCTCGCCGACCCGCCGCTGCGGGGCACCCCGGCGCCGGCCGCGCCCGCCGACCCGGCGCCGGCCGCGCCCACCGGTCACCGTCCGCCCGCGGTGCGCGACTGGCTCGACCTGCGCGTCGGCGCACTGCTCGTCATGAGCGCCGCGGCCACCATGGTGCTCACCGGCACCGACGTGGGCGTGGTCGCCGCGTTGCGCGACATGGACCACCAGACCTGGATCGGCTGGGAGCTCGCGGTCTGGGGCGCTGGGTCGGCGGTGGGCGGTCTCGTGTACGGCGCGCTGCGGCGCACGATCCCGGTCGCGGCGCTGCTGGCGCTGCTGGCGGCGACGGCGCTGCCGGTGGCCCTCGGCGGGGAGCCGCTGCTGCTCGCGGCGCTGCTGTTCGTCACGGGGTTCTGGTGCGCCCCGACCGTCACCGCGTCGGTCGACGAGCTGACGCGCTTCGTGCCCGAGCGCGTCCGGGGCGAGGCGCTCGGGTGGCACGGCTCGGCGCTGACGCTGGGCTCGGGCGTGGGCGCGCCGCTCGCGGGGATCGCGATCGACCACGTGGGGTGGCGCGGCGGATTCGTGCTGCCCGCGCTGCTCGGTCTGCTGGCCGCGGCGTTCGGGTGGGCGGCGTCGCGCCGTGGGGTGGAGCGGACGGCGACGACCACCGCCCGGCGTCCGCTCGTGGAGACCTGAGCGGGCCGGCGCCGGTCGGTGCAGCAGAATCGGACGCCATGGACCCCGCTGCCGACCTGCCCGCGATCGACCCGACGCTCCGACGCTTCGTCGCCGGGCTGCCCAAGGCCGAGCTGCACGTCCATCATGTCGGGTCGGCGTCCCCGCAGGTCGTGGCCGAGCTCGCCGCCCGTCACGAGGGTGCGTCGCCGGTGCCCGCCGACCCGGCGCTGCTGGCCGACTACTTCCGCTTCACGGACTTCGCGCACTTCATCACCGTCTACCTCTCGGTGGTCGACCTGATCCGCGACGCGGAGGACGTGTGGACGCTGACCCACGGCATCGCCCGCGACCTCGCCGACCAGAACGTGCGCTACGCCGAGCTGACGCTCACGCCGTACTCGTCGGTGGTGCGCGGGGTGCCGGCCGCGGCGTACTGCGAGGCGGTCGAGGACGCCCGCCGGCGCGCCCGCGAGGACTTCGGCGTGGCGCTGTCGTGGTGCTTCGACATCCCGGGTGAGGCCGGGCTCCCGGCCGCGGACACGACCCTGGAGATCGCCACCCGCTACCGCCCCGACGGCCTGGTCAGCTTCGGGCTGGGCGGTCCCGAGATCGGCGTCCCGCGTGCGCAGTTCGCGCCCCACTTCCGGGCCGCGATCGCCGAGGGGCTGCACAGCGTCCCGCACGCGGGGGAGTCCACCGGACCGGAGACCGTCTGGGACGCGCTCGACCACCTGGGCGCCGAACGCATCGGGCACGGCATCGCCGCGGCGGCCGATCCCAGGCTGCTCGCGCATCTCGCGGAGCAGGGCATCCCGCTCGAGGTGTGCCCGACCTCGAACGTCCGTACCCGCTCGGTGCCGAGCCTGGCCGAGCACCCGCTGCCGGCGCTGGTCGCCGCAGGGGTGCCGGTGACGATCAACTCCGACGACCCGCCGATGTTCTCGACGACCCTCAACCAGGAGTACGCGGTCGCCGCGCAGCTGCTCGGCCTCACCGAGCACGGTGTCGCCGAGCTGGCCCGCGCAGCCGTCCGCGCCTCGTTCCTGGACGAGCCCGGGAAGGCGTTGCTGCTCGCCGAGATCGACGACTACCGCGACACGGCCGGCTGAGAGATCGGCAGCGAGCACGCGTTGACCTCACGCCCGCGGGCAGGGCAGGTTTACCCCACCTGAGTGGAGGGGGCAGCTCGTGCGGTTCGTCCGGTTCCTGTTCGTCGTCGTGCTCGTCGGTGGCGGAGTGCTCGCCGCGGCCGGGGTGTCGGCCGAGGCGCGCGCCCCGCGGCCGGTCATCACGTCGGTCGAGGCCGCCTACGGCTCGAGCGTCGGCTACGCCCACCTGATCATCCACGGCCGTCACCTCACCGGCGGCACGGTGACCGTCGCCGGCCGCCGCACGGACGCCACGGTGATCGACGCCGAGGTCATCACCGCCTTTCCGGCCGGCCACCGCCACGGCACCCGCTTCCCGGTCGTCGTCCGGACGAAGGCCGGGACGTCGAACACGGCGCGCTACGAGTTCCGGCACGCCCGCCAGCCCGGCACCCTGCGCGCCGTCGCCGCCGAGGCCGCACCCGGCGGGAAGGCCGCCGACCTCGAGTACTCGGCGACCCGGTGTCCCGCCGTCGGCACCTGCATCAGCCTCGGCTCCGACTTCAGCGGTGCCGGCCCCGTCGCCCGGGTCACGACGAACGGCCGGACGATCACGCAGCGGGTCCCGGTCCCGGCCGACTCCGACGGTGACGGCACCGCCGATCTCGCCGACCTCGCGTGCCCCACCGCGACCTACTGCGTGGCCGTCGGCGGCTACAACGCCGACAGCGCGAGCCTGATCAGCACCTGGGACGGCCGCGCCTGGACCTCGGTGACGGCGCCCGTCCCGCCCGAGGGCGACAACGGGGCCGTGGGCGCCCTGCTCCACGTGGCGTGCGGCGGCCCGGGGCACTGCGTCGCGTTCGACCAGCAGCACGTCTACACCCTGGACGGCGGCACGTGGCAGGTCACCGCGGCGCCCGTGCCCGCCGGCTCGCGTCACGTCGTCCTCGACCACGTCTCCTGCCCGGTCGCCGGGTGGTGCACGGTCACCGGCTCCGCCGACACCGCGACGACGAGCCGGAACATCGTCGCGGTCCGGGCGGGGACCACCTGGACGTCGCGGTTCCTGCCGAATCCGCCGCACTGGAAACAGAAGTTCAACCCCGACGTCGACGGTCTCGACTGCGCGCACCGGGACCGGTGCACCCTGCTGGCCGGCGGGCTCGCCGGTGGCGGCGCCGCGCCGCTGTCGTTCGCGACGCTGCACGGCGGCGCCGTGCACTGGACCGCGGTGCCGGTGCCGGCCGACGCGAGGTCGGCCACCGCGTGGGCCGTGGCCGTCGAGGGCGACGCGTCGCTGCGCTGCCCGACGACCGGCACCTGCTGGGCGCTGGCCGCCTACTCGGTCCGCGGGCTGTCCGGCCGGCGGGGACTCCAACCGGTCGCGCTGCGCCTGCACGACGGCACGACGGCACGCGTCTTCCCCATGCCCCGTCCTGCGACGTCGAGGACGGGGTGGTTCGCACTGTCCGACCTGGCCTGCGCGAACCCGAGTGCGTGCGTCGCCGTGGGATCACGCGGCGACGGCGACGCGAACGACGTCCGCGGCGACGCGATCGTCGAGACCTACGCCGACGGCGTGTGGACGCCGGTGGCCGCGCCGAGCCCGAAGGGACGTCCGAGGTACTCGGGCTACGAGTTCACCGCCGTCGACTGCGCCGCGGTCGGGCGGTGCACCGCGGTCGGGGACTACAACTACGACCACGACCCCGACGCGGGGGAGGGTGAACCCCTCGAGAAGTCGAGGCCGGTGATCCTGGACATCACCCCTCGCTGACCCGATCGGCGCCGGGGCTGCACCGTGCGGCGAGGGGGAGCCAGCGCCCGGAAGCCCAGCGCCCGTAAGCCCAGCGCCCGGAAGCCCAGCGCCCGTAAGCCCAGCGCCCGTAAGCCCAGCGCCCGGAAGCGTCGCCCCCGGCTACTAACCTGGAGGACGTGCCCGACCCGTCCACGTATCGCCCCGCTCCCGGGACGATCCCGCTGGAGCCGGGCGTCTACAAGTTCCGCGACGAGCGCGGCCGCGTCATCTACGTCGGCAAGGCAAAAAGCCTGCGGCAGCGGCTGAACTCCTACTTCGCCGACATCGCCGGACTGCACCAGCGCACCCGGCAGATGGTCACCACGGCCGCGAGCGTCGAGTGGACCGTCGTGCGCACCGAGGTCGAGGCGCTGCAGCTCGAGTACAACTGGATCAAGGAGTTCGACCCGCGCTTCAACGTCCGCTACCGCGACGACAAGTCCTACCCGTCGCTGGCCGTGACACTGTACGAGGAGTACCCGCGGCTGCAGGTGATGCGCGGCCCCAAGCGCAAGGGCGTGCGCTACTTCGGCCCCTACTCGCACGCGTGGGCGATCCGCGAGACGCTCGACCTGCTCACCCGGGTGTTTCCGGCCCGCACCTGCTCGGCCGGCGTCTTCAAGCGCGCCGGCCAGGTCGGCCGGCCGTGCCTGCTCGGCTACATCGGCAAGTGCAGCGCGCCGTGCGTGGGCCGGGTGAGCGCCGACGAGCACCGCGACATCGTCGACGAGTTCTGCGACTTCATGGCCGGCAAGACCGACACCATGGCGCGTCGCCTCGAACGCGAGATGGTCGAGGCGAGCGGGAACCTCGAGTTCGAGCGGGCCGCCCGGCTGCGCGACGACCTCGGTGCGCTGAACCGGGCGCTGGAGAAGCAGGCCGTCGTGTTCGGTGACGGCACCGACGCCGACGTCGTCGCCTTCGCCGAGGACGAGCTCGAGGCGGCGGTGCAGGTGTTCCACGTCCGGGGCGGTCGCGTGCGCGGGCAGCGCGGGTGGGTCGTCGACCGGTTGGACGAGATGTCGACCGGCGACCTCGTCGAGCAGTTCCTCACCCAGTTCTACGGCCTGTTCACCGACGGCGGCGAGGACATCCCGCGCGAGGTGCTGGTGCCGGTGCTGCCCGACGACGCCACCGTGCTCGAGGAATGGCTGGGCGAGCGGCGGGGGCGCCGGGTCTCGGTGCGGGTGCCGCAGCGCGGCGACAAGCGGGCGCTGGCCGAGACGGTCGCACGGAACGCGGCCCAGTCGCTGAACCAGCACAAGCTCAAGCGCGCCTCGGACCTCACCGCCCGCTCGCGCGCCCTGGACGAGCTGCAGGAGAGCCTGGAGCTGCCGTCGGCGCCGCTGCGCATCGAGTGCTTCGACATCAGCCACGTGCAGGGCACGAACGTCGTGGCGAGCATGGTGGTGTTCGAGGACGGCCTGCCCCGCAAGAGCGAGTACCGACGCTTCGCGCTGCGCGACACCTCCGAGGGCACCGGCGACGTCCAGTGGATCGCCGAGGTCACCCGCCGCCGCTTCGCGCGCTACCTGAACGACCAGCTCGACGAGGGCGCCGACGCCGACAGCGATCCCGGCGCCGAGGCGGTGGAGTCCGCCGGCGAACCCGGGGTGGGCGACGCACCCCCGGCCGTGCCGTCGGGGATCGACCCGGCGACCGGACGTCCCAAGAAGTTCGCGTACCCGCCCAACCTGCTCGTCGTCGACGGGGGCGCGCCGCAGGTGGCGGCGGCCGCGGCGGTGCTGGCCGACCTCGGCATCGACGACGTGGCGCTCGTCGGCCTCGCCAAGCGACTGGAGGAGGTCTGGCTGCCGGGCCAGCCGTACCCGGCGATCCTGCCGCGGACCTCCGAGGGGCTCTACCTGCTGCAGCGGGTCCGGGACGAGGCACACCGCTTCGCCATCACCTACCACCGGCAGAAGCGGTCCAAGGCCATGACGACCTCCGCCCTCGACGGCATCCCCGGCCTCGGCGAGACCCGCCGCAAGGCGCTGATGAAGCGGTTCGGCTCGCTCAAGCGGTTGCGGGCCGCCGACGTCACCGAGATCGTCGAGGTGCCCGGCATCGGCCGGCGGACCGCGGCGGCCATCGTCGCCGCCCTCGCCGCTGAGGGCGCGGCCGCGCCCGCCGTCAACGTCACCACCGGGGAAGTGCTGTGAACGAACGCGACACCACGACCGGCGCCGTCCCCGCCGACGCCGCTCCCGCCGGCGCGCTGGAGACGGTGATCATCACCGGGCTGTCCGGAGCGGGGCGCAGCACGGCGGCCAAATGCTTCGAGGACCTCGGCTTCTTCGTCGTCGACAACCTCCCGCCCGAGCTCATCGGCACCCTCGTCGACCTCGGCAGCCGCAGCCAGGGCGCGGTCACCCGGCTCGCCGTCGTCATGGACGTCCGCGGTCGGGCGTTCTCGAAGGACCTGCGCGGCACCATCCGCGGCATGCCGCGGACGTTGCGGCCGCGGGTGCTGTTCCTGGAGGCCGGCTCGGACGTCCTCGTGCGCCGCTTCGAGAGCGTGCGCCGCGCCCACCCGTTGCAGGGCGGCGGCCGCCTCGTCGACGGCATCAACGCCGAGCGGGAACTGCTCGCCGGCCTGCGCGACGACGCCGACCTCGTCATCGACACCAGTAACCGGTCGGTGCACGACCTGCGCCGCGCCATCGAGTCGGCGTTCACCGGCCCGGCCTCCGACGACGCCCTCGCGCTGCGCGCCACCGTGCTGTCCTTCGGGTTCAAGTACGGCCTGCCGGTCGATGCCGACATGGTCGTCGACGTCCGGTTCCTGCCCAACCCGCACTGGATCCCGGAGCTGCGCGACCTCACCGGCCAGGACGAGGAGGTCAGCGACTACGTGCTGGGCCAGGAGGGCGCCACCGAGTTCCTGGACAGCTACACCGACCTGCTGCGCATCGTCGGGGCGGGCTACCGGCGCGAGAGCAAGCGATTCCTCACCCTCGCCGTCGGCTGCACCGGCGGCAAGCACCGCTCGGTGGCGATGAGCCGGCAGCTCGCGGCCCGGCTCGATGCCATGGGGGTGCGGACCCACGTCGTGCACCGGGACCTCGGTCGTGAGTGACGCGGCGGCGTCGGGAGCATCGGGAGCGCCACGCGCGACGGGCCGGCCGGTGAAGGCGGTGGCGCTGGGCGGCGGGCACGGTCTGCACGCGTCGCTGTCGGCGCTGCGCCTGCTCACCGACGACCTCACCGCGATCGTCACGGTGGCCGACGACGGCGGCTCGTCCGGGCGCATCCGGCGCGAGCTCAAGGTGCTGCCGCCCGGTGACCTGCGCATGGCGCTCGCCGCCCTCGCCGGCGCCGACCCGGAGGCGACGGCGTGGGCCGAGCTGCTGCAGCACCGGCTGGGCGGTCACGGCGTGCTCGCCGGCCACCCCGTCGGCAACCTCGTGCTCACCGGGCTGCTGGAACGCGAGCCCGACCCGGTGGCCGCGCTCGCGCGTCTCGGCGCGCTGGTCGGCGCGGTGGGCCGGGTGCTGCCGATGAGCCCGGTCCCGCTCGATCTCGTCGGCGAGGCCGACCACTTCGACCCCGACGACCCGTCGCGCACCCGCAAGATCCGCGGTCAGGTCTCCATCGCCACCACGCCGGGCCGGGTGCGCTCGATCTCGTTGCTGCCCCCCGGCGCGCCGGCCTGCGCCGACGCGGTCGACGCCGTGCGCGAGGCCGATCTCGTGCTGCTCGGCCCCGGGTCCTGGTTCACCAGCGTCATCCCGCACCTGCTGCTGCGCGAGCTCGGCAAGACCCTCGCCAACACCACCGCTCGACTCGTCGTCGTCCTCAACCTGGTGCCCCAGCTCGGCGAGACCGACGCCTACGAACCTCACGAGCTGCTCGCCCTGCTGCAGACGCACGCCGAGCCGTTCGGGGGGCTGCCCATCGACACCGTGCTGGCCGACGAGGATTCCGTTCTCGACCTCACCGATCTCGCCGGTTACGTCTCCCGGATCGGTGCGCAACTGCGTGTGTCTAGACTCGCTGCCGACGACAGCGCGGAGCGCCACGACCCGCTCCGGCTGAGTCGAGCTCTGCAGGACGTACTGGACGGGGCCGCACACGGACTCGCCGGGGGAGGAGCCAGCGCATGGCAATGACCGCCGCGGTGAAGGACGAGCTCAGCCGAGTGCCGGTCAGCCGTATGTCGGCGCGCAAGAGCGAGCTCGCCACGATGCTCCGCTTCGCCGGTGCGCTGCACCTGGTCGGCGGCCACATCGTCATCGAGGCCGAGCTCGACACGGGCTCGGTGGCGCGGCGGCTGCGCAAGGAGATCGCCGAGATCTTCGGGCACGGCTCGGAGGTCCAGATCGTCGCCGCCGCCGGCCTGCGTCGGACCAGTCGCTACCTCGTGCGGGTCACCAAGGACGGCGAGCGGCTCGCCCGGCAGGCGGGACTCGTCGACCTGCGGGGCCGGCCGGTCAAGGGGCTGCCGCACCTCGTCGTGGCCGGCGGCGTCGCCGACGCCGAAGCGGCCTGGCGTGGCGCGTTCCTCGCCCACGGCTCGCTCACCGAGCCCGGCCGCGCGTGCTCGTTGGAGATCTCCTGCCCGTCGGCCGAGGCGGCTCTCGCCCTGGTCGGCGTCGGCCGGCGCCTCGGCGTCTCGGCCAAGGCGCGCGAGGTGCGCGGCGGCGACCGCGTCCTCGTCCGCGACGGCGACGCCATCGGCGCGCTGCTCACGCGCATCGGCGCCCACGACTCGGTGATGGCGTGGGAGGAGCGGCGCATGCGCCGCGAGGTGCGCGCGACCGCCAACAGGCTCGCGAACTTCGACGACGCGAACCTGCGCCGGTCGGCGCGGGCCGCCGTCGCCGCGGGCGCGCGGGTCGCGCGGGCGCTGGAGATCCTCGGCGACGACGCCCCCGACCACCTGCTGCAGGCGGGTCGGCTGCGCCTGGAGCACAAGCAGGCCTCGCTCGAGGAGCTGGGCGCGCTCTCGGAACCGGTCATGACCAAGGACGCGGTCGCCGGCCGCATCCGCCGGCTGCTGGCGATGGCCGACAAGCGGGCCAGCGACCTCGGCATCCCCGACACCGAGTCGGCCGTCACCCCCGAGATGCTCGCTCCCTGACCGACCCGCCGCGCGGATCGAACCCTTCCGGCCGCCGCTGCGTTTCCCCTGTCGGTCAAGTACTAGTGCCATCGTCCGATGGTGCGGTGAACCCGAGCTGCAGCAGATTCGACGGTGCACACCGAAGCCTGACCGGGAGTAGACCGTGAATCGACTCGTCATCGCCGGCGCCACCGCCGTCGGCGCCCTCGCCATCGCCGTCCCCACCGCCTTCGCGCTCGCCGGCGCCCCCTCGTTCAACGAGCGGGTGCCGGTGCGCACGCCGTCGCAGGCCGCCGTTGTCTTTTTCGACGACCACGGCCGCGCCGTCGAGTCACGCGGCAGCGCCTCGCCGACGGCCACCCCGACCACCGGCGCGACGAGCGCCCGGCCCACCGCCTCGGCCGCCGCCGCGTCGAGCGCCGCCTCGACGCACGGGCGGCACCACGGCCGCGGCAGCGAGGCCGGCGACGACCACGGCCGCAGTCGCGAGCCCGGGGACGACCACGGTCGCCGCAGCGAGCCCGGCGACGATCGCGGCCGCCACAGCAGCGAGCCCGGGGACGATCGCGGTCGCCGCAGCAGCGAGCCCGGGGACGATCGCGGTCGCCGCAGCAGCGAGGCCGGCGACGACCACGGCCGCCACGGCGGCGGCGACGATCGAGACCGGTAGCCGATGAGCCGACCCGCCCCCACCGACACCGACCCGCGTCCCGACACGGACGCGGGTCGTGCCGCTGCCGTCGCCGACTGGGTCGTGGTCCGGCCCGCGGGCGCACGCCGTCCCGGCCGGTTGCCGCGGCTGCGCACCGTCCTGCTCCAGGTCGGCGCGGCGGCCGTCGTCGTGATCGCCGCGGTGGCGGTGGTGGGCCTGCTCGTCAGCCGGCGCGCCGCCGAGAGCGAGTCGGTGCGTGACGCGGCCGAGCTCACCAACGTCCTCGCCGACACCGCGGTGCAACCCGCGCTGACCGATCCGATGGCCACCAGCACCACCGCGGCGGCCGGGATCGCTCCGGTGGTGCGCGCCCAGCTGCTGTCGCGCGCGGCCATCGTGCGGGTCAAGCTGTGGAGCCCGCAGGGCCGCATCCTGTGGTCGGACGAGCCGCGTCTCGTCGGGCAACGCTTCGAGCTCGAGGGCGACGCCCGCGAGGCGCTCACCGACCAGCAGGTGAGCGCCGACATCAGCGATCTCGACGAGCCCGAGAACCGCTACGAGCGCGGCCGGGGCACGCTGCTCGAGGTCCACCGCGCGGTCTGGACGCCCGCCGGTCACCCGCTGCTGCTCGAGACCTACTTCCGCTACGACCAGGTCGCCGACCGCGCCCACTCGATCTGGCGTGGCTTCGCCGGCATCACGCTCGGCAGCATCGGTGCGCTCGTGCTGCTGCTCGTCCCGCTCGGCTGGACGCTGCTGTCCCGTGCCCGCCGCGCGCAGCAGCAGCGCGAGGACATGCTGCGCCGCGCCATGGACGCCTCGCTCGACGAGCGGCGCCGCATCGCCGCGACCCTGCACGACGGTGTCGTGCAGGACCTCGTCGCCGCCTCCTTCGCCATCGCCGCCGGCGCGCAGGACGCCGACGCCCGCGGCAACGACACCCTCGGCGGGCAGCTGCGCGACGCCCGCGACACCGTCCGCTCCAGCATCGGCGGCATGCGCTCGCTGCTCGTCGACATCTACCCGCCGAACCTGCACGACGCGGGACTGCCGGCTGCGCTCCGCGACCTCGTCACCGGCCTGCGGTTGGACGCCGAGCTGGTCGTCGACGTCGCCATCGACGAGGCGGCCTGCGACCGCCTCGACCCCGCCGGCACCGAGGCGGTCTTCCGCACCGCCCAGGAGGCGTTGCGCAACGTCGCCACCCACGCCCGCGCGACACGCGTCGACGTGAGCGTGCACCGCGAGCAGGAGGGCTCGGGCGACGGGGACGGCGCGGACGGCGCCGGGTTCGTCGTCCTCGAGGTTGCCGACGACGGGACGGGCTTCGACCCGGCGACCCGGCCGGCGGGGCACTTCGGGCTGTCGCTCATGGACGACGTCGCCCGCGAGCAGGGCGGCGAGCTGGCGCTGCGTACCGCACCGGGCGCGGGGACGGCGTGGCGGCTGCGGCTGCCCGCGCAGCGGCGGGCGGTCGTGCCGGCGGGGTCCGCATGATCCGGGTCGTGGTCGTCGACGACCACCGGCTGGTGCGGGTGGGCCTGGCGTCCGTGCTGGGTTCCGCGGCCGACGTCGCGGTCGTGGGGGAGGCCGAGAACGGTGCCCACGCGGTCGAGCTGCTCACCGGCGGCGACCCGCTGGCCGCCGACGTCGTGCTCATGGACCTCTCCATGCCGGTGCTCGACGGCGTCGGCGCGACGCGGGCGCTGCAGGCCGCGCGCCCGGACGTCCGCGTGGTGGTGCTCTCGTCGTTCGCCGACCGCAAGCAGGTCCGCGACGCGGTGGCCGCCGGCGCGGTCGGCTACGTGCTCAAGGACTGCACGCCCGAGGAGCTGCTCACCGCGATCCGTGCCGCCGCCGCCGGGCACACCCCGCTCGACCCGCGGGTGGCGGGCGCCCTGCTGCCCGCGCGCGGCGGACCCGACCCCGCCGACACCCTCAGCGAGCGCGAGACCGAGGTGCTGCGTCTCGCCGCCCAGGGTCTCGCCAACAAGCAGATCGGCCGGTCGCTCGGCATCTCCGAACGCACCGTCAAGGTGCATCTCGGCAACGTCTTCCGGCGCATCGGCGTCACCGACCGCACCTCGGCCGCGCTGTGGGCCCGCGAGCACCTGCCCGCCGAGTGAGGTCCCGCGACCGCGCTCGCCGGTCTCGGCGCGGTGGCCGCGTCGGCCGGCCGGCCCGTCTGGCCGGACTGGGCGGGTCCGTTCCTGGCCGGCTGACCACCGCCCCGGCCGCGTTACGGTGGGGGACCGGGCCCGGCGCGGAGCACGACCGCGCGCCGGCCGGCCACGGGACGCCGACAGCGAGGAGCCCATCATGACCAACCCCGAGGACACTACGCCCGGCGGCGCCGGCGCCTCCGACGGCGCCGCGGCCAAGGCCCGCGACGCCTTTGCCCGCGCCAAGGCCGCCGCCGCCCCGAAGATCGCCAAGGCCCAGGCGCAGGCCGCCCCCCGCGCGGAGAAGGCCGCGGCGAAGGCGGGCAGCCTGTTCGGTCAGCTGCGCGACAAGGCGAAGGACACCGCGAAGGGCTTCGGGGAGGGGTACGGCCACAAGGGCGGCGGCGACGCGAACCCCCAGCAGCCCGGCGAGGCGGGGCCCGACGGGCCGTCCACGCGTCCCTCGCCCGGCCCCCGCTGACCCGTACCGCCCGGTCACCTCGGCGCGCGAGGCCGCCCCGGCCCACCCGATAGGGTCGGGGTTCGCGCATCGTGTGACGAACCCGTCCGTCGACCGTCTCGAGGAGCAACGCAGTGACCGTACGTGTGGGCATCAACGGCTTCGGCCGGATCGGCCGCAACTTCTTCCGCGCCGCGGTGGCGGCCGGCGCCGACATCGAGGTCGTCGGCGTCAACGACCTGACCGACAACGCCGCCCTGGCGCACCTGCTCAAGTACGACTCGATCCTGGGCCGCTTCCCCGGCGAGGTCACCTCGACCGAGGACGAGATCGCCGTCGACGGCAAGGCGTTCAAGGCGTTCGCCGAGCGTGACCCGGCCGCGCTGCCGTGGGGCGACCTCGGCGCCGACGTCGTGATCGAGTCGACCGGCATCTTCACCGACGCCACCAAGGCCAAGGTGCACGTCGACGGCGGGGCCAAGAAGGTCATCATCTCGGCGCCGGCCAAGAACGAGGACGTCACCGTCGTCATGGGCGTCAACGACGGCGACTACGACCCGGCCGAGCACACCGTCATCTCCAACGCCTCGTGCACCACGAACTGCCTGGCCCCGCTGGCCAAGGTGCTGCACGACAACTGGGGCATCGAGCGTGGGCTGATGACCACGATCCACGCCTACACGCAGGACCAGAACCTGCAGGACGGCCCGCACAAGGACCTGCGACGCGCCCGCGCCGCCGCCCTCAACATCGTCCCGGCCTCCAGCGGCGCCGCGAAGGCGATCGGGCTCGTGCTGCCCGAGCTCAACGGCAAGCTGACCGGCTACGCGATGCGCGTGCCGATCCCGACCGGCTCGGCCACCGACCTCACCGTCAACCTCGCCAAGGAGGCCTCGGTCGAGGAGATCAAGGCCGCCTACAAGGCCGCGGCCGAGGGCCCGCTCAAGGGCTACCTCACCTACACCGAGGACCCGATCGTCAGCAGCGACATCGTCACCGACCCCTCGTCGTGCATCGTCGACGCGCCGCTGACGCTCGTCACCGGCAACCAGGTGAAGGTCGTCGGCTGGTACGACAACGAGTGGGGCTACTCCAACCGCCTGGTCGACCTGGCCGCGCTCGTCGGCTCCTCGCTCTGAGTCGCATGCGCACGCTCGACGACCTGCTCGGGGTCGGGGTGACGGGCCGCCGCGTGCTCGTCCGCTCCGACCTCAACGTGCCGCTGCAGGACGGGGCGGTCGGCGACGACGGTCGCATCCGCGCGTCGCTGCCGGTGCTCACCAAGCTGCTCGACCACGGCGCGCGGGTCATCGTCACCGCGCACCTCGGTCGGCCCAAGGGCGCGCCGGACGAGAAGTACTCGCTGCGGCCGGTGGCCGATCGGCTCGCCCAGCTGCTCGGCCGGCCGGTCGAGTTCGCCACCGACACCGTGGGCGAGAGCGCGCGGCTGCTGGCCGAGGGCCTGGCCGACGGCGAGCTGCTGCTGCTCGAGAACGTCCGCTTCAACGCGGGCGAGACGAGCAAGGACGACGCCGAACGCGCGGCGTTCGCCCGCGAGCTCGCCGGGCTGACCGGCGGTGAGGGCACCGACACCGAGCCCGCCGGCGCCTACGTCGACGACGCGTTCGGCGCCGTGCACCGCAAGCACGCGTCGGTCTACGACGTCGCCGGGCTGCTGCCGCACTACTGCGGCGACCTCGTGCGCGACGAGCTGACGGTCCTGCGGCGGCTGACCGGCGAGCCAGAACGGCCCTACGCGGTGGTGCTCGGCGGCTCCAAGGTCAGCGACAAGCTCGCCGTCATCGAATCGCTGCTGCCCAAGGTCGACACGCTGCTCGTCGGCGGTGGCATGTGCTTCACGTTCCTCGCGGCACGAGGCCACGAGGTCGGTGACTCGTTGCTGGAGCAGGACCAGATCGACAACTGCCGCCGCTTCCTCGACGAGGCCGGCGACAAGATCGTGCTGCCGACCGACGTCGTGGTGGCCGCCGAGGTCGCCGCCGACGCCGGGACACGCACCGTCCCCGCCGACGCGATCCCGGCGGGACAGAAGGGGCTCGACATCGGTCCGGACTCCGTCCGCGAGTTCGCCGCCCGCCTCGACGGCGCGCGGACGGTGTTCTGGAACGGCCCGATGGGCGTCTTCGAGCTCGCGCCGTTCGCGGCCGGCACGAAGGGGGTCGCCGAGGCCGTCGCCGGCACGCCCGGGCTGTCGGTCGTCGGGGGTGGCGACTCCGCCGCCGCCGTGCGGGCGCTCGGCCTCGACGAGTCCTCGTTCGGCCACATCTCCACCGGCGGCGGCGCCTCGTTGGAGTTCCTCGAGGGCAAGGAGCTGCCCGGTGTTTCGGTTCTTGAGGCGAGCTAGCGGGATGGCACCGGCCAGCAAGGGCACGACGAAGCCGCTGCCGCCGATCGAGGGCCGCCGCCCGCTGATCGCCGGCAACTGGAAGATGAACTACAACCACCTCGAGGCCATCGGGCTGCTGCAGAAGCTGATCTTCAGCCTCGACGAGGAGCAGACGCACCGGGTCGAGGTCGCGGTGCTCCCGCCGTTCGTCGACCTGCGCAGCGTGCAGACGGTGATCGACGGCGACCAGGTGCCGATCGCGTTCGGCGCGCAGGATCTCTCGCCGCACGACTCGGGCGCCTACACCGGTGACGTCAGCGGCCCGATGCTCGCCAAGCTCGGCTGCCGCTTCGTGGTCGTCGGGCACTCCGAGCGCCGCGAGTACCACGCCGAGGGCGACGACGTCGTGAACACCAAGGTGGTCGCCGCCTACCGCAACGGGGTCACCCCGATCCTGTGCGTGGGGGAGACGCTGGACGTCCGCGAGGCCGGCGGGCACATCGAGCACACGACCGCGCAACTGACCGCCGCGCTGCGCGGCGTCACCGCCGAGCAGGCCGAGACGCTCGTCGTGGCCTACGAACCGGTGTGGGCGATCGGCACCGGCAAGGTCGCCACACCCGACGACGCGCAGGAGGTCTGCGCCGCGCTGCGGGCCACGCTCGCGCAGCTCTACTCGACCGAGCTGGCCGGCACCGTGCGCATCCTCTACGGCGGTTCGGTCAAGGCGGCCAACGCCGCCGAGATCGTCGGCCGGCCCGACGTCGACGGCGCCCTCGTCGGTGGCGCGAGCCTGGATGCCGAGGAGTTCGCCAAGATCTGCATCGCGGCGGGCACACCGGCCGGCGCGGCCGCGACCGGCGTTGGGTAATGTCGTGACGATCTCGCGCGCGCACGACGTGCGCCCGCGCACCGAGCCGACCGAGGTATGTCCATGATTCTGGCGCTGTCGATCGTGATGGTCGTGGCCAGCCTGCTGCTGATCGTGCTGGTGCTGCTGCACCGCGGCAAGGGTGGCGGCCTGTCCTCGATGCTGGGCGGATCGTTCAACTCGAGCCTCTCCGGCTCGTCGGTGGTCGAACGCAACCTCGACCGGCTCACCGTCGTCGCCGGTGCCGTCTGGACGATCTCCATCGTCGGGTTGTGCCTGCTGTACAAGAACCAGGGCTGAGAAGGGACAACGTACGTGGCTGGTGGCAGTGCGATTCGGGGCAGCCGGGTCGGGGCGGGGCCGATGGGCGAGAACGAGCGCGGTGAGTCCGCGCCGCGCCAGGTCGTCTCCTTCTTCTGCGCGAACGGCCACGAGGTCCGGCCCGCGTTCTCGACCGATGCGCCCCTGCCCGATACGTGGGACTGCCCGCGGTGCGGGTTCCCGGCCGGCCGGGCCGCGGACGCGCCGCCGAGCGCGCCGCGCAACGAGCCGTACAAGACGCATCTCGCGTACGTGAAGGAGCGTCGCTCCGACGAGGACGGCGAGGCCATCCTCGAGGAGGCGCTGGCCCGCCTCCGTGCCCGGCGCGGCGAGTAGCGCGCCGAGGTGACCCTGCCGCCCACCGTGGTCCTGCCGTTGTACGGCAGCGATCCGGAGCGCGGCGACCTCGCTCCCTAGATCCGGACCGGACCGCCGTCCGCGTCCGTCCGATCCCCGGGAGCAACCATGGCGCAGTTGCGCGCCGTCCTGTCCACCCCGCAGGTCCCGCACCTGCTCGCCTTCGCGCTCGTCGGTCGGCTGCCGACGGCGATGTCGGCGTTGGCCGTGCTGCTGCTCGTCCGCGGGCAGGGCGGCACCTACACCCTCGCCGGCGGTCTCGCGGCCCTGCTGACCGCCGGGACGGCGGTCGGCCAGCCGTTGCTCGCGCGGGTCGTCGACCGTCGTGGCCAACCGGCGGTGCTCGTCCTCGCCGCGCTGGTCAGCTCCGTCGCCTTCGTCGTGCTCGCGCTCGCCGGGGTCGGCCACGTCGGCGTCTCCGCCGTCGCGGCCGCCGTCGCCGGGCTCGGAACGCCGCCGCTCGAGCCCTGCCTGCGGGCCCTCTGGCCCGACGTCGTCGGCACCGGCCCGCGCTTGCAGGCCGCGTTCAGCCTCGACGTGGGCGCCCAAGAGGTCGTCTACGTGGTCGGTCCGCTGCTCGCGACGGCCGGCGTCGCGCTGCTCGGCGACGCCGGCGGCGTGCTCGCCTGCGTGCTCTTCGGCGCGGCGGGCACGCTCGCCTTCGTGGCGCTGCGCGCGCCGCGCGACTGGCGCCCGACGCCGCACGAGGGACGCCGCGGCACGCCGCTGCGTCATCCCGTGCTCGTCCGGCTGTTCGTCGCCACGCTCGCGTGCGGCGTCCCGGTCGGTGCGCTGGCCGTGGTGGCCGCGGCCTACGCCGGGGGGCGGCACAGCACGGTGCTCACGGGGTGGGCGCTGGCCGCCAATGCGGCCGGTGCGCTGGTCGCGGGGCTCTACGGCGCGGCGCACAGCGAGGCCGAGCCGCCGCGTCTCGCCCTGGCCGCGGCCGCGCTCGCCGGCGGGTACGTCCCGCTCGCGCTGCCGCTGCCGCCCGTCGCCTGGTTGCCGCTGGCCGCGTTGTCCGGGCTCGCGCTGCCGGTCGTGCTCACCGCCGTCTTCAGCACCGTGCAGCGGCTCTGTCCGCCCGCCCTGCTGACCGAGGCCAACGCCTGGGTCGCCACTGCCTTCGGGCTCGGGGCGGCCGGCGCCGCGTCGGTGGCCGGCGTCGTCACCGACCGGTTCACCGCGGACGTCGCCGTCGCCGCCGTCGTGCTCGGCGCGGCGGCGGCCGCCGCGGTGGCGAGCCTGCTGACGGGGCGCGTCGGCTCGGGTTGAGCCGGGAACCAGCGGCGCGCGACGGGCGTCGCCGCCCCCTGCTTCCCGCCGGGTTGTCCTACAGCCCGTGTGCAGCGCGTATACGGGCTGCACACGGGCCGTGGGACAACGCGCGGCACACCGGTGCGGGTGAGGCGTCGGCCGCGCAGCGGCGCGGCCGGGTCAGCTCTCGAGTCCGGCCGCGGCGTCCTCGTCGACCAGCCACAGGGTCCGCTCGCGGCCCCGCGGTCCCGCCGACGGCACCTCGGTGCGATCGGCCCCGGCGACGGCCCTCGCCACCGCCTCGGCCTTGCCGCTCCCGGACGCCACGAACCAGATCTCGCGGGCGGCGTCCAGCGCCGGGAAGGTCAACGAGAGCCGGTCCGGCGGCGGCTTGGGGGAGTCGTGGACCGCGATGACGGACCGGTCGAGGACGGCCGTACCGGGGTGTCCGGGGAAGAGTGAGGCGCAGTGGCCGTCCGGCCCGATGCCGAGCAGCACCACGTCGAAGGCCGGGGTGTCGGCTCCGTCGGCGGCCTCGGCCAATGCTGCGGCGTACGCCTGGGCGGCGGCCTCGGCGTCGTCGAAGCCGGCGTCGGCGGCCGGCATCGGGTGCAGCTTGGCCGGGTCGACGGGCACGCGGTCGAAGAGCTTCGCCCGGGCGGGGCGATCGTTGCGATCCTCCGAGTCGGCCGGCACCCAGCGCTCGTCGCCCCACCAGACGTGGACGGCACTCCAGTCGAGGGCCTCGGCGCGGGGCGCCAGCGCCGCGAGCACCTGCTCGAGGATGCCGCCGCCGGTGACGACCAGGTGCGCGACCCCGCGCGCGGTGATCGCCGCGGCGAGCGCGGCGGTGGTGCGGTCGGCGGTGCTCTGCGCCAGCTCGTCGGCCGACGGCTGCACGACGACCTCGGGCGCCGCGCCGGCGGCGCCCGTCGTTGCGTCGTCGCTCACGATGCGGCCTCCTCGGGCTCGGGCTGCTGCGGTCCCTCCTTGCCGGTGGCGGGATCCCACCAGATGTGCTGGCGCGTCGACGAGCGCTCCTCGAGACCCTCGACGCCGGTGACCTCCGACAGCGCGGCCGCGTAGATGTGGTCGGCGTCGAGGCGGCGCAGCTCCTCGGCCAGCAGCTCGCCGAGCGGGCGCTCGCCGAAGGGCTGGTAGGAGTCCTGCTGTCCCTCGCGGCGCAGCACCAGGCTGCTGCCCTCGAGCGTGGCCCGCGTCGTCTTGCCGTTGGCGAACTCGATCTCGACGCCGCTGATCGGCTCGTCGTCGGTGCCGTCGACCGACACGTCCAGATCGAGGCGCGAGGCCAGCCACCCGGCCAGCAACCGGGCCGAGGGCTCGTTGCTGCCGCCGCGCACCGTGGCCCCGGTCGGGGCGTGCCGCCGCCGGCCGTCGAACGCGGACGCGAGCGCCGCGCGCCACGGGGTGAGCCGCGTCCAGGCGAGATCGGTGTCGCCCGGGGCGAAGTCGACCGCCCGCTGCTGCAGCGCCGCGCTCGGGTCCTCCGAGCGCAGCACGTCGGTGATGCGCCGCTCGGCGAACACGCCGAGCGGGTCGTAGGCGATCTTGTCCGGCGGCTGGCCGAACCACCACGTGACGACGGGCGCGTCCGGCGCGAGCAGCGGCAGCGTCACCGACTCGGCGTGCAGCGCCAGCCGGCCGTACATGCGCAGCACCACCGACTCGCCCGGCCCGAGCCGGCCGCCGATGGTCACCTCGGCGTCCAGCCGCGGCACGGGCGCGTCGATCTGCTGCCGGACGACCATGAGCATCCGCATCGGATGCATGCTGGCGGCGAGCGCGGCGGCCTCCTCGGCCTCCTCGATGTCCTGGTGGTCGGTGACGACGACGAGGGTCAGCGCGAGGCCGGAGGTCACGGCGCCGCCGGTGCGTCGCTCGGCCGCGAGCGCGCGGACGACGTGGGTGCCGGTGGTGTCCCAGAGAGTGGTCATGACTACGGCCTCCGCCACTGCCGGCCGTCACGGGCCAGCATCTCGTCCGCGGCCTTCGGGCCCCATTCGCCGGCCCGGTAGAGCTGCGGCTCCTGACCCGCCCAGAAGTTCTCCAGCGGGTCGATGACGCGCCAGGACGCCTCGACCTCCTCGCTGCGCGGGAACAGCGTCGCGTCGCCGACGAGGACGTCGAGGATCAGCCGCTCGTACGCCTCCGGCGAGGACTCGGTGAACGCCTCGCCGTAGAGGAAGTCCATGGCGACGTCGCGGACCTCCATCGCGCTGCCCGGCACCTTGGAGCCGAACTTGAGCGTGACGCCCTCGTCGGGCTGCACCCGGATGACGAGCTGGTTGTGGCCGAGCTCCTGGGTGTCGGTGCGGCTGAAGGGCAGGTGCGGCGCCTTCTTGAACAGCACCGAGATCTCGGTGACCCGCTTCGGCAACCGCTTGCCGGTGCGCAGGTAGAACGGCACGCCGGCCCAGCGCCGGGTCTCCACGCCGAGCCGGACCGCGGCGTAGGTCTCGGTGGTGGAGTCTTCGGGGATGCCGTCCTCGGCGGTGAACGCGCAGGCGCGGGTGCCGGCGAGCCAGCCCTGGTCGTACTGCCCGCGCACGGCGTAGGGGCCGAGATCGGTGGGCAGCGAGATCGCGCGCAGCGCCTTGATCTTCTCGATGCGCACGGCCTCGGGCGAGAACTCGACCGGCTCCTCCATCGCGGTCAGCGCGAGGAGCTGCAGCAGGTGGTTCTGCAGCACGTCGCGGGCGGCGCCGGTGGCCTGGTAGAACGCGGCCCGACCACCGATGCCGACGTCCTCGGCCATCGTGATCTGCACCGAGTCGACGAAGTTGCCGTTCCAGACCGGTTCGAACAGCTGGTTGGCGAAGCGCAGCGCCAGCAGGTTCTGCACCGTCTCCTTGCCCAGGTAGTGATCGATCCGGTAGACGTCGCGCGCCGAGAACACGCGGTCGACGAGGTGGTTGAGATCCAGGGCGCTCGGCAGGTCGTGACCGAACGGCTTCTCGACGACGACCCGTCGCCAGCCGTCCGCGGCGTCGGAGTCGGCGAGGCCGGTGCGCTCCATCTGCTGCAGGACGGTGGGGAAGAGCTTGGGCGGGATGGAGAGGTAGAACGCCGCGTTGCCCTGGATGCCGTGCGATCGCTGCGAGTCGGCCAGCGTCTCGGCCAGGGTGTCGAACGCCGCGTCGTCGTCGAAGGAGCCCTCGACGAAGACGGTGTTGCTGGCGAGCCGGCGCCAGACCTCCTCGTTCCACGCGGTGCGGGCACCGTCCTTGGCGCTCTTGCGCGCGAGCGACTCGAAGCTGCCGCCGCCGGGCCAGTCGGTCTTGGAGAAGCCGACGAGGACGAAGTCGGTGGGCAGCAGCCCGCGGTTCGCCAGGTCGTAGACCGCCGGGATGAGCTTCTTGCGCGAGAGGTCCCCGCCGATGCCGAACACGACCAGGGCGCACGGCGCCGGCACCCGCGGCAGCCGCCGGTCGGCGGGGTCGCGCAGCGGGTTGCCGCCGTCGCCGGACTCGGCGTCGTCCTCGCCCACCGCGGCCGGCACGGCGGGCTGCCCGTCGGCGTCCTCGTTGGCCGTCGGGCCGTCGCCGGGGCCTGGGTTGCTCTTCGACCGGGTGGTGGGCGCGTCGGCCACGTCGGCGTCCGGCGTCGGGTTCTCGTCGGGCGCCGCCGCGGCCGGCGGCGACTCGTCCTCGGTGTGCTCCTCGGCCCGCTCCTGCGACTGCGTCGCGTCGCTCATCGCCGCCCCTCCGTCGCCGACGCCGCACTCACTTGGCCGCGGCCTCCAGCTGGCCCTTGACGCTGTCGGCCAGCTGCGCGTAGGAATCCTCGAACTTCTGCACGCCCTCGTCCTCGAGGGTGTGAATGACCTCGTCGTAGCTCACGCCCAGCGCGTTGAGGTCGTCGATGACCGTGCGGGCCTCGTCATAGGTACCGGTGATGGTGTCGCCGCCGATCTTGCCGTGGTCGGCGACGGCGTCGAGCGTGGCCTCGGGCATCGTGTTCACGGTGTTCTGGGCCACGAGGTCGACGACGTACATCGTGTCGTCGTAGGCCGGGTCCTTGACGCCGGTCGAGGCCCACAGCGGCCGCTGCACGTTCGCGCCGGCGCTCTCGAGGTCTTTCCAGCGCTCGGAGGTGAACACCTTCTCGTAGCGCTCGTAGGCCAGTCGCGCGTTGGCGAGCGCCGCCTTGCCACGCAGGGCCTTCGCCTCGTCCGACCCGATCTTGTCCAGCTGCTTGTCGATCTCGGTGTCCACGCGGGAGACGAAGAACGAGGCGACCGAGCGGATCGTCTGCAGGTCGACGCCGTTGCCGCGGGCCTGCTCGAGGCCGTCGAGGTAGGCGGCCATGACCGCGTCGTAGCGGTCGAGGCCGAAGATGAGCGTGACGTTGACGCTGATGCCCGCGGCGGTGGCGGCCGTGATCGAGGGCAGCCCCTCCTCGGTGGCGGGGATCTTGATCATCACGTTCGGCCGGTCGACGAGCCACCACAGCGCCTTGGCCTCGGCCGTCGTGCGCTCGGTGTCGTGGGCGAGACGGGGGTCGACCTCGATCGACACCCGGCCGTCCTTGCCGCCGGTCTTGTCGAACACCGGCTTGAGGACGTCGCACGCCCAGCGGATGTCGAAGGCCATCAGGTAGCGAACGGCCTCGTCGACGTCGGTCTTGCGCAGCGCGAGGTCACGCGCCTGCTCGTCGTAGGCGTCGCCCTTCTCGAGGGCCTTCTGGAAGATGGTCGGGTTGCTGGTCACGCCGACGACGTTCTTCGTGTCGACGAGCTGCTGCAGGTTGCCACTGCGCAGCCGCTCGCGGCTGATGTCGTCCAACCAGATCGAGACGTCCTGGTCGGAAAGGTCCTTGAGCGCATCGCTCATGACAGTTCTCCTTTGCTCGTTCAGCCGGCGAGGTCGCTGGCGTTCTGAATGGCCGTGTGCGCCGCCGCGACGACGCGGTCGGGCGTGAAACCGAGCTGCTCGTACACGACGTCGCCGGGCGCGCTCGCGCCGAAGTGCTCGACCGAGAGCGCCACGCCGGCGTCACCGATCCACTCCCGCCAGCCCAGCTTGACCGCAGCCTCGATGCTGACCCGCGCCTTGATCTCGGGGGGCAGGACCTGCTGCCGGTAGGACGACGGCTCGGCCTCGAACCACTCGACGCACGGCATGGACACGACCCGGGTGGGGGTGCCGCCGTCCTCGAGCGCCTCCCTGGCCGCCAGCGCCAGCGCCACCTCGGAGCCGGTGGCGATGAGGATGACCTCGGCGCGCCCCACGGTGGCGTCCGCGAGCACGTAGGCACCCCGGCTCGCGTCGCCGGTCTTGGCCGGGTCCAGCACCGGGAGGTTCTGCCGGGACAACGCGAACGCCGCCGGCCGGTCGTAGTTCTCCAGGACCTGGCGCCAGCAGACGGCCGTCTCGTTGGCGTCGGCCGGCCGGACGACGTCCAGCCCCGGGATCGCGCGCAGGGACGCCAGGTGCTCGATCGGCTGGTGGGTCGGGCCGTCGCCGCCCACCCCGATGGAGTCGTGTGTCCAGACGAAGGTGGAGGGCAGCTTCATCAGCGCCGCGAGGCGAACCGGCGGGCGCATGTAGTCGCTGAAGACGAGGAAGGTGCCGCCGTACGGGCGGGTGCCCCCATGCACCGCGATGCCGTTGATGATCGCGCCCATCGCGTGTTCGCGGATGCCGAAGTGCAGCGTGCGGCCGTACGGTCCGCCGGGCCACATCTTGGTCTGGTGCTGGGCCGGGACGAAGCTGGGCTCGCCCTCCATCGTCGTGTTGTTGCTGCCGGCGAGGTCGGCCGAACCGCCCCAGAGCTCGGGCAGCACGTCGGCCAGACCGGTGAGGACGTCGCCGGACGCCTTGCGGGTCGAGATCGAGTTGGGCTTGCCGTCCTTCTCCACCGGGAACGAGACGAGCGAGTCGGTCCAGCCGCTGGGGAGCGTGTGCGTCTGCAGGCGGTCGTGCAGCTCCGCGCCCGCCGGGTTGCCGGCCGCCCACTCGTCGTAGGCCTGCTGCCACCGCTCGTGCGTGTCGCGGCCGCGCTCGATCACCTTGCGGGCGTGGTCGAGCACGTCGTCGGGGACGTGGAAGGTCACGTCGGTCGGGAAGCCGAGGATCTCCTTGGTCTTGGCGATCTCGTCGGTGCCCAACGCGGAGCCGTGGGCCTTGCCGGTGTTCTGCAGTGTCGGGGCCGGCCAGCCGATGATGGTGCGCACGACGATCAGCGACGGCTTGTCGGTGACGGCGTTGGCCGCCTCGATCGCGTTCTCCAGGGCGACGACGTCCTCGCCGGACTCGACGTACTGCACGTGCCAGCCGTAGGCCTCGTAGCGCTTCGCGACGTCCTCGCTGAACGCGACCGCGGTGTCGTCCTCGATGGAGATGTGGTTGTCGTCGTAGAAGACGGTCAGGTTGCCGAGCTGCTGGTGCCCGGCGAGCGAGGAGGCCTCGGCGGTGACGCCCTCCTCCATGCAGCCGTCGCCGGCGATCACGTAGATGTGGTGGTCGAACGGCGACTCGCCCGGCGCCGCGTCCGGATCGAAGAGGCCGCGCTCGCGGCGGGCGGCCATGGCCATGCCGACACCGTTGGCCAGGCCCTGGCCGAGCGGGCCGGTGGTGATCTCGACGCCGGCGGTGTGGTGGTACTCGGGGTGACCCGGGGTGCGGGACTCCCACATACGCAGCGCCTTGAGATCGCTCAGCTCGAGGCCGTAGCCGGAGAGGAAGAGCTGGCAGTACTGGGTCAGCGAGGCGTGTCCGTTCGACAGGATGAAGCGGTCTCGGCCCACCCACTGCGGATCGTTGGGGTCGAGGCGCATCACCCGCTGGTAGAGCAGGTAGGCCAGCGGCGCCAGGCTCATGGCGGTACCGGGATGGCCGTCGCCGGCCTTCTGCACGGCGTCGGCGGCCAGCAGCCGGGCGGTGTCGACCGCCTTGGTGTCGAGGTCGCTCCACCAGTCGGGGTGCACGGCGTTGACGACGGCCTCGTCGGTGTCGGTCACGGCGGATCGTTGTCCCTTCGAATGCGTTTCCGGTCGCGGTTCAGGCCGGTTCCTGATCTCGTCCTACCCACCTGTCAGCGTAGCCACATCGGGAGGTGCCCCCGGGCTCGCGGCACGCTGAGGCTGGGTGCGGCCACGACGATCGCGGCGGTTACCCTGAAGCCCGTGACGCAGACTCCCGTGGCACCGGCACGTCCGGGTGACGAGGAGGCGTCGGAATCCCTGTCCGGCGGGCGAATTCGCCGCGTCGCGCCGCGCCGCAGCACGGTCGCCGCGTACGTCGCGCTCACCAAGCCGCGGATCATCGAGCTGCTGCTCGTCACGACGCTGCCCGCCATGGTGCTGGCCGCCGGCGGGCTCCCGGAGTGGTGGGTCGTCGTGGCCACCATGCTCGGCGGCACCGCCGCCGCCGGCAGCGCGAACGCGCTGAACTGCTACGTCGACCGCGACATCGACGCCCTGATGCGCCGCACGGGCCACCGGCCGCTGGCCCGCCACGAGGTGTCGCCGCGGGGCGCACTCGTGTTCGGCATCGTGCTCGGCGTCCTCGCCGTCGGGGTCATGGGCGTCGTGACGAACTGGCTCGCCGCCGGCCTCACCGCTGCGGCGATCGCCTTCTACGTCGTCGTCTACACGATGGTCCTCAAGCGCCGCACCGCCCAGAACATCGTCTGGGGCGGCGCGGCCGGGTGCATGCCCGTGCTCATCGGTTGGTCGGCGGTGACCGGCTCGCTCGCCTGGGCGCCCGTCGTGCTGTTCGGCGTGGTGTTCTTCTGGACGCCCCCGCACTTCTGGGCCCTCGCGATCCGTTACCGCGAGGACTACGCGCGGGCCGGCGTGCCGATGCTGCCCGTCGTGGCCGCGCCGCAGCGGGTGGCGCGGGAGATCGTCGTCTACTCCTACGTCACCGTCGCGGTCTCGCTGCTGCTGTGGCCGCTCGCGACCGGCTGGGTCTACGGCGTCCTGGCCGGCGGGGCCGGCCTCGCCCTCCTGGCCGGGGCGCACCGGCTGCAGGCCGGCACCCGGCGCGGCGCCAACGCCAAGGCCGCGATGCAGCTGTTCCACCTGTCCAACAGCTACCTGGCCTTCGTCTTCGTCGCTGTCGCGGTCGACACCTTCGTGCGCTGACGCGGGGCCGCTCGGCCCGCGGCGGCGGGCGGATCCTCCCGCGGCTCCCGCGTCCCGCGAACTCAGCCCTTCGCGACCCGGACCACGAACGACACCGTCTTGCGGACCGAGACGGTGACGCCGTCGTCCTTGGTCGAGCCGGTGATCTGCAGCCGGCCGGAGGTGAAGGTGCCGGGGACCTCGAACACGTTGAGGATCTTGTTCTTGCTCGTGGCGATGTTGCGCGCCTTCACGTAGCCGCTGCCCACCTTGAGCCGGACGAGGGCCGGCGAGAAGCCGTAGGTGCCGCCCTTGTAGCGGTAGTTCAGCCGCACCGACAGGATCGCCTTCTTCGGGCTGCTCGGGTGGACGGCGGTGTTCCCGGGCGCCCAGAAGTCGAGGGCGACGAGGCCCGCGGTCGCGCGGAAGGTCGCCGGCACCTTGACGCTGCCGCGGCTGAGCCGGATCGGCACGTTGGCGGTCTTGCCGACGTACCCCGTGCGGTGAGTGCGCTGCAGCACGGCGATGCTGTTGCTGCCGGCCTTGCCCGCGGGCAGCGAGATCGACTGCTTGTACCCGCTCTCGTCGAGCACGATGGCGGCCGTGCCGCTCGCCGGGACGGCGGCGATCACGTAGTTGTCGCCGGTGGGTTGGGGGATGTCGCGGGGCGTGCCGCCGGCGACGACGAGCTGCGCCGGGTCGCGCCGGGAGGAGTCCACGTCGCCGGTCCCGTACTCGAGGGAGAAGGCGACCAGCCGCTGCCCGGCCGGCGCGGAGCGCGCGTCGTCCCCCACGCCGTAGCGCTCGATGCTGCCCAGCTTGGTCAACGTCACGCGCTGCGTCTTCCCGGCGATGGTGGTGTCGACGGTCTTCGGCGACCCGCCGGCGGTGCCGAGCGCGGCCGTGGTGAGGACGTCCTTCGCGGCGGCGGGCGGCGCGGGCACCTTCAGCCCGCCGCTGCCCGTCGGAGCCTCCTCGCCGTCGGGCCGGACGAGATCGACGCCGCTGTCGCGCGCCGCCGGCTGCTGCTCGCGGACGTCGTCGGCCGGCGACAGGGTGACCTTGCCGCCCTCGGCGGCGTCGGTCAGCGGGACGCGCAGGTAGGTGGCGCCGGCCTGGCCGTCCACGAACAGGACCGGCCCGCACTGCAGGACGTTCTCGACGTCGCTGCCCTTGGCGCCGGCCGCCGGCTTCTTCGGCCGGCTGAAGTAGCACCGGGTGTCGGCGTTCTTGGCGCCGTGCCGCTCGCGCACCGCGGTCGCGACGCTGCGCTCGGCCTTGGTCAGGGTGTCGGCCGCCGCGGCGACCTCCTTGCCCTGATAGGTGATCGCGGGCGCGTCGTCGCCGGGCCACGCGATCCAGGTGACGAGGCCGGCCACCACCGCGAGGACCGCGACACCTGCGATCACCAGCGGCGCGCGGCGCCGCCGGCGCGGGGCGGGCTCACCCTGCGGTGTCCCGTACTGCGGACCGTAGGGCTGCTGCTGGCCGTAGGGCTGCTGCTGGCCGTACTGCTGCCCCTGCTGCGGGCCGTACTGCTGGTTGTGCTGCTGGCCCTGCTGCTGCCCGTGCTCCCAGGGCTGCTGCTGACCGGGAGATTGGTACCGCCCCTGGGCCTGACCCGGTCCGGACGGCTGGTCGTACCCGGACGGCGGCTGCTCGGCCGCGCGGGGGAGGTCGCCGCGCCGGACGGTCTGGTCGGCCGGCGCGGCGGGGTTGGGCCGGCGCTGCCCCGTCCAGTCGTTGCCGTCGAAGTAGTGCTGCATGTTCGCGTCGTGCGCGTCCGGATACCAGCCCGCCTCGGCCATCGCGTACCTCCCAGGTGCGTGTGCTCGGTTAGAGATGGTCACACGTCGCGCGACGAAATGCGCGCACGGCGTCCGGGGAGTGCTTCCCTAGGATCGAGGGATGCTCCCCGTGCTCCTCGCCACCTGCGCCGACCTGCCCGCCGGCGATGAGGACGCACCGGCGCTCACCGCGGCCCTCGCCGACGCCGGCCTCGACGCGCGGTGGGCGGTGTGGAGCGACCCCGAGGTGACCTGGGACGCCGCGCTCGTCGTGCTCCGCTCGACGTGGGACTACCACGCGAAGCGCGACGACTTCCTGCGCTGGGTGGACTCGGTGCCACGCCTGCACAACGCCGCGGACGTGGTGCGCTGGAACACCGACAAGACCTACCTGCGCGATCTGGCCGCCGCCGGCGTCCCGACCGTCCCGTCGAGCTTCGCCGCGCCGGGGGACGAGCCGGCCCTGCCCGACGCCGACGAGATCGTCGTCAAACCGTCGGTGGGCGCGGGGTCGCGTGGCGCCGGACGCTTCGCCCGGGCCGCGGGCGAGCAGGCGCTGGCCCACGCCGCCGAGCTGCAGGCGGCCGGGCGCACCGTGGTGGTGCAGCCCTTCCTGGCCGGGGTCGACACCACGGGGGAGACCGCGCTGCTCTACTTCGACGGCGCGTTCAGCCACGCCATCCGCAAGGGCCCGATGCTGCGGCCCGACTTCGTCCATCCGGTCGACGGACCCTCGCTCTACGTCGAGGAGAACATCACCGCACGGACGCCCGAGCCGGCCGAGCTCGCCGTCGGCGAGGCCGCGCTGGCCGCGATGCAGGACCGCTTCGGCGGCCGGCCGCTGTACGCGCGGGTCGACCTTCTCCCCACCCCGGACGGCCCGCTCGTCACCGAGCTCGAGCTCACCGAGCCCTCCGCCTTCCTCGGCCACGACGACGCCGCGCCCGCGCGGTTCGCGGCCGCCGTCGCGGCCCGCGCGTGACGAGCGGACCGACCCCGCGCGCGGTCGGCCCGACGGCCGAGGCGCCGCCCGGCACCGTCCGCATGCCGGAGGTCAAGCAGGAGCGCGTCGACGCGCTGCGACGGATGAAGCGGCTGGCCGTCGGGCTGCTGCTGTTCGCCGCCGCCGTCTACGTCCTGTGTCGCGTCGTCGGTGACGGCGAGGGCGCGTGGGGGTACGTGCAGGCCACCGCCGAGGCGTCGATGGTGGGCGGCCTCGCCGACTGGTTCGCCGTCACCGCGCTGTTCCGGCACCCGCTGCGGCTGCCCATCCCGCACACCGCGATCATCCCGAACAAGAAGGACCAGATCGGCGAGGGCCTGGCCACCTTCGTCCGCGAGTACTTCCTGACGACCGAGGTGCTGGGCGAGCGGGTGGTGGCGGCCCGGGTGCCCGAACGGGTCGGCGAGTGGCTCGCCGACCCCGTCCACGCGCAGCGACTGTCCGAGGAGCTCAGCAGCGCGATCAGCGGCATGGCCAACGTCATGCGCGACGAGCAGATCCGCACGTCCGTGGCGGCCTTCGCCGACAAGCGGCTGCGGCAGCTCGACATCGCGCCGCTGCTCGCCCGTCTCGTCGACGCCGTGTGCGACGCGGGGCAGCACCAGGCCGCGCTGTCGACGTTCCTGCGCGGCGCCCGCAAGTTCCTCGACTCGAACCGGTCGGAATTCCGCCAGCGGGTGGCGATGGAGTCGCCGGAATGGGTGCCCGACTGGCTCGACGAGCGGGTCTTCAACAAGGGCTTCAGCCTGCTGCAGTCGTTCCTGACCGACGTCATCGACGACGACACGCACGGCCTGCGCAAGGGCTTCGACACCCAGCTGCGCGAGCTCGCCGAGCAGCTGCGGACCGACCCGACGCGCATCGCGAAGGTCGAGGCGGCGCGGGACCAGCTGCTCGACCACCCGCGCATCCACGAGTACCTCAACGATCTCTGGGACTCGATGAAGACGCTGCTGCTCAACGAGACCGGGGACCCGGACTCCGACCTGCGCCGCTCGGCGGAGTCGCTCACCGTGCGGGCCGGCGAGGTGCTGCGCGACGACCCGCAGGTACGCGACCGCGTGAACGACGCCCTGCGCCGGTTGAGCGGCCACGTGGCCACCCACTACGCCGACGACCTCACCGACGTCATCTCCTCGACCATCGCCCGGTGGGACACCGAGGAGACCAGCCGGCGGCTGGAGCTGCAGGTCGGCCGCGACCTGCAGTTCATCCGGATCAACGGCACCGTGGTGGGCGCGCTCGCGGGCCTGGCGATCTACACGCTCACCCAGCTGTTCTGAGGCCGCGGACGGCCCTCGCGCGACGGGCCGCCGGTTCGGTGAGCAGCTGCGCCTGCAGCGCGGCGAGCCAGACGAGGCAGGCGCCGAGCATGTGCACGCCGACGAGCAGCTCGGGCAGGTGCAGGAAGTACTGGGTGTACCCGACGACGCCCTGGGCGAGCTCGACGGCGAGCAGCACCCACGCGGCGCGACGGAACGCCGGCGACGTCGCCAGCACGTGCGCGAGGATGACGAGGCCGACGGTGAGGCCCACCAGGATCATGACGGCGTCGGCGTGCAGCTGCGACATCGACGCCGGGTTCAGGCCGGTACGCCGGACCCGCCCGTCGGTCAGGTCGCCGGCGTGCGGGCCGCTGCCGGTGACGACGGTGCCGATCACGAGCGTCGCGGCCGCCGCGAGCGCGGTCAACCGCGCGAGCAGGCGCGCCCGTGGCTCGACGGGGGCGACGGCGAGGGGATCGCGCACCCGCCACCACAGCAGCATCGTGACCGCGAGCATGGCCGCGGAGAGCAGGAAGTGCAGCGCGACGAGCCACGGGTTGAGGTGCGTGAGGACGGTGAACCCGCCGAGGACGGCCTGGGCCGGGATACCCAGCGCGGCGACGGTGGCGAGCGGCCGCTCGGTGCGGCGCACCATCGCCACCACCCAGGTGGCGACGGCGACGACCACGAGTACGAAGGTGAGCTGCCGGTTCGCGAACTCGATGATGCCGTGGGCGGCCGACTGCGACGTCGGGGTCAGCGAGTTCTCGGTGCAGCGCGGCCACGTGGGGCAGCCCAGCCCGGAGTCGGTGAGACGGACGGCGCCGCCGGTGACCACGATGACGGTGTTGGCGACGACCGACGCCACGGCGAGGCCACGCAGCGCCACGGCGGTCTGCAGCCAGGCGGGCAGCCACCGCACCTGCCTGCCGGCACGTCGGTCGGCCGCGGCGAACGCCGGCCCGGTCGTCACTCCCACCGGAACCACCGGGCCGCGGCAGGCAGCGTGGCCGCGGCCCACACGGTCAGCGTCACCACGTCGCGCAGCGGGTAGCCGTGGCCGCCCTCGAAGACCTGGTGCAGGCCGTTGGACAGCGCCGCGGACGGCAGGAACTGCAGCACGTCCTGGGCCACGCTGCCGAAGCGGTCGAGCGGGATCGCGATGCCGCCGGCGAAGAGCAGGATCAGCCAGACGAGGTTGGCGGCGGCCAGCGTGACCTCGGCCTTCACCGTGCCGGCGACGAGCAGGCCGAGCCCGCCGAAGGCCAGCGTCCCCATGACGACCAGTGCGGCCGCGAACAGCGGGTCGCCGTGCGGGTGCCACGCCAGCGCGAAGCCGATGCCGCAGATCAGCACCACCTGGACGAACTCGAGGAGCAGCACCGACAGCGTCTTGCCGCCGAGCAGCACCGAGCGCGGCAGCGCGGTCGCGCCGAGGCGCTTGAGGACGGCGTACTTGCGCTCGAAGCCGGTGCCGATCGCCAGGCCGGTGAACGCGGCCGACATGACGGCGAGGGCGATGATGCTGGGCACGACAAAGTCGATGCGACGCGAGACGCCGAGCGAGTACAGCAGCGGCAGGTTGAAGAAGAACAGCAGCAGCACTGGGATGAGCAGCGTGAGCCCCACCTGCTCGCCGTTGCGGAGCAGGAGCTTGAACTCCATCGCCGTCTGGGCAGCCAGCATGCGGCCGCGCGACGCGGCGCCCGGCGCGGGGGCGTAGGTGGTGATGGCGGGGTTCACGTGCGCAGCTCGCGTCCGGTCAGGTCGAGGAAGACGTCCTCGAGGGTCCGTTTCTCGACGTGCAGGTCGTCGGCCATGACCTGCTGCGACGCGCACCAGGCGGTGAGGGTGGCGAGCAGCTGCGGGGTGACCTCGCCGGTGACGAGGTAGTGGCCGGGCGCGTCCTCGGTCGCGGCGCAGCCGGGCGGCAGCGCCGCGACGAGCGAGTCGAGGGCCAGGGCGGGGACGGCGCGGAAGCGGATCTGGCCCTCGGCACCGGAGCGGGTGAGCTCGGCCGGCGTGCCCTGCGCGACGATGCGCCCGGCGTCCATGACCACGACGGTGTCGGCCAGCTGCTCCGCCTCGTCGAGGAAGTGCGTCGTCAGCACCACGCTGACCCCGTCGCCCCGCAGCGTGCGGACGAGGTCCCACGTGCCGCGCCGCGACTGCGGGTCCATGCCGGCGGTGGGCTCGTCGAGGAAGACGAGCTCGGGGCGGGCGACCAGCGCGAGGGCGAGCGACAACCGCTGCTGCTGGCCGCCGGAGAGCCGCTTCACGGCCGTGCCGGCGGCGTCGGTCAGCCCGACGACGCGCAGCAGCTCGCCGGCGTCGTGCGGGTGGGCGGCGTAGGAGGCGAAGAGCCGCACGAGCTCCAGGGCGGTGGCGCCGGTGTATCCACCGACGCCGTCCTGCAGCATCACCCCGACGCGAGGCCGCAGGCGCCCGGCGTCCGTGACCGGATCGAGCCCGAGCACCCGCACGCTGCCGCTGTCGGCGCGCCGGAAGCCCTCGCAGATCTCGATGGTCGTCGTCTTGCCGGCGCCGTTGGGGCCGAGCAGCGCGAGGACCTCGCCGGGCGGGACGGCCAGTGTCAGGCCGTCGACCGCGCGCGTGCCGCCGTAGCTCTTGACGAGATCGGTGATCTCGACGGCGGCAGTCACCTGGTCAGTCTAGGAAGGGCGGCGGGGGCCCCGTGCCGCGGACCGCTCCATCCCCCGCTTCCTCGGCGAGTTGGTTGATCAACAGGCCTGTTGATCAACCAACTCGCCGAGGAAGCGGGGGAGCGGTGCTGCCTATTCCGCGGTCTTGACGTTCGAGCCGTAGAGGTCGACGTAGTCCTGTCCGGACAGCTTCTGGACGGCCACCCGCACCTCGTCGGCGACCTCGCGCAGCACCCGGGCGCTGCGTTCGCGCTCGGCGAGGTGGCCGAAGTGCAGGGGTGGCCCGAAGTGGATCTCGACCGGGGCGCGGTGCCAGCGCCGGTCCCCGGGGGGCTGCACCTCGCGCGTCCCGACGATGCCGACCGGCACCACCGGTGCGCCGCTGCGCAGCGCGATGCGGGCGATGCCGGTGCGGAAGCGGTACAGCCGGCCGTCGGGGGAGCGGGTGCCCTCGGGGTAGATGCCGAATGCCCGGCCCTGCCGCAGCACGTCGACGCACACGTCCACCGACGCCGCCGCGGCCCGCGTCGCCGTGCGGTCGACCGGCACCAGCCCGAGTCCGCCGAAGAACTGCTTCATCGCCCAGCCGCGCAGTCCGGGCGAGGTGAAGTACTCGGCCTTGGCGAGGTAGGCCACCTGCCGGCGGGCGGCGAGCGGCGTGAAGATCTCGTCGGCGAAGGAGATGTGGTTCCCCGCGACGATGACGCCACCGGTGCGCGGCACGTGCTCCAGGCCGGTCACCCGCGGCCGGTACACGGCGCGCAGGGCCGGCGCGACGGTGAGTTCGAGGGTCCGGTAGAGCACGGTGGCAGAAACTACTCGCCGTGGCGACGGGGTCCGTCGGCGTGACCCCGGCCACGGCCGGCGACCTCGTGTGCAGCGGTCGAGCAAATACGACATACTTGTGTTGTGAAAATCGGGGTGGACGGACAGCTGCGGGTCGACGGCACCCGCGACGCCGTCACCCGGGCTATCCGCGAGCAGGGCCCGCAGACCGCGGCCGACCTCGCCGAGCAGCTCGGCCTGTCGCCCGCCGCGATCCGCCGGCATCTCGACGCCCTCGTCGCCGACGGCCTGCTGGTCGAGCGCGAGCCCCGGCCGTCCGCACGCCGCGGCCGCGGCCGCCCGGCCCGCTCCTACGCCCTGACCGACGCCGGCCGCGCAGCGTGCCCGCACGGCTACGACGATCTCGCCAACACCGCGCTGCGCTACCTGAGCGAGACCGGCGGCGAGCAGGCGCTCAACGCCTTCGCCGAGCACCGGGCCCGCACGCTGGCCGAGCGCATCGCCGGCGAGGTCGACACCCACGCGCCGGTCGACGACCGGGCGCACGCCCTGGCCAAGGCGCTCACCGCCCACGGTTACGCTTCGACCACGCAGGCCGTCGGCACCACCGACCCCGCGTCGGGGGCCGCCGTCACCGGCGTGCAGCTGTGCCAGCACCACTGCCCGGTGGCCCACGTGGCCGCCGAGTTCCCGCAGCTGTGCGAGGCCGAGACCCGCGCGTTCGAACAGGTGCTCGGCACCTACGTCCAGAGATTGGCGACCATCGCCCACGGCGACGGCGTCTGCACGACCCACGTACCGGTGAGCGAGAGCCCTGCCGGCCGCGTGGGTGACGGCTCCACCACCCGATCCGAGAGGTTCGACATATGACCACGACCCCTACGGCCGCGAGCATCCCGCTCACCCAGGACGAGCAGATCGACGCGCTCGGCCGCTACGGCTACGGCTGGGCCGACAGCGACGTCGCCGGAGCGAGCGCGCAGCGAGGGCTGTCCGAGGCGGTCGTCCGCGACATCTCGGCCAAGAAGAGCGAGCCCGAGTGGATGCTGCAGCGCCGGGTGAAGGCGCTGTCGGTCTTCGACAAGAAGCCCATGCCCAACTGGGGTTCGGACCTCTCCGACATCGACTTCGACAACATCAAGTACTTCGTGCGGTCGACCGAGAAGCAGGCGGCGACCTGGGACGACCTGCCGGCCGACATCAAGAACACCTACGACAAGCTCGGCATCCCCGAGGCCGAGAAGCAGCGGCTGGTGGCCGGTGTCGCGGCGCAGTACGAGTCCGAGGTGGTCTACCACCAGATCAACGAGGAGCTCGAGAAGCAGGGTGTCGTCTTCATGGACACCGACACCGCGCTCAAGGAGCACCCGGAGCTGTTCGAGGAGTACTTCGGCACCGTCATCCCGTCCGGTGACAACAAGTTCGCGGCGCTCAACACCGCGGTGTGGTCGGGCGGCTCGTTCATCTACGTGCCGAAGGGCGTGCACGTCGAGATCCCGCTGCAGGCCTACTTCCGCATCAACACCGAGAACATGGGCCAGTTCGAGCGGACGCTGATCATCGTCGACGAGGACGCCTACGTGCACTACGTCGAGGGCTGCACCGCGCCGATCTACAAGTCCGACTCGCTGCACTCGGCCGTCGTCGAGATCGTGGTGAAGAAGGGCGGCCGCTGCCGCTACACGACGATCCAGAACTGGTCGAACAACGTCTACAACCTGGTCACCAAGCGGGCCAAGGCCGAGGCCGGCGCCACCATGGAGTGGGTCGACGGCAACATCGGCTCCAAGGTCACGATGAAGTACCCGGCCGTGTGGATGACCGGCGAGCACGCCAAGGGCGAGGTGCTCTCGATCGCCTTCGCCGGCGAGGGCCAGCACCAGGACGCCGGCGCCAAGATGCTGCACCTCGCGCCGCACACGTCCTCGACGATCATCTCCAAGTCGGTGGCGCGCGGCGGTGGTCGCACCAGCTACCGCGGCCTCGTGCAGGTCAACAAGGGCGCGCACCACAGCGCGTCGACCGTCAAGTGCGACGCGCTGCTCGTCGACGACATCAGCCGCTCCGACACCTACCCCTACGTCGACGTCCGCGAGGACGACGTGTCGATGGGCCACGAGGCCACCGTCTCGAAGGTGAGCGAGGACCAGCTGTTCTACCTGATGAGCCGCGGGCTGTCCGAGGACGAGGCCATGGCGATGGTGGTGCGTGGCTTCGTCGAGCCCATCGCCCGGGAGCTGCCGATGGAGTACGCGCTCGAGCTCAACCGGCTCATCGAGCTGCAGATGGAAGGAGCGGTGGGCTGAGTTGACCGCACTGCTGAAGCCCACCGGGTCCCCGGCGGAGCGGTTCACCTCGCGCGACCCGCAGGACTTCCCGGACCCGAGCACGGCGCAGGAGGACTGGCGCTTCTCGCCGCTGGCGAAGCTGCGGGAGTTCTTCGAGCCCTTCGAGCCCGACGGCGAGATCGTCGGTGACGAGCGGGTGCCCGAGGGCGCCCACGTCGAGGTCGTCGACCCGCGCACGCTCACGGCGTTCGGAACGGCCCTCGAGCCGGTCGACCGGCCGAGCGCGCTGGCGATGGCGCACGCCTCCCGCGGCCTGCACGTCACGGTCGACAAGGAGGCCGAGCTCGCCGCCCCCATCGTCCTGACGCGGACGGGCGTGCGCGGCAAGTCCTACACGCACCACGTCGTCGAGATCGGCGCCCACGCCAAGGCCACCGTCGTGCTCGACCACCGCGGCCTGATCCAGGTGGCGGCGAACATCGAGTTCATCGTCGGCGACGGCGCGCAGCTCGACGTCGTCAGCGTCAACGACGCCGACGAGGGCTCGATCCAGCTGTCGGCCTACGCCGCGCTGGTCGGCCGCGACGCCACGTACCGCATGGTCAACGTGACGCTCGGCGGCTCCGTCGTCCGCGTCGTGCCGACGGTGCGCTACGCCGGCCCGGGCGGTCACGCGGAGCTGCTCGGCGTCTCCTTCGCCGGCGACGGCCAGCACTTCGAGACCCGGCTGTTCGTCGACCACGCGCAGCCCAACTGCACCTCCGACGTGCTGTACAAGAACGCGCTGCTCGGCGAGTCCGCGCGCACGGTGTGGATCGGCGACGTCCGCATCCGGCCGAGCGCGACCGGCACCGACACCTACGAGATGAACCGCAACCTGCTGCTGTCCGACGGCGCGCGGGCCGACTCCGTCCCCAACCTCGAGATCGAGACCGGCGACATCGCCGGCGCCGGTCACGCGAGCGCGACGGGACGCTTCGACGACCTGCAGCTGTTCTACCTGCAGTCTCGCGGCATCCCCGAGGACGAGGCACGCCGGCTCGTCGTGCGCGGGTTCTTCGCCGACGTGATCGACCGCATCGGCGTGCCCGACCTGCAGCGGCAGCTGATGACCTCGATCGAGGCGCGCCTCGGATTCACCCCAGAGCTGGAGAGCGAGAGCAACGACAATGAGTGAACTCGTCATCAAGGACCTCACCGTGGCCGTGTCGGCCGACGGCACCGAGATCCTCAAGGGCGTCGACCTGACCGTCCGGTCGGGGGAGACCCACGCCATCATGGGCCCGAACGGGTCGGGCAAGTCCACGCTCGCCTACTCGATCGCCGGGCACCCGAAGTACACCGTCACCGGTGGTTCGGTGACTCTCGACGGCGACGACGTGCTCGCCATGACCGTCGACGAGCGGGCCCGGGCCGGCCTCTTCCTCGCCATGCAGTACCCGGTCGAGGTCCCCGGCGTCTCGGTGTCGAACTTCCTGCGCACCGCGGCCACCGCCACCCGCGGCGAGGCCCCGAAGCTGCGTACGTGGGTCAAGGAGGTCTCGGCCACCATGGGTGCGCTGGAGATGGACAAGGCCTTCGCCGACCGCAGCGTGAACGAGGGCTTCTCCGGCGGCGAGAAGAAGCGTCACGAGATCCTGCAGATGGAGCTCCTCAAGCCCAAGGTCGCGATCCTCGACGAGACCGACTCCGGCCTCGACGTCGACGCGCTGCGGGTCGTCAGCGAGGGCGTCAACCGGGTCCGCGACACGGGGATCGGCACGCTGCTCATCACGCACTACACGCGCATCCTGCGCTACATCGCGCCCGACTTCGTCCACGTGTTCTTCGACGGCCGGATCGTCGAGTCCGGCGGCCCGGAGCTCGCCGACCGCCTGGAGAACGAGGGCTACCACCGCTTCGGCGTCAACGAGACGGCGAGCGCCTGACACCCCCACCCCGCCGGTTTTGGCGGCCTGACGCAGCATGCTGCGCTGAGCCGCCAAAAGTGGAAGGACAACGATGAGTCTGGACGTCGAGGCGGTCCGCAAGGACTTCCCGATCCTCGCGCGCGAGGTGCACGGCAAGCCGCTGGTGTACCTCGACAGCGCCAACACCGCGCAGAAGCCGCAGCAGGTGCTGGACGCGATGACCGAGCACTACGCCCGCCACAACGCCAACGTGGCGCGTGCGGTGCACACCCTGGGCTCGGAGGCCACGACCGCCTTCGAGGACGCCCGGGACAAGGTCGCCCGCTTCCTGAACGCGCCGAACCGCGACGAGGTCGTGTTCACGAAGAACTCCTCCGAGGCATTGAACCTGCTCGCGTACTCCTTCTCGAACGCGACGACGTTCCCCGGTGCCGACCGCTTCCGCCTCGGCCCGGGCGACGAGATCGTCGTGACCGAGATGGAGCACCACAGCAACCTCGTGCCGTGGCAGCTGCTCGCGCAGCGCACCGGCGCCACCTTCCGGTGGATCCGCATCGACGACGAGGGACGGCTCGCCGACATCGAGTCGGCGATCACCGAACGTGCCCGCGTCGTCGCGTTCGTGCACCAGTCCAACGCGCTGGGCACGATCAACGACGTCGAGCGCGTGGTGGCCCGGGCCCGCGAGGTCGGCGCGCTCACCGTGCTGGACGCCTCGCAGTCCGTGCCGCACCTGCCCGTCGACGTGCAGGCGCTGGACGTCGACTTCCTCGCCTTCACCGGTCACAAGCTCTACGGGCCGACGGGCGTCGGGGTGCTCTGGGGCCGGTACGAGCTGCTCGCCGAACTGCCGCCGTTCCTGGGCGGGGGCGAGATGATCGAGACCGTCGACATGACCGGCACGACCTACGCCGCCCCGCCGCACCGCTTCGAGGCGGGCACGCCGATGATCGCCGAGGCGATCGGGCTGGGTGCGGCGATCGACTGGGTCACCGACATCGGCATGGCCGACATCGCCGCGCACGAGCACGAGCTCGTCACGTACGCGCTGGAGCGGCTGGCCACCGTCGAGGGCGTCACGGTCGTCGGGCCGAACACCCCGGAGTCCCGCGGCGCGACGATCGCGTTCACCGTCGCCGGCGTCCACCCGCACGATGTCGCGCAGCTGCTCGACGAGGACGGCATCGCGGTCCGAGCCGGGCACCACTGCGCGCGTCCGGTGTGCGTGCGCTACGGCATCCCCGCGACCACCCGCGCCTCGTTCGGCGTGTACAGCACCACCGACGAGGTCGACGCGCTGGTCGCCGGCATCGAGAAGGTCAAGGAGATGTTCGGACCGTGAGCGTCCCGCTCGAGTCGATGTACCGCGAGATCATCCTCGATCACTACAAGAATCCGCAGCACCGCGGGCTGCCGGCGGACTTCGACGCCGAGGTGCACCACGTCAACCCGACCTGCGGCGACGAGGTCACCCTGCGCGTCAAGGTCGCCGACGGCCGCATCGCCGACCTCGGCTGGGAGGGCGAGGGCTGCTCGATCAGCCAGGCGTCGACGTCGGTGATGAGCGGGCTCGTCGCCGGCAAGCAGGTGCCGGACGCGCTCGCGCTCGAGGAGCGCTTCCTGCAGCTGATGCAGTCGCGCGGCGCCGCCGAGCTGGACGACGCCGACGAGGACGAGCTCGAGGACGCCGTGGCGTTCGAGGGCGTGTCGAAGTACCCGGCGCGCGTCAAGTGCGCGCTGCTGGGCTGGATGGCGATGAAGAGCGCCGTGGCCGAGGCCGGCTGGGCCGGCACGACCGCGACACCGGACAAGGAGACGTCATGACCCAGGCACCCGCGGTTCCGTCCCGTGACGAGGTCGACGAGGCCATGCGCGACGTCGTGGACCCCGAGCTCGGCATCAACGTCGTGGACCTCGGCCTGGTCTACGACGTCGACGTCGCGACCGCCGAGGGCGGCACGACGATCACCATCGACATGACGCTCACCTCGGCGGCGTGCCCGCTGACCGACGTCATCGAGGATCAGGCGCACTCGGCGCTGACCGGCGGCCCGCGGCCGCTCGCGTCCGAGGTGAAGATCAACTGGGTCTGGATGCCGCCGTGGGGCCCGGACAAGATCACCGACGACGGTCGCGAGCAGCTGCGCGCCCTCGGCTTCAACGTCTGACGCACGCCCGATGGCCGAACCCGTGCCCGGCGCCCGCGCCGACGTCGACACCGACCTGTTCGACTACCGCAGCCTGCTCGACGACGACGAGCGCGAACTGCTCGCGCGATTGCGGGACTGGCTGGAGAAGAACCTCGAGCCCGTCGTCAACGACCACTGGGCGCGCGCCGAGTTCCCGCACGAGCTGATCCCGCTGCTGGCCGAGCTCGATCTCATGGGGCTGTCCATCGACATGACCGACCGGCCGGCGCGACGCCGGTTGCTGTCGGGCTTCGTCAGCCTCGAGCTGTCGCGCATCGACTCGTCCTTCGCGTCCTTCCACGGCGTGCACTCCGGCCTGGCCATGGGCAGCATCGCCGCCTGCGGCTCGCCCGAGCAGCAGGAACGCTGGCTGCCGCCGATGCGCCGGCTCGAGAAGATCGGGGCCTTCGGGCTCACCGAGCCGCACGGCGGGTCCGACGTCGCCGGCGGGTTGGAGACCACCGCGCGCCGTGAGGGCGACGAATGGGTGATCGACGGCGCGAAGCGCTGGATCGGCAACGGCACCTTCGCCGACCTGATCGTCGTGTGGGCCAAGGACGTCGCGGACGAGCAGGTGAAGGGCTTCGTCGTCGAGAAGGACATGCCCGGCTTCGCGGCGGCCAAGATGGAGAACAAGTTGGCGCTGCGCATCACGCAGAACGCCGACCTGACCTTCTCCGGCGTCCGCGTGCCCGAGGCGAACCGGCTGCAGGAGGCGAACTCGTTCGCCGACACCAACAAGGTGCTGCGCAACACCCGCGGGTCGGTCGCGTGGAGCGCCGTGGGCGTGATGACCGGCGTGTACGAGGTGAGCGCCCAGTACGCCCGCGACCGCGTGCAGTTCGGACGTCCGATCGGCGGGTTCCAGCTCATCCAGGATCTGCTGGCGCGTCAGCTGGGCAACCTCACCGCCTCGCTGGGGATGGCCGCGCGCGGCGCGCAGCTGCAGGACGACGGCATCTTCCGCGACGAGCAGGGCGCGCTCGCGAAGTCGTTCTGCACCACCCGGCTGCGCGAGAACGTGGGGTGGGCCCGGGAGCTCATGGGTGGCAACGGCATCATCCTCGACTACGGCGTCGCCCGGCCCTTCATGGACGCCGAGGCTCTCTACTCCTACGAGGGCACCCGCGAGATCAACACGCTGATCGTGGGCCGGTCGATCACGGGGGAGAGTGCCTTCACATGACCAGCAGCGAGCGCGTCGGTGCCGGAACCACCGGCAACACCGGCCGCACGATCCTCACGGCCTTCCGGATCGTGGCCGCCGTCGAGGCGTTGTCGTGGCTCGTGCTCATCGTCGCGACGATCGTCAAGTACAGCACCGACCCGCAGCAGGCCGGTGGCGTGAAGGTGATGGGCCCCGTCCACGGCGTGCTGTTCCTCTGCTATGTCGCGCTGGCGCTGTTCGAGGTGCGCCGCCGTGTTCCCTGGGACGCGCGCACCACGCTGGTCGTGCTCGCCGACTCGGTGATCCCGTTCGGCGGGTTCGTCGTCGCGCGACGCGCCGACCTGCGGGTCACGCCGGCCCGCGAGCCGGCAGCGCCGGTCGAGCGGGGCGCACCGCGCTGAGGCACAGCAGCACCGCGGCGGCGCAGAGGCCGGCGGCGACGTAGAACGCGAGGTCGTAGCTGCCGCGCAGGTCGCGGATCAGCCCCGCACCCGAGGCGGCGAGGGCGGCGCCGAGCTGGTGCGACGCGAAGACCCAGCCGAACACGATCGGCGCCCGCGCGCCGAAGAACTCCCGGCACAGCGCCACCGTCGGCGGCACCGTCGCCACCCAGTCCAGGCCGTAGAAGAGGATGAAGACCCAGGTGCCGGGCGCGGTGTCGGGTCCGAGCAGCGACGGCAGCAGCAGCAACGACACCCCACGGCCGGCGTAGTAGCCGACGAGCAGCAGCCGCGGGTCGACGCGGTCGGTCAGCCAGCCGGACGCGATGGTCCCGGCGACGTCGAAGACGCCGATGAGCGCGAGCAGCGAGGCCGCAACCGTCGCCGGCATGCCGTGGTCGTGGGCGGCCGGGATGAAGTGGGTGCCGATCAGCCCGTTGGTGGTGGCTCCGCAGATCGCGAAGGAGCCGGCGAGCAGCCAGAAGGCCGGGACGCGCGCCGCGTCGCGCAGTGCGGTCAGCGCGAGCACCGCGCTGTTGCCCGAACGGGTGGGCGGCGGCGGGCCCGGCTCGGCGTTGGTCGCCCCGTAGGCGCGCAGCCCGAGGTCGTGCGGGTGGTCGCGCAGCAGCACCGCGACGAGGGGGACGACGGCCAGCGCCGCGAGCGCGACCGTCACCGACGCCGGCCGCCAGCCGTGGTGCTCGGTGAGCGCCGCGACCAACGGCAGGAAGATCAACTGGCCGGTCGCGCCCGCGGCGGTCAGCACCCCGCTGACCAGGCCGCGGCGGGCCACGAACCAGCGGCCCGTGACGATCGCGACGAGCGCCATCGACATCGACCCGGTGCCGACCCCGACGCACAGCCCCCAGAGCAGCAGCAGCTGCCAGGCCGCGGTCATCCACACCGTCGAGCCGGCCCCCGCCGCGACGAGGACGAGCGCCGCGCACGCCACCGGACGGATGCCGAACCGCTCCATCAGCGCCGCCGCGAAGGGCGACATCAGGCCGTAGAGCGTCATGTTGATCGACATCGCGGCGCCGATGGTGCCGTGCGACCAGCCGAACTCCTGGTGCAACGGGTCGAGCATGACGCCCGGGACGGAGCGGAACCCCGCCGCCCCGAGCAGGGTCACGAAGGTGACCGCGGCGACGACGAAACCCCGGTGCACGCCGCGTCGGGCACCGTCACCCGCGGCGGGCGTGGGGACGTCGAGGTCGTGCAGGCCGGGCGGCTGCACGGCGGGGCCGGGGGCGCTCATGGCGTCAGTCTCACCGCCGCAGGCCGACCCGAACTAGTGGCAGGAATGCCGTTATGTGAAAGAATCATGCCATGTCCGTGCACCGGGTCGTCGTGCTCCTGCTGCCGCCCGTGGTGGGCTTCGACGCGACCATCCCGCCGCAGCTGTTCGGGGCCGCGGTCACCGACGAGGGCGCGCCGCTCTACGACGTGGTCACCGCCGGGCTCACCACCGACCCGGTCGTCACCGAGTCGGGGTACGCCATCGTGCCGTCGGCCGACGCCGGCGCACTCGCCACCGCCGACACCGTGCTCGTGCCCGGCACCCGCTACCACGGGCCGCGCTACGAGGGCATCGTGCCGGCCGAGCTGGCCGCGGCGCTGCGTCTCGTCCGCCCCGGAACCCGGCTCGTCTCGATCTGCACCGGTGCGTTCGTCCTCGCCGCGGCGGGTCTGCTCGACGGCCGCCCCGCCACCACGCACTGGGCCTACGGCGACGCACTGCGCACGCTCTACCCCGAGGTGCGCCTCGACGCCGACCTGCTGTTCGTGGACGACGGCGACGTGCTCACCTCCGCCGGCGTGGCGGCGGGCGTCGACCTGTGCCTGCACCTCATCCGTCGCGACCACGGCACCGTGGTCGCGAACCGGGCCGCGCGGCAGTGCGTGGTGCCGCCCTGGCGCGACGGGGGACAGGCGCAGTTCATCGAACGACCGCTGCCCGGGCCCGCGCAGGACTCCACCGCAGCGGCCCGGGACTGGGCGCTCGGCCACCTCGGCGAGGCGATCGACGTCGCGCGGCTCGCCGCCGAGGCGCGCATGAGCGTGCGGACGTTCAACCGCCGGTTCCGCGCCGAGACGGGACGGCCGCCGGGAACCTGGCTCGCCGAGCAGCGTCTGGAGCACGCCCGCCGGCTGCTCGAGGGCACCGACCTGGCCGTGGACGACGTGGCCCGCCGCGCCGGCCTCGGCACCGGGGCAGCGTTGCGACTGCGTATGCGCGACGCGGTCGGGCTGTCGCCGACGGCCTACCGCCGGCGGTTCCGCGGCACGCCCACCGGCGACGGATCCGGTCAGCCGAGGTCGTCGCTGCCGAAGGTGTCGCAGCGCGACGGCGCGCCGGTGCGGTAGCCGGTCAGCAACCACTTCTCGCGCTGCGCCGAGGTGCCGTGGGTGAAGCTGGAGGTGTCGACCTTCCCGCCGCCGAGGTTGCGCTGGATGAAGTCGTCGCCGATCCGCTTCGCGGCGTCGAGCGCGTTGGCGAGATCCTCGTCGCTGATGTCGGTGATGAGCGCGGGCCCCGACGCGGTCGGCTCGGTGGCGTGCTTCGCCCACACGCCGGCGTAGCAGTCGGCCTGCAGCTCGAGGCGGACCGAGTCCGACTTCGGGCCCGAGCGGGTGCGCACCTTGGCCTCGGTGCCGAGCAGGTCCTGCACGTGGTGGCCGTACTCGTGGGCGAGCACGTAGGCGTTGACGAACGGCCCGCCCGCAGCGCCGAAGTCCGTCCTGAGCTGGTCGTAGAAGTCCAGGTCGATGTACACCAGATCGTCCGAGGGGCAGTAGAACGGGCCGGCGCCGCTGTCGGCGGTGCCGCAGCCGGTCGACACGCCGCCGGTGAACCACACCGTGTCGGCCTCCTGGTAGCGCGCGCCCAGGGCCGGCAACGCCGCGGTCCAGTAGTCCTGGATCGAGTTGATGTCGGCGACGACGGCGCATTCGAGCGTGCGGTTGGCGTCGGCGCCGGTGCGGCACTCGCGCTGGACGTCTCGGTTGTCGGCCGTCGCCGGCTGCCCGTCGCTGCCGAGGCCGCCGAGGACGCTCGTCGCCTGCGACGCGTCGCCGCCCCCGCCGAGGAGCGAGACGAGCAGGTAGACCACCACGCCCACGACACCGAGGCCGCCGCCGGCGATGGTGCCGCGGCCGCCGGGTATGCCGCCGCCTCGGGTGTCGGACACCTCGGACGTGTCGAGGTCTGCGGAGTCGTTGTACTTCACCCGGTGACGGTATCCTCGATGCCGTGATCCTGACCGAGAGGTGACGCGCGCGCCGTCCGTATCGCCCGCCGCCCCCTCGTGCCTGGAGCCCCACCATGATCACTGCCCACGACCTCGAACTGCGTGCCGGCGCCCGCATCCTGCTCGAGCCGACGACGCTGCGCGTCCAGGCCGGTGACCGCATCGGCCTCGTCGGTCGTAACGGGGCCGGCAAGACGACGAGCCTGCGGGTGCTCGCCGGCGAGACGCTGCCCCACGGTGGCCGGCTCGAGGTGACGAGTCCGGTCGGCTACCTGCCGCAGGACCCCCGCGACGGCGATCTCGCCGTGCTGGCCCGCGACCGCGTGCTGTCCGCCCGCGGCCTCGACACGCTCGTCACCGACATCGCCAAGGCACAGGTCGCCCTGGCCGAACGTCCGGACGACGACGCGCTGCTGCGCCGCTACGGGTCGTTGGAGGAGCGCTTCACCGCGCTGGGTGGGTACGCGGCCGAGAGCGAGGCGGCGCGCATCTGCGCGAACCTCGGCCTGCCCGACCGGGTGCTCGCGCAGCCGCTGTCGACGCTCTCGGGCGGCCAGCGCCGCCGCGTCGAGCTCGCCCGGATCCTGTTCGCCGACTCCGGGGCCGAGCCGACCACCCTCCTGCTGGACGAGCCGACGAACCACCTGGACGCCGACTCCATCACCTGGCTGCGCGACTTCCTCAAGCAGCACACCGGCGGGCTGATCCTCATCAGCCACGACGTCGAGCTGCTCGACGCCGTCGTCAACAAGGTCTGGTACCTCGACGCCAACCGCTCGGCGGTCGACGCCTACAACGTCGACTGGAAGACCTATCTCAAACAGCGCGAGGCCGACGAGAAGCGTCGGGTGCGGGAGCGGGCCAACGCCGAGCGCAAGATCGAGACGCTCACCCGGCAGGCGGACAAGATGCGGGCGAAGGCGACGAAGGCCCGCGCTGCGCACCAGATGGACCGCCGCGCCGCCGCGCTGTCCGCCGGGCTCGCCGAGGTGCGCCAGCACGACAAGGTCGCCCGGCTGCGCTTCCCGGCGCCCGCGGCGTGCGGGAAGACGCCGCTCACCGCCGAGGGGCTGTCCAAGTCCTACGGCTCGCTGGAGGTGTTCGCCGGCGTCGACCTCGCCATCGACCGCGGCGCCCGCGTCGTCGTGCTGGGTCTCAACGGCGCCGGCAAGACCACGCTGCTGCGGCTGCTGTCGGGCCTGGAACCGCCCGACACCGGCGCGGTCGTGCCCGGGCACGGGCTGCGGCTCGGCTACTACGCCCAGGAGCACGAGACGCTGGACCACGACCGCACCATCCTGGAGAACATGCGCACGTCGGCGTCCAGCGTGGGGCGCGCCGACCTCAACGACACCGAGCTGCGCAAGATCCTGGGCGCCTTCCTGTTCAGCGGTGACGACGTCGACAAGCCGGCCGGGGTGCTCTCGGGCGGCGAGAAGACCCGGCTCGCACTGGCGATGCTCGTCACCGGCGCGGCCAACGTGCTGCTGCTCGACGAGCCGACGAACAACCTCGACCCGGTCAGCCGGGAGCAGGTGCTCGACGCGTTGCACACGTTCGCCGGCGCGATCGTGCTCGTCACGCACGACGAGGGCGCGGTCGAGGCACTGGCCCCCGAGAAGGTGATCATGCTGCCCGACGGCGTCGAGGACCAGTGGAGCGCCGAGCTCACCGATCTCATCACGCTCGCCTGATCGCTCCCGGCGCTCGCCCGTCCGCCCGCCCGCCGTGAGCCGCTACCGTCGGTCGGTGTGATCGAAGCGCTGATCGATGACACCCGCCACTGGCACGAAATAGCCGGTTGCCCGATCGGCCCGTGGGGCAATCGGGACATTGGGTCCGGCGTCGTCGTCGACCCGTGCTGATCGCGTCCGCATGATCTTGTCGCCCCCGCGCGCGGGGTAGTAGTACTGGCGCTCTCACGACACGCACGAAGGGGACGCCATGACCGCGCTGAAGAAGGGCGCTCGCATCACCGGCTCCGAGCGGACCAAGCTCGCGAGTGACCTGCGCAAGGCCTACGACAAGGGCAAGAGCATCCGCGAGCTCGCGGACACCCATGGTCGCTCGTATGGCTTCGTCCACCGGGTGCTCTCCGAGTCGGGCACGACGCTGCGCGGCCGGGGCGGCGCCACCCGCAGCAAGAGCAAGAACGGCAAGGCGCGCGTCACCAAGTCCTCATGAGGTGCCGGCGGCCGGTCCCGGCCGCGGCCGTGGTGTCCCGCTAGGCTCTCGGGCATCGACACCACCGACACCACCACGACGTTCGAGGTCGACCCCGCCGCCGGGCTGCGGGTCGAGCACACCACCGACCGCGCGACGATCACCCTCGCGCGACCCGACCGGCTCAACTGCCAGTCACCGGTCATGTGGGACGAGCTGACGCGCGTGCGCACCCAGCTGCCGGCGACCGTCCGAGTCGTCGTCCTCCGCGGGGAGGGGCGCGCGTTCTCGGCCGGGCTCGACCGCGAGCTGGTCTCGCCGGATCACCCGCAGGGGTTGCTGCGCATCCCGCGCCTGCCGCGCGAGGAGGCCACCGGCCTCATCGAGGGTTGGCAGCGTGCCTTCGACTGGACCTCCCGGCCCGATCTCGTCAGCGTCGCCGCGGTGCAGGGGCATGCCATCGGCGGCGGCTTCCAGCTCGCCCTCGGCGCCGACATCCGCATCGTGGCCGACGACGTGCAGTTCTGCATGGCCGAGCCGATGCTCGGCATCGTGCCCGACCTCGGTGGCACCAAGCGCCTGGTCGACCTGATCGGCTACTCGCGCGCCGCGGAGCTGTGCCTGACCGGGCGGCGCGTCGGTGCCGAGGAGGCGCTGCGCGTCGGCCTCGCTTCGGCCAGCGTGCCGGTCGCGGAGCTCGACGCCGCGGTCGAGCAGACGGTCACGGCGCTGCTCGCCATCGGCCGCGACGCCTCGGCCGAGACGAAGGCGCTGCTCCGTGCCGCCGCCTCCCGCACGCAGGACGAGCAGCAGGCAGCCGAGCGCGAGGCCCAGTACCGCCGGTTGCGGGCCCTCGCCGGGCTGCTCGGCGAGGACGGCCCCGGCGGCGCCTAGCGCGTCCGGACGTCCCGGGCGTCGAGCGCGGCGGCGGCTCCGCGGGATTTGTCCGACGGGCCGTATGCAGGCCGTGTACGGGCCGTATACGGGCCGTGTGCAGCCCGCACACGGGCCGTGTGACACCGTCGGATCGTCGCCTGGGCTAGGTTCGGCGACCGCGTCGGCCACCGTGCCGGCGCAGCGGTCGCGGGTCGAGGGCAGCCCGCACGCGCCGCCACGCGGGGAGGTCCGCACGCACCCGCCGGCCGACCGTGTCGGCGAGACGCCAGGCCGACGCCGCTTCCTGCGGACCCGCTGCCTCCGGGGCGTACCCCGCGTGGTCGAGGAGCCGGCCGAGGGCGCGCACGTCGTCGCGCACCGGCCGGGGCGCGCTCGCGGCGACCTCGCTCGTGGTGCGGCCGCGCGGCGGGTGCCGGCCCGCCTCGGTGAGCCGGTCCACCGCCTCGCGCCACGCGCCGTGGATCGCGTGGGCGGGCACGGGTGCGCGCCGACGTCGCCGTCGGCGACCGGCCTTGACCCCGGGCGGCGTGGCCAGCAGCAGCACCAGCACGAGCGCCGCGCCGCCGGCGACGGTGAGCGTGCTGCCCGAGCCGGGTCGCGTGCGGTCGGCGTCCGGCCGGGGTGTCGGCGGTGCCGGGGTGGTCGGCGGCACGCTCGGGGTCGGGGTGGTCGACGGGCTCGCCGACGGGTTCGCACCGGCGGGCGCGGGGCGGCGGTTCGCGGCGCTCGCGGGGCGGGTGGGGGTGGGATCGAAGGAGACCCAGCCCGCGCGGGCGAAGCGGACCTGGGGCCATGCCTGCACGTCGGCGCCGGAGATGGTGAACTGCCGGCCTGATTTTGCGTAACGCGGCGCAAATCCGAGGACGAGGCGTGACTCGTAACCGAGAGCACGCGCCATCACCGCGAAGGCGCTCGCGTACTGCTCGCTCGTACCGAGGTGCCTGCCCTTGGCCTGCAGCAGCGTCTGGATCTGGAAGTAGCCGCTCCCGCTCGGGGCCCGGTCGGTGTCGTCCACGAAGAAGTCGTCCGTGCGCAACAGGTTCTGCAGTCCCTGCAGCCGCACCGAGTCGGGGCCGCGCCCGCTGCGGCGCGCGAAGGCGGTGACCGCGGCCGGCACCGCGACGCCGCTCGCGCTCGACACCGGTCCGCTGCGTCGTACCGCATGATCGGCGGCCAGGACCGGCGTGGGTGTGGTCTCGGTGCCACCGCTGATCCGGTAGCGCGTCGGATAGGCCACGCCCCCCGGCACCACGATGTCGCCCGTCGTCTCGTCGACGCCGAGGTCGCCGCGGTCGAGTGCGGTCGGCCGGTCCGGACGCACCAGCCAGCTCAGCGCCCGCGGGTTCGTCGCGGTGACGTCGACGGTCACCGGATGCCGTGGCGGCGTCGCCTGCAGCACCCGGCCGGCCCGCCGGAAACGGGCGTCGCCGGTCCAGGTGCGTCCGGTGAAGTCGGGAAGCGTGACCAGCGTCAACCGCGGCACCCGCCGCGACGACGTCCCCTGCAGCCGCACCGTCTCGACGCCGCGGGCGAACGCCGGGTACTGCTGCATCGGGTCGGTCGCGTTGCGCGGGCGCAGCGGCGGGGCGACGAGGTTGCGGGCGTCGGCCGAGCGGGCGTCCACGGCGGGAAGGTGTGGGGCGAACGCGCTCGCGACGAGGGCGCCGGCGGCCACCACCACGGCGGCGGCGAGGACGCGCCCCGGCCGCAGCGGCCCGCGGCTCGCGGCGAGGGTCGCGCCGACGAGCACGATCACGGGCGCCGCGTACCACGTCGGGGGCGCGCCGACCCCGGCGTCCACCGCCAGCGCGGCGAGCAGGCAGCCGAGGGCCGGCAGGACGGCGAGCGCGCGGTGCCGGGAGTACGCGGCGAGCAGCGACGCGGTCAACGAGGCGAAGCCGACGAGCAACCCCACCCCGGCCGTCGTGGGGCCGGTGGGGTCGGCGGGCAGCGCGGACGTGAGCAGCCGGAAGGGCCCGGCGAGCACCGCCGTGCCCGGTCGTGCCACGGCCACAACCGCGCCGATCGCCACGAGCAGCCCGGCCGCGGCGGCGAGGACGGCGCTCGCCCCCACCCCCCGGGCGGCGCCGACGACCAGGGCCGGGGCGAGCGCACCGGCCAGCACGGCCGCGACGAGCAGCCCCGGGGCCATGTCGCCGCCGCCGCCGCCGAGGTCGAGGCGCCCGCCGAAGGCCGGCGCGAACGCGAGCCCCGCCGCCGCCGCGAGCAGGCCGAGCACGGCGAGCCGGACCGACCCACGGACCACCCCGGACGGCCCCGCGCCCCTCATTCGGACTGCCCGCCGGCCAGGTGGTTCCACCGGGTGACCGCGTCCTGCGCGTGCCGGGCGGAGATCACCGTCATGCCCGGCCGCCGGTGCATGCCCTCGGGGGTGGCGTCGCGGTCGCCGGTGAGCTGGACGACGACGACAGGGTTGAACCGACGCCGCTGGTCGGCCAGCCGCGGGAGCAGCGCGGGGTCACCGGAGGTCACCACGACGAGGACGCCGCCGCCGGGCAGCCGCTGGATGCGCTCGAGCACCCCGCTGCGCGAGTCCCGGTGCACGCCGACGGCGGCGAGCAGGTCGAGCGAGTCCACGGCGTCGGGGACGCTCTCCTCGTGCACGAGGTGCACCCGCACGGGCCGCCCCTCGAGCTCGACGGCGCGGTACACCGACGCGGCGACCTCGACGGCGTGCTCGAAGGTGACGCCGTCGGCGAGCGACACGTTGTCCAGCAGCACCGTCGTGGTGGGCTCGGTGGTGTCGATGTGCTCCTTGACCACGAGGTGCCCGACCCGGGCCGTGGTGCGCCAGTGGATGCGGCGCGGGTCGTCGCCGGGGACGTAGTCGCGCAGGGAGGAGAAGGTGAGCGTCCCGAGCCGGGCGTTCGCGGTCGTACGGGCCTCGAAGTCGAGGACGACCCCCACCGGCAGCGTCGCGGCCGGGTGCACCCGCGGGTGCACCCACAGCAGCGCCGGCGCGGCGACGCGCCGCGCGGCGCGCAGCAGGCCGAGGGGGTCCCGCCGCTCGACGGTGAGCGGTCCGAGCTCGACGCGGCCGCGACGCACCGTCGGGATCGGGTAGTAGACCGGCCGCGCCGCGCCGCCGGGCAGGACCCCGACCGGCAGCTCGACGGTGTCCGGCCCCACCCGGTCGACGGCGACGAACGGGACCGACGGCAGCCGCGACCGGTTCCGCACGTCGATCCGGCCGAGCGCCGGCTCGCCCACCGAGACCCGGTCGGGGTCGACACCGCGGGTGAGGTCGACCCGGGGCCCCACCACGATCCACGCCACCGCCAGCACGAGCACGACCGCGAGACCGACCGCGCAGACGGCGAGCAGGCGGTAGCCGAAGACCGCCGCGAGTGCGTAGAGTGCGAGGGCGGTCGCCAGCACCGTCCACCCGGCACCGGTCAGCGGCGCCCGACGGCGGCCGCCGCGTCGACCGGCCCCCCGGGTCGCGCCGCTCACCGGAGCGTGCTCACCGGCTCGCCGCGGGGGCGTCCGGGACGGGCACGGCGGCCATGGTCTCGGCCAGCACGCCGTCGGCGGTCGTGCCCCGCACCTCGGCCTGCGCCGTCAGCACCAGCCGGTGCGTGACCACGTGCGGCAGGACGATCCGGACGTCGTCCGGCACGACGTAGTGCCGGCCCTCGCACGCCGCGTAGGCCTGGGCCGCGCGCAGCAGGGCGAGGGAGCCGCGTGTGCTGACGCCGAGTCGCAGGCCCGGCGCCTGCCGCGTCGCGGCGGCGAGCCGGGTGATGTACCCGGCGATGGGCGCGGCGACGTGCACCCGGGCCACGGCCTCCTGGATCCACCGGACCTGGTCGAGGGACGCGATCGCCGGCACCGGCTTGGTCGGGCCCGCCGCGCGCTGCAGCAGCAGCTGCTCCTCGACGTCCTGCGCGGGGTAGCCGACCGAGATGCGCATGAGGAAGCGGTCGAGCTGCGCCTCAGGCAACCGGTAGGTGCCCTCGAGGTCGATCGGGTTCTGGGTGGCGACGACCAGGAACGGCGACGGCACCGGATATCCGGTCCCGTCCACGGTCACGCGCGACTCCTCCATGACCTCCAGCAACGCGGACTGCGTCTTGGGTGAGGCCCGGTTGATCTCGTCGGCGACGACGACGTTGGCGAAGATCGGGCCCTCGTGGAACTCGAAGGTCGCCGTGCGCTGGTCCCACACCGACGTGCCGGTGATGTCGGTGGGCAGCAGGTCGGGCGTGAACTGGATGCGGTGGCTCGTACCGCTCACGCTCTGCGCCAGCGCGCGGGCCAGCGAGGTCTTGCCCGTCCCCGGGACGTCCTCGACGAGCAGGTGGCCGCCGGCCAGCAGACACACCAGGGCCAACCGCACCGTCTCGCGCTTGCCCTGCAGGACGGTCTCGACACCGGCGCCGACGCGCGCGGCGAACTCCGCGATGTAGTCGACGTTCTCGCTGCCGAGGGAGGGCGGCGACGACGGGGACGACGGTGTGCTCACGGGCTCTCGCTTCCGGAGGGGGTGGACGTGGCGGCGGCGCGCAGGCACGCTCGGGTGGCCGTCGCGCCCTTCGGCGGTGCCGTGACCGGCCGGTAGACGTAGGCGACGACGCAGTCGCCTCTCCCGAGGTTGGCGCTGCGGAAGACCCCTTGCCCGGGGGGCAGGCCCCGCGGGGTGAGCTGCCGCGCGCCGGCCTTGCCGAAGACGGTGATGATCACCTCGGAACGGTCGCCGGCCACGCGGGCCGGCAGCGTCCAGTGCACGCTCGGCACCGCGTTCTCGTAGCGCACGGACGCGGCGAGGGGGTACGGCTCGTACTCCGGGGTAACGGCCGGGTCGTCGCGCTGGAGGGCGAACAGGGCGAAACCGCCGCCGAAGCCCAGGACGACCACCGCCGCCAGGGCCCACCACAGCGTGGTGCGGCGGCGACGGTCGGGCTCGGGGTCGACGTGGCGCGCGCCCAACGGGCGGGCCGCGGTGCTCGTCTGCTGCACCCCGGTCGAGCTCCACAGCGCCGCCGGCGCGGGGTCCGGCTCCACGTGTCCGGCCCCGGTGGCGGGCGACGTCGTGCGCAGCGGCGTCTCGATCACCCCGGGCACCGCGGGAGTGACGGGAGTGGGGGGAGCACCGGTCGCCGGCGCGACGACGCCGGGCGCCTCGCCACGCGCGACGCGCTCCCACGCCGCGGCGAGCGCGGCGGCGGCCGGCCGGCTCGCCGGCTCCTTGCCCAGGCAGCTCGCCACCAGCTGCCAGATCTCGTCGGTCAGGCCGTCCGGGCGGGTCGGGTCCTCGTCGAGGTGCGCGCGCAGCAGCGCGGCGGTGGACGATCCGGCGAACGGGCGCCGGCCGGCCAGCAGCTCGTAGGCGGTGATGCCCAGCGCGTAGACGTCCACGGCCGGGGACGGGTCGCGGCCGGCGACGACCTCGGGCGCGACGTAGGCGGGGGTTCCCACGAGCTGCGTCGCCCGCGTCAGCACCGACGGCTCGACCGCGCGCGCCAGGCCGAAGTCGGTGAGTCGGGCGCGGGACCCGGCGCCGCTGCCCTCGACGATCACGTTCTCCGGCTTGAGGTCGCGGTGGACGAACCCCGCGGCGTGTACCGCGGCCAGCGCCGCCGCCGTCTGGGCGAGCAGCCGCGCCGCCTGCGGTTGCGGCAGCGCTCCGCCGGCGAGCACGGAGCGCAGGTCGCGGCCGTCGACGAGGTCCATGACGATCGCGAGGGCGCCGCCCTCGGCGACCAGGTCGTGCACCGCGACGAGGAACGGATGCGAGATCTGCATCAGCGCCGACCGTTCGCGCATGAACCGGGTCACGACCTCGGGGTCCTCGGCGAGCTCGGAACGCAGCAGCTTGACCGCGACCGCGCCGCCGCCGTCGCGGACGTGACCGCGCCACACGTGCCCGGTGGCGCCGCGCCCGATCAGCGCGTCGAGCAGGTAGCGGCTGCCGAGCGGGCGGCCGGTGTCGGCGACGGGCCGGGTCGGGGCCAGGGTGTCCTGCCGCTCGTCGCGTCCGACGCCGTCGATCTTCGCGCTGTGGCTGCTCCCGCTGTGGGTGCTCGCGCTGTGGGTGCTCGCGCTGTCGGTCCGAGCGGACCCGGCGGCCGGCACGGCCGTCGACGTCGCCGCGGGCGCCGCGGGCGCAGCGGGCGCAGCGGGCGCAGCGGCGATCCGCAGCGCCTGCGCGAGCGTCGCGAGGTCGGGGCGGCGGGCGGGCTCGGGCGACAGGGCGGTGCGCAGCGCGTCCTGCACGGCCGCGGGCACGTCGGGGCGCGCGAGCGGCGGTGGCTCGGCCGCGGTGAGCCGGGCGAGCTGGTCGTTCGCCGGGCCGAACGGAGGGCGGCCGGCCAGCAACGTCCAACAGGTGGAGGCGAGGGCGAAGACGTCGGCCGCGACATCGGGCACGCCGCCGCGCAACACCTCGGGGGGCTCGTGGCCGGTGCCGCCCGCGAGCGCCCGGATCTCGGCCAGCGCCGGCGGCAGCGGGCTCGACACCCGCACCGTCGTCCCGTCGCGGTGGAGGGTCTGCGGCGCGATCCCGCCGTGCGGACGACCCAGCTCGTGCAGGACGCGCAGCGCGTCGATGCAGGTGAGGGCGTCGGTGACGACCTGCGCCGCCGGCAGCGGACCGCGACCCAGCTCGTCGGCGAGCGTGGCGCCCGGCCGGCCCGACACCAGGTACGGCCGCACCGCCCTCGGGTCGCCGTACTCGAGCCACGGCAGCAGCGCCGCCCCGCCGGGGCGTCCCGCGGCCACCCGCACCACGTCGTCCAGGGCGGGCTGCTCGCCGCGCAGCCGGCGCCGGACGGCGTTGCCGACGTCGCCGGTGGTGGTGACGAGCCAGCCGGACGCCCCGTCGACGCCGACGACACGCACCGTCACGACGCCGGTTCGCGGCGAGTCGTCCGGCGCGGGGCCGACTGCGGCCCAGCCGATCGGGAGCGGCACCTGGGCCTGCTCTCCGGTGGCTGCGTCCACGACCCTCCCGTCGCCGTCCGGGGCCGACCCGGTCGGATTGCGCGTCAGAGTACCCAGGATCCGCGGCATGTCCGCTCAGCTCCGCGCCTCGCGGGCGGCGGCGTCCGGTACCGCCACCTGGACGATGCTGGTGGCGCCGGACCGGACGAGCAGCGCCCGCCCGGTGGGCCAGCCTCCCGCCGTCGAGCGGGGGAGCTTGACCTCGAACACCTCGCCGTCGACGTGGCTGGCCGGGTTGAGGATGAGCCCGCACCGCTCACGCCGGGCGGTCGCGAGCCATCCCCGGTAGCGGTTGAGCAGGATGTCGTCGGTCGTGCCGGCCGCCAGCAGCACCGAGCCGGTGTCCCGGCTGCCGCGGACGAAGCGTTCCAGGACGGGCTGCAGGGCGTGGTCGTCGAGCAGCTCCGCGTCGTCGACCACGACGACGCGTGGTCCGCCGTCGGCCCCGTCGGCCCCGTCGGCCCCGTCGCCCCCGTCGAGGGCCGCCGCGAGCCGGGCGGCGACGTCGGTGACGAGGACGGTGACGTGCGGCCCGGCCAGCTCCCGCAGCGGTGACGGCCGGGGGGCGGCGACCAGCACCGGCACGGTGCCGTCGAGCGAGCGCACCATCGCCAGCAGCGCGGTCGAGCGGCCCGACCGGGCCGGTCCACACACCACGAAGCTGCCGCCGAGCTCGGCCACGTCGACGTCGACGGGGCCGAGGTGGTCGCCGCCGACGCCGACGGTGACGACGGCGGGACCGCCGGGACGCGCGACGCTTCGCAGCGACTCGAGCTCGGTGGTGCCGATCTCCACGGGCAGGGGGTCCAGGCGCTGCGGCCGCGTGGCGGCGGGCAACCCGTCCCACCGACGCGTCAGCTCCGCGCCGAGCTCGCGCAGCCGGGCGAGCTGCGCCGTGCCGGACGGGTCGGCACCGAGGACGGCGACCTGCACCTCCTCGCCCGTCGGCGTCCAGATCGCCCGGCCGGGCGGCATGCTGCTCGGCACGGCGCGCGCGTCGACGCCGAAGTAGACGAGGTCCTCGGGCGTCGCCTGCGCGAGGACGAGGCGGGCGGCGACGGCCGAGCCGAGCCGGTGGGTCAGACCGGTGCGGTCGGACGCGAGCACGCAGGTGACGCCGACGGCGGGTCCGGTGCGCAGCAGGGTCTCCAGCCGGTCCAGCAGCACCCCGTTGTTCAGCTCCTCGTAGCGGTTGACGAACGACTCGAGCCGGTCGAGCAGCAGCACGACATGCGGCAGCCGGTCCTCGACCGCCACCGCCGCGCGCTGCTCGGTGAGCGAGCCGTGGCCGCCGCCGGCGAAGATGCGCTGCCGCCGGGCGACCTCCTCGGCCAGCATCGCGAACAGCCGTTCGGTGCGCGCCTCGTCCGCCCCGTCGACGACCGCGCCGGTGTGCGGGAAGCCGGCGACGGCGGCGAGGGCGTGGTTGCCGCAGTCGAGGACGTAGAGGTGCACGTCGGCGGGCGAGGCCGCGTCGGCCAGCGAGCCCGCGAGCGTGCGCAGCGCGGTGGAACGCCCCGAGCGGACCGCGCCGCCGACGACGACCGGGCCGGTGCGGTCGAGGTCGAGGGCGAACGGGTCCTGCGCCTGGGCGGCCGGCCGGTCGACGAGGCCCAGGACGGCGCTCGTCGTCACCCGCGGCACGGCGGGCAGCAGGTCGACCGGCACCTCGGCCGGCAGCGGCGGCAGCCAGGGGCGGCGGGGCAGCTCGACGTCGGCGGCCGCGGAGGCCCGCCGGATCGCGCGCACGATCTCGGTCAGGTCGGTCCGGCCGTGGGTGTCGACGTCCGTCGTCACGATCTGCTCGGGCGCCTGCCCGAGCAGGTCGAAGGGGCGGGGCGTGACGGTCGGGGTCGTGTCGACGGCGTCGTCGGGTGGAGCGTCGTCGGCCGGCAGTGGCCAGCCGACCCGCGCGGCCTGGAACGCGGTCAGCTCGCCGTGCCCGGTGCGGACGTACCCGCGGCCGGGCTGCTTGGCCAGGATGCGCGCCGCGGCGGGGGTCTCGATGACGTCGGTCGACTCGGCGTCGGAGGTGACCCGCAGCGAGATGCGCAGGTTCAGGTTCGCCCGCATGTCGGCCGACACGACCCCGCCCGGCCGCTGGGTGGCCAGCACGACGTGCACGCCGAGCGATCGGCCCCGCATGCCGATGCCGACGACACCGGGCACGAAGTCGGGCACCTCCTCGACCAGCGAGGCGAACTCGTCCACCACGATCACCAGCCGCGGCAGCCGGGCGCCGGTGCGGGCCCAGTAGTCGGCGATGTCCTTGGCGCCGGCCTCCGCGAGCAGCGTCTCGCGCCGCTTGAGCTCGGCGGACAGGGAGTCGAGCGCGCGCGTCACGAGATGGCCGTCGAGGTCGGTGATGAGGCCGGCACAGTGCGGCAGCTCCGAGCACGCGGCGAACGCCGACCCACCCTTGTAGTCGACGAGCACGAAGTTGAGCGCGTCCGGCCGGTTGGCGAGCGCGAGCGAGGCGACGAACGTCTGCAGCAGCTCGGACTTGCCCGAGCCGGAGGTACCGGCCACCAGTCCGTGCGGGCCGTCCTTGACGAGGTCGACGACGACCGGCTCACCCGCCGCCATGCCCAGCAGCGCGCGCGACGAGCGGCCGCCGGGTGCGGTGGCCCACCGCCGCGCCACCGCGTCGGCCGCGACCGCGCCGCCCGTGCCGCCCGCGTCGCTCGTGCCCACCACGTCGAGTCCGGCGAGCTCGGTGAAGCGGACCCGGTCGGGCAGCTCGCGTTCGGCGTCACCGTCGCCGAGGGCGTGGATCGGGGTGAGCGAGCGGGCCACGCGCTCGGCGTCGGCGTGTCCGCAGCCGTCGACGAGGACGTCCTCGACCGGCGCCCGGCCGCTGACCCGCACGGTCGCGCGGCTGCCCGTCGGCGTCGCGGCGACGACGGTCGCCCCGCACTCGTCGGGCAACGCCGTCTCGTCGGCGTCCAGGCAGATCGCGTAGACCCCGACGGCCGGGCCGTGGGCGAGCAGCCGGGCGATGCCGGGTACCGCGCGCATGCGGCGCGCGCCGTCGAGCACGACCACCACCGCCCGCCGCGGCGGTGGGCCGCCGGACAGCCGCGCGCGCTGCTCGGCGGTGCGCTCGTCGACGAGGCGGAGCAGCTCGGCCATCCGCGCGGCGGCCTGGTCGCCGTCGACGGCCACCAGCCGACGACACGCGAAGGCGTCCGACGTCGGGCGCGTGTGCGGCAGCCAGCCGGTCCACTCCCAGTCGGTGCGAGTGTCCGAGCCGGTGACCACGACCAGCCCCACGTCCCCGGGGGAGTGCAGGACCGCGGTCTGCGTCACCAGCGCGCGGGCGGCGGCGAGCAGTGCGTCGCGCGGGCCGGCGACGCCGAGCACGCCGGCCTCCCGCAGGCCGATCTCGACGGGGACGTCGTGGACGACGGGCACGACCGGTTCCGGGGCGTCGCTCCCGGCCCGCTGCAACGTCACGGCGGCGGCCCGGTCCGTCAGTCCCACCCGCAGCGAGAGGAAGCGCTCGCCGCGACGGCGGCGCTGCCACAGCGCGGCGTCCGGCGTGACGCCGCGGCGGATCAGCTCGGCCGGATCGGGGGCGGCCGCCCGGCTCTCGCGCTCGTCGCCGCGCACGGCGGCCGCGAGCTCCTCGCGATAGCGCGCGGTGTCGGTCCGGAAGTCGCGCAGCTGCGCCGCGTAGCTCTTCTTGCCGCCACGACGTTCGGACACGGCGTTGGCGACGAGCATGATCGGCGAGAGCAGCATCATGATGACCAGGTACGCCCCGTACTGGGGGAAGATCGCGAAGATCACGCCGCCCAGCACGAGCGGGGCCAGGGCAGCGATCCAGGGCATGCGGAACCCGCCGGGCTTCTTCGGCTCGGCGGGCTCGACCAGGGTGACGGGCCGGCGGGGCGTCTCCAGGTGCGGCGGTCGGTTGAACGCCCGGGTGGCCGACACCGGGTCGTCGGTGAGATCCGCGGCCACGGCGCGAACCGGGCGGGCCTCGACCACGGTCTCGCCGAGCCGCAGCGGCTCGCCGAGGTCGACGTCGGCGAACTCAGGCAGCCGGCTGCCGTGGTGCCCGACCCCGTTGCGCGAGCCGAGGTCGCGCAGCTCCAGGCGGGGCACGCCGTGACCCAGGCGGAACGCGGCGTGCCGGCGACTGACCTCGGGGTCGCGCAGCCGCAGGCCGCAGGCGGGGGAGCGGCCGGCCTCGAGCACCCGGTCGGGGCCGAGCGCGCTGCTCGTCCCGGCGGCGAGCCCGCCGACGGCCGCGACGACGACGGGACCCTCGGCGGCGGGGGGTGCGCCCACCGGCCCGTCCAGCCCGACGACGGCGCCGCTGCGCAGGCCCGCCGCGACCGCCGTCGAGACCGGTTCGGCGTCCGGGACGAGGTGGTGGCCGAGCCACAGGCCGCCCGACCCGCCGGGTGGGGCGGCCGGGGCGAGTGCGGCCCGCAGCTGGGCGACGGTGGTGGCGTCGCCCAGCCGCACGGTGACGTCGCGGCGCTCGTCGGCCGCGACGACGGTCAACTCCAGCTCCACGGTTCTGCGCTCCCCACGTCGCTCCGGCCCGGCCGGACGGTCGGACTCAGTTGCCGGCGCGGTCCAGGGCCAGCTTGCGGGCGTTGACCTCCTGGCCCGCGTCGGTGAGCGCCGCGGACATCTGGTCGAGCGCCGGGCGGAACTGCGACTCCCACGCCTCGCGGAAGCGGGAGGCGGCGCCGCCCTCCCAGTCGGTGCCGTTGATGAGCGCCGAGAGGTTGGCCTTGAGGTCGCTGACGTCGCCGCTGCAGACGCCGAGACGGCGGGAGAGGCTCTCGAGCTGGGGAAGGTCTGCCTTGATCATGAGGTGCTCCTCGACTGCGGGCGGGCCGTTCCCGCCGTGCCGCTCCGACGCTAGGGAGGCCGCGGCCGGCCCGGAATCGGAAACCCTCCCCAGCGGCGAGCGTGGCCGTCAACCCTGCCCGCGCAGCAGCGGGAGGTCCTCTCGCGTCACGAGGCCGGTGGTGAGCGCGTACTCGGCGAGGTTGTTCAACGCGAAGGGCCCGGTCAGGTTGGGCACGCCGGCGTTGGACAGCCGCGCCCGCAGGTATTCGATGCGCTTGACCAACGTCGTGCGGGGCCACCCCAGCCGGGCGGCCGCGGCGGCGTAGGACTTGGGGTTGGGGTCGTAGCGGGTGCCCTCCTCCAGGTAGCCGGCGAACAGCGCGATGAGGGCGGCGCGGTCGGCCGGGTTCACGACGACCTCCTCGCCGATCGTCGTCGGCTGTCCCGCGGCGGGCGTCCCGTCGTCGACCCCGGGGACGTCGGCGGGCGGTGACACCTCCACGAACAGCTCGTAGCTGCGTTCCTGCCCGTCGACGAGGACCCGGATCGGTCCCTCCGCCGCGCGCCGCCGGCCGGGCGGCAGGACGCTGCGCAGTCCGTACTCGTCCACGATCCCGAGCGAGCGGGACGCGCTGGCGTTGACGACCCACCACAGCCCGCTGTCGCGCTCGACGCGCCCGGCCAGGCGGGAGACCGCCAGATCGGTCTCGTCGAGGCACACCGTGCAGCCGGCGGCGCGGCCGAAGGTGAACTCCACACCGGGTTGCACACGGTGCGTAGTCGAGTCGATACGGACGGTGATCGGTTCGGCCTCGTCGGGCTCGGCCTGGCCGGGGAGCTCGTCGGTCATGGTGGGGAGGGTTCCCTATTCCGTGCGGTCTGTGGGTCACTGTCTACTGTGGCGGTCGTTTAACCGCAGGATCGCGGTTCCCCGCGGTCGGGTACAGGTGGGTGGGAGGTCGAGGCCGGTGCGACTGGCTCGCGTGCGGACCCGCCGATCAGGACGGGCAGCCGGTGTCCTGGTGACCGTCGCGGCCGTGAGTGCGGGTCTCGCGGCCTCCCTGGGCGCGGGTTACACCGTGGCCCACGCGGCGCTGCAGGACGGCTCGGCCTACGTCACCAAGGGCTCCACCGTCTCCCACGTCAACGGCGAGTCGCGCACGCTCGACGCCACCTCGCGCGCCGCGCTCGCCACGTCGGGCGAGGCCCTGCGCGTCCGCGCGGTGCCCGGCGACAAGGTCGTCGCGGTGAACCAGAAGACCGGGGTCGTGACCACCGTCGACGGCGGCACCATGACCCCGACCGCGACGGTCCGGCCGAAGCGCGCCACCGTCACCGAACCGTCCGACGTCGTCTCGTCGGGCAAGGGCGCGTGGCTCGTCGACTACGACGGCTCGGCCGTCCGACCGCTCGAGCAGGGCGTCGCCCGCGCTCCGGTCGCCGTGGCGGGCCGGCCCGACGACGCCGCGCCCGGCCCGGCCGGCTCGCTGTTCGTCCTCACCCGCGAGGGCACGCTGGTGCGCGTCGACCGCGACCGCAGCGTGCACCGCGTCGACGTCGACAACGCGCGCAACGGATCGCTCACCGTCGCGGGCTCGCAGGCCTACCTCGTGACGACCGTCGGTGACGTCGTCGCGCTGGACGGGACGTCCGGACGCCGGGTGGCGGCGGTGCAGGGCGCGGCGCCCGGGAGCGACGGTCACGTCCTGGTGGGCTCCTCGCAGGGCTCCGGGGAGCACGTCCTCGTCGTCTCCTCGCGGCTGCTCGCCATCGTCGACCCGCGCACCGGTGGCGTCGGCGACCTCGTCACCCTCCCCACCGCCGACCACCGCCTCGGCCGACCGGTCGAGTACCGCGGCAAGGTCTACGTCCCCGACTACGCCGCCCACAAGCTCGTCGTCGTCGACGTCGCGACCAAGCGGGTCGAGCGCACGCAGCTCACGGTGCCCGGGACGCAGCCGACGTTCGACCTGTTCGTGGCCGGCGGCAAGCTCTGGGCGAACGACCAGTACGCGCAGCGGCTCGTCCAACTCGACGACACCGGTCAGCACCGCGTCGACAAGGGACCCGGCAACGGCGTCCAGGACGACACCCGCAAGCCGCCGCCGACCAGATCGCCGCAGTCGCCCACCAGCACGACGCCGCCGGCCGGCACGCCGCCGAGCCGCTCCGGCGGCTCGAGCAGCCCGACCCGGGACCGCGGCGGGGAGGGGCGCCGGGGCAAGGACCGGACGAACCCGCCGTCGCGGGGCGGTGGCAGCACGGCTCCCCGATACGTGCAGGTGCCGCACTTCCCCGACGGCGTCTACCGCGACGTCGCCTGCTCGCAGCTGGCGGACCTCGGCCTGCGTTGCTCCGCGGTGAGCCGCGAGGTCACCGTTAAGGACAGCGACACCGTCGTCGAGACCTCACCGCGGGCCGGCGCCAAGGTCGCCGAGGGCTCGACGGTCACCGTCATCTACGTCGGCAAGCCCGCGGTGCCCGACGTCGCGAACGACACCCCTGCCGACGCCTGCCACGCGATCGAGCTGGCCGGCCTGCGGTGCCGCACCACGGCCGATACGCCTGCCGAGCAGATCGAGGACTTCGGTGCCGTGACCGGCACCGACCCGCCGAGCGGGCAGCAGGTGGCCACGAACTCGACCGTCGCCGTCCGCTACCGCGGCTCCTTCCGCATGCCGGACTTCTCGGGCACCAAGGGCACGAAGGCGTGCGACCGGTTGCGCGAACTCTCGCTGCAGCTGCCCGACCGGCAGCCGGTCACCGTCGAGTGCACCACGAAGGACGGGGACCCGGCGCCGAAGTCCGAGCCCGACGCGGCGAACGAGGTGTACGAGCAGAAGCCGGCCGGGAACGCGACGTTCACCCCGGGCTCGGGGCACCGCGTCTCGCTGACCGTCCACACCGCCGACGCCGACCTCGCGGACTACACGCTCCGGCGCGGCGGTTACCCGAACGACGCCCAGACCGCCGTCGAGGAGTGCGCCCAGCGCTTCCGCTGCGTCCTGTCCGACCAGCGGGTCCCGGCGGTCGACGGTGGCGCGCACCCGGACTGGGTCGGCAAGGTGGCCGCGATGCAGGACGGCAACGGCAACGACCGCCAGCCCGGCCGCTACCAGGTGGGCGACGCCACGACCGTCGTGATCGTGGCCTACGGCGACCAGGCCCAGGTGCCGAACGTGGTGGGTCAGCAGCCGAGCCAGGGTTGCCAGGCGGTGCAGAGCGCGGGCTTCGAGTGCAGGCTCGAGTACCAGCCCAACCGCGTGGCGCAGGTCAACGGGCAGAGCCCGCAGGGCGGCGCGACCGCCGGCATCAACACGACGGTGACGCTCTACCAGTCCGACAAGCCGACGGTCGTGCTGAACAAGTACCACCGCACCACGGGTTCCGGGACGGGCGTCGTGCGCATCCTGGTCGCCGAGGGCGATCCGGTGCCGCCGAACTACGCCCTGGACGGGCCGGTCGGCTCGGTGTACCGGGCCGGCAGCTACAGCCCCGACTGGCCGCTGAAGGAGTTCACCAACACCGGCACCTGCTCGGGTTACCAGAACAACATCCTGTACTCCCACGGCGCACCCGCCGGCTGCATGTCCCAGGCCAACACGCGCAACGCCGGCGACGTGCTGCCGCCCGACGGCGACACCTGCAGCTGGGGCACGGTCTGGCTGTTCCGCATCAGCAACAAGATCGACAACGACACGATCCAGTTCGACATCGTGCGGGGCACCACGAAGAAGAGCGACGTCCCCGGCACCTCCTACGACGAACCGCTGGGGTGCGTCTACCCGCCGCAATGAGGCGTCCGGCCTTGGGTAGCCCTTCCGATTCCGCGCCGGCGGCGCGATGACGAGACTCGTTCGGAGAGGGCAGCGACCACCCCGGTCGCGCGACAGGGCGGGAGGACGACGATGGTCGCCAAGAATCCGTACGCCGCGGTATGGGAGCACGCCGAGCACAGCCTGCGATACCGCATCGCCGCCGTGCACGACACCGGTGTCGCCGTCGACCAGGCGCGCGACCACCTCACCTGGCAGGGGCCCGCCGCGGACCGGTTCCGCGCGCAGGCCCGTGCCCACCACGACGCGCTGCACCAGCACAACGACGTCCTCCGGCACCTGCTGACGCTGATCCAGCAGGCCGCCGAGGTCAAGGTCCCCGCGTCGAAGCCGGCGGCCCGGTCATGACCGGCATGAGCGAGTACTCGTGGGCCAAGGACCTCCTCACCCGCATGGGCTACGAGGTCAACCAGAACAACGTCACCGCGATCGTCGCGTGGGAGTACGCCGAGGGCGGTCACTTCCACAACGGCGCCCGGTTCAACCCGCTCAACACGACCATGGCGCACGGCCGCTACGGCTCGATGAACTCGGCCGGCGTCGCGACCTACCCGAGCTACGAGGTCGGCATGCGTGAGACCGTCGCGACCCTGCGGCTCGACAGCTACGCCAAGGTGCGCCACAGCCTCGCGACGAGCGCCGCGCCGGCGACCACCGCCGCGGCGGTCGCCGCGTCGCCCTGGGGCACCTGGCACGGCGTCGCGAGCGGCCCCGCCCTGACCCGCGCCCGGGCCACGGTCGGCACGCACGACGGCCTGGCGAAGGGCGGCAAGCACGACGGCAAGCACGACGGCAAGCACGGCGGGCAGGGCCACGGACCCGCGCACGGGAAGGGCGCCGGCACGAAGATCGTCCTCGACCTGCACGAGCTCGACCGGCTCAGCCGCACCTACTGCGGCGCGAGCGACGAGATCCTGCGGCACCGCCGCGTGGTGGCCGACATCGCCGCCGCGATCGAACCCGCGCGCGTGGCCCTGCCCGACCAGGGGCTGGCGACCGTCATCAAGGCGACCTTCGACTGGCTGCTGGAGCCCGGCGGCGGCTTCGAGGACGACGCCCGCCAGCACGACGCGCTGTCCCAGCTCACCGGCGAGATCCACCGGCTCGCGACCGAGGCCGACGGCAACCACAACGGCAGCTGGGGACGGGGCGAGGCGATGGCGTTCGCCGCGAAGCACCAGGGCGAGCAGGGCGCCGCCCTCGACGCCGTGATGGCGGCGCTCGCCGGCGGCACCATCGTCCGTCGCTCGCCCAAGGGAGCCGGCTCGGCCGACGCCGCCCGCGGCACGAACGGCGGCACGAGCAGGGGCGGCGCGAGCAAGGGTGGCGCGAGCAAGGGTGGCGGTTCGGGCGACGGGGGGAGCGGTCGCCAGCAGCAGGTCGACTCGATGCTCGCCGTCGCCCGCGCGCAGCACGCGGTCGAGCACAACCACGACAACAGGACGAAGTACGGCGCGTGGTACGGCAACAACGGTGACGCGTGGTGTGCCCAGTTCGTGTCCTACGTCTTCGCGCACTCCGGGAACCGGCTGCCGGCGATCGACAGCCCGAAGGGCTTCCAGTCCTGCCCGCGGGCGATCACGTACCTGCAGGCACGCCATCAGCTGCACAGCACGCCGAAGGTCGGCGACGTCTTCCTGCGCCGCGACGGCCAGCACACCGGCATCGTGAGCAAGGTCCACGCCGACGGGACCTTCGACACCATCGAGGGCAACGCCGGCCCGCAGACCGACCGCGTCTACCACGGCACCCGCAACACCCACGACGGGCTGTACTGGTTCTGGACCGCGATCCGGTGACCGCGCCGCCCGCGCCGCCCGCGCCGCCCGCGTCGCGTGGCTCCCCAGCTCAGCCGCCGGCGATGAGCGGGTCGCTGAGCAGGTCGGCGAAGGCGAGCTCGGCGGCCCCGAGCAGCGGCGAGTCCGTCCCGAAGGCGGGCTGGATCAGCTCCACGCTGCGGCCCGGCGTCTCGACGGCGTAGTGGCTGACCGCCGCCTCGATCTCCGGCCGCGCGAGGTCGAGCATGTGCGAGAGCGTGCCACCGAGCAGCACGCGCTGCGGGTTGAGCGTGTTCACCAGCGTCCCGATGGTGCGGCCGAGCGGCTCGGCGACGTCGCGGACGGCGCCGACCGCGCTGGCGTCACCACTGCGCGCGTCGGTGAAGAACCGGGACACCGCCTCGTCCGTCGGCGGCAGCGGGCGGCCGGCGCGCGCGAGCAGTGCCCCCTCGCCGATGTAGGTCTCGGTGCAGCCGTGCTTGCCGCAGTGGCACGGTGGGCCGGACGAGTCGATGACGTTGTGCCCGATCTCCCCGGCGTAGCCGTCGTACCCGCGTAGCGGCCGACCGTCGACCACGATGCCGGCGCCGACGCCGGTGCGGCCGAGCAGGTAGACGACGTCGTCGAAGCCGCGGGCGGCACCACGCAGGTGTTCGGCGAAGACCGCGAGGTCGGCGTCGTTGCCGATCCGCACCCGCGTGTGCTCGGGCAGCGCGTCGGTGAGCAGCGCGCCGAACGCGATGTCGTGCCACTCCAGGTTCGGGGCGACCGCGATGTGACCGCTCTCGAGGTCGACCGTCCCGGGCACGCTGACGCCCACCGTGAGCGGGGGAGCCGACCGCCCGGTCGCCCGCGAGACGCGCTCCACGGACTCGACCACGATGCGCGCGGCGGTCTCCGGCTCGCTCGCCGCCGGCCCGGTCGGGACGAGCTGGCGGGCCAGCACGTCACCGCCGAGCCCGATCGCCGCCGTGACGACGTGGGTGACGTCGATGTCGACGGCCACCACGTACGGACCGCGGTCGTGCGGACCGACGACGTGCGACGGCCGGCCCACGCTCGACCCGCCGTTCGGCACGACCTCGCCGACCAGGCCGAGCTCGAGCAGGTCGGCGACCAGCGCTCCCATCGTGGACCGGCTCACCCGCAGCCGCTGGGTCAGCTCGGCCCGGGTCAGCGCACCGTCGCGATGGATGTGGCCGAGGACGAGAGCGAGGTTGTGACGCCGGATCGCATCCGGACGTGCCGCGGGCGACGCGACCACACCCGACTCACCGGGTGCGGGCGCGGCGCCGCGACAGGGCGTCGACCGCGGCAGCGATGAGCAGGACCACGCCGGTGATGACGTTCTGGTACTGCGCCGGCAGGCTCGGCCGCAGCAGGATGCCGTTGGGGATGATCACGATCACGAGCGCGCCGATGACGGCGTCGCGCGCCTTGCCGCGGCCACCGAACAGCGACGTGCCGCCGATGACCGCCGCGGCGACCGAGAACAGCAGGATGTTGCCGGCGCCGAGGTCCAGCGACGCGCTGCCCTGGTACGAGGCCAGGAACGCACCGCCCACGGCGGCGAACGAGGACGACGCGATGAACGCGCTGATCTTGATGCGCGTCACGTCGATGCCCGCCCGGCGCGCCGCCTCGGTGTTGCCACCGGTGGCGAACAGGTGGCGGCCCCACGTCGTCTTGGTGAGCGCGATGGAGCAGACGATCATCAACGCGATCGGGATGGACGCCGCCCACGGGATGCCCTGGATGACGAAGTTGGGGTTCGGGTTGCGGTTCTGCACCGCGAGGAACGTCAGCACCAGGGCCGCCAGCAGGATCAGCCCGCCTCGCAGGAACACGAGCCCGTAGGTGTCGGCGGCGAGACCCCGCTGCTGCGCCCGGAAGGAGCGGAAGACCGTGTACACCAGGTAGCCGCCGCCCACGACGACGGCGAAGACCCAGCTCCAGAACACCGACATGTTGTTGTGCGTCAGGCCGTACCAGAACGGGTAGTTGTTGGTGCCGATCGGATTGCCGTTGAGCGCGAAGAGCACGACGCCCTGCCAGGCAAGGAACAGCGCGAGGGTGACGATGAAGCTCGGGATGCCGACCTTGGCGACGAGGAAGCCGGTGATGATGCCGACCGCGGCGCCGACGCAGATCGAGAAGAGCAGTGCGAGCACGACGTGCTTGTCCAGCCCGACCAGCACGAGCAGCAGCCCGAGCACGACCATGCCGACGCCGATCCACGTCCGCTGCCAGACGCCGAGGGCCAGTGCCACCAGCATCAGGATCAGCATGATCGGGAAGAGCAGCGTCTGGCCCGGGATGCCGCCGCGCAGGCCGTCCGACACGATGGCCTGCGCCGCGAACGAGGCGCAGATGCCGCCGAGGGTGCCGGCGGACAGGTCGATCTCGCCGAGCAGCAGGACGAAGACCAGGCCGAGGGCGATGAGCGCGATGTAGGCGCCCTGGCCCGGCAGCGCGCCGATGTTGCCCTTGCTCAGGAAGCGGTCACTGACCTGGCTGAAGATCAGGCCGAGGACGATCAGGCCCAGGACCGACGGCAGCGCGCCGGGGTCGCCGCCGCGGATCTTGTTGACGTAGCCGCGCAGGCCGAGGCCGATGTTGCGGCGCTCGACATCGAGGGAGAAGCTGCCGGCGCGACCGAGGCGCGAGCTGTCGTCGTCGGTGGCGGCGCTGCTCGTCTTGGCCAGGCTGGGGCGGGAACCGGGATCGGGCGTTGTCATCGCAGGCGGCCTCAGATGTTCTGGTCAGCGGTCTGCGACGCGAGCCCGAGGCTGCCGCTGCGACCGGCGGTGATGAGCTCCACGATCTGCGTGGTGCTGCTGTCCTTGGTGAAGACCTCGGCGGCGATCCGGCCGAGGTAGAGGGCGGCCACGCGGTCCGCGACCTCCATGACGTCGTTCATGTTGTGCGAGATGAGCACGACGCCGAGGCCCTGGTCGGCGAGCCGGCGCACGAGGTCGAGGACCTGGCGGGTCTGCGCGACACCGAGGGCGGCGGTGGGTTCGTCGAGGAACACGACCTTGCTGTTCCAGAGCACGGCCTTGGCGATCGCGACGGTCTGTCGCTGTCCGCCGGAGAGGCTGGCGACGACCTGCCGTACCGAGGACACGGTGCGCACCGACAGGCTCGCGAGCACCTCGCGGGCCTTGCGCTCCATCTCGCCGTCGTTGAGGAAGCCGAAGCGGTGGATCTCGCGGCCCAGGAACATGTTCTGGGTGATGTCGAGGTTGTCGGCCAGCGCGAGGTCCTGGTAGACGAACTCGATGCCGAGGCCGGCGGCGACGCGCGGGTCGTTGATCGTGACCGGCTCGCCCTGCCACAGCACGGTTCCGGTGTCGATGGAGTTGATGCCGGCGATGCACTTCACCAGCGTGGACTTGCCGGCGCCGTTGTCACCGACGAGGGCGGTGACCTCACCGGGGTAGACGTTGAAGTCGACGTCGTGCAGGACGTGAACCGGGCCGAAGCTCTTGTTCAGACCTTGGATCGACAGGATCGGGTCGGGCACTGAATCCTTCTTCTCTACGGGCGCCGGCGGGCGCGTCGGGGCAGGGCTCCGGCGGACATGGAGCGGCGGTGGCCGGGCCGCAACCCGACCACCGCCGCGGCAAACCTACGTCAGGAGCTGATACCGGCGGTCTTGCACTGGCTGGTGAGGCCCTTGCAGAGGTCCGCGGCCTTGACCTGACCCGAGTCGACGACGACCTTCACGTTCGACTTCGTGACGATCTGCGCGGGCAGCAGGAACGCCTGCAGGTCGCGCTTGCCCTTCGGGTCGTTGAACTTGGTCAGCGTGACACCCGCCGAGGCGACGTCCTGGCCCTTGACCAGCGCGATCGCGAGCTTCGAGGCCGCGTCGGCCTCCTTGGCGTACGACTTGTAGATCGTCGCGCACTGGTCGCCGCGCAGGATGTTCTGCAGACCCTCGACGCCGGCGTCCTGGCCGGTGACCGGGACCTTGCCGTTGAGGCCCTTGCTCTTCAGCACGCCGATGACGGCGTTGGCGATGTCGTCGTTGGCCGCGTAGACGCCGTCGACCTTGTTGCTGTTCGCAGCGAGCGCCTGGGTGAACGCCGGGGCCGCGTTGCTGACGGTCCAGCCCTTGACGACGGAGTCGGCGACGACCTTGACCGAGCTGTCGGCCTTGAGCACCTTCTCGGCACCGGACTTGAACAGCACGGCGTTGTTGTCGACGTCGGTGCCGCCGTCCATCTGGATGACCTGGGCGGGGTTCGGCGCCTTGGCGGTCTTGAGGCACTGCACCAGGCTCTGGCCCTGCAGCTGGCCGATCTTCTCGTTGTCGAACGAGACGTAGTAGTCGGCGCTGCCACCGAGGTTGACGCGGTCGTAGTCGATGACCTTGACGCCGGCGGTCTTGGCCTGCGCCTCGACGGCGGCACCCGACGGGGCGTCGATCGAGTCGATGATCAGGACGCTGACGCCCTCGCTGATCATGTTCTGGGCGAGCGAGGCGAACTTGGTCTTGTCACCGCCCGCGTTCTGGATGTCGACCTTGATGCCGGCTGCCTTGAAGGCCTTCGTGAGCAGCGGGGTGTCGAACTCGGTGTACCGGGTGGACGACGTCGTGTCCGGCAGGATCACGCCGACCTGGGTCTTGCCGCTGCTGGCGGACTTGCCCCCGGTGGTCGCGCCCGTCTTGCCGCCGCTGCTACCGCTGCTGTCGGAGTCGGAGCCACAGGCCGTCAGGGCGAAAGCGGCGGCGGTGCCGATCGCCGCAATCGTGAGGATGGACTTGCGCATACGTCGAAGCGCCTTTCGTCGGGCCGCCGTCATCGGTCGGGTCGAATGTTGTGTGCGCGAACATATATCAGGGTGAAGCAGATCACGAGGGAAAGTGACCACCCTGTTACCTGCAGATCAAAGGAAGGTAAAAGGTCCTGCTCGTGCCCGGCGTCGGCTCAGCGGGCGCCGAGGACGTGCTCGATCGCCAGCTGGTTCAGGCGGACGAAACCGTAGCCGCGCGCGCCGGCGACGTCGGCGTCGAAATCCTCGAACGCCGAGCGGTCCTCGCGCAGCTCGCGCAGCGTCTCACCGTCGGCCAGCGTGGGGTTGCGCAGGTCGGCGACCCCGGCCTGCGCGAGCGCCTCCTGCACCTCGGGGTCGGCGCGGTACGCCCGGGCCCGCTCGCGCAGCAGCAGGTACATACGCATGTTGGCCTCGGCGCTCGCCCAGACGCCGGCGATGTCCTCGGTACGCGACGGCTTGTAGTCGAAGTGCCGGGGCCCGTCGTAGGCCGGGCCGCCCGACGGCGAGCCGTGCTCGAGCAGGTCGACGGTGTGGAAGGCGTTGAGCAGGTCGCCGTGGCCGAAGACGAGGTCCTGGTCGAACTTGATGCTGCGCTGGCCGTTGAGGTCGATGTGGAAGAGCTTGCCGGCCCACAGGGCCTGCGCGATGCCGGCCGCGAAGTTCAGCCCCGCCATCTGCTCGTGACCTACCTCGGGGTTCACGCCGACGATGTCGCCGTGCTCGAGACCGGCGATGAAGGCGAGTGCGTGGCCGACGGTCGGCAGCAGGATGTCGCCGCGCGGCTCGTTCGGCTTGGGCTCGATGGCGAAGCGGAGGTCGTACCCCTGCTCCTTCACGTAGGCCGCCAGCAGGTCGATCGCCTCGCGGTAGCGGTCGAGCGCGGCGCGGACGTCCTTCACACCGTCGTACTCCGACCCCTCGCGGCCGCCCCAGAACACGTAGGTGCGCGCACCGAGCTCGGCGGCGAGGTCGATGTTGCGCACGACCTTGCGCAGTGCGAACCGGCGCACCGCGCGGTCGTTGCTGGTGAAGCCGCCGTCCTTGAAGACGGGGTGGCTGAACAGGTTCGTCGTCATCATCGGCACCTGCATGCCGGTCTCGGCGAGCGCGTCGCGGAACCGGGCGAGGATCGTGTCCCGCTCACCGGCCGTGGCCCCGAAGGGGACGACGTCGTCGTCGTGGAACGTCACGCCGTAGGCGCCGCGCTCGCTGAGCCGGTGCACCGACTCGACCGGGTCGAGCCACGGCCGGGTGGGCTCGCCGAACTGGTCGTTGGCGCGCCAGCCCACCGTCCACAGGCCGAAGCTGAACTTGTCCTCGCGGGTCGGCTGCGCTGCCACCGGCGTACCTCCGATTTGTTCTCTGTGCGAACCAATAGCTGCACCCTAACCACGGCGCGGCGAGGCGGGCCACGCACGACCCCCGAACCTCGTCCCGCCGCCCTTTCCCCGCTGGTGCTCGCTCGCGAGGTCGACAAGCGAGCACCGGCGGGGAGACTCCCACGAGCGCCGCTGTCGTCTCCCCGCTGGAGCTCGCTCGCGAGGTCGACAAGCGAGCACCGGCGGGGAGACGGCGGTCGCGGCGTCAGGCGCCCGTCGGGATCACGAGTCCGCCAGCCCCCACCGGCGAGGGAGACCGAGGGCATCGCGACGCAGCCCGCGCCGGAAGGCCTCTCGGATCCTGGTCTCGAGCAACCGGGGTGTTCGCGTGACCGTGGCCCAGCCCCACCGCACGAGCTGCAGCCCGAGGTCGTCGAGGTCGACGTGCCGATCCCACGCGCGGCCGACGTCGGCGTCCCGAGCGAACTTCGCACGCCCGTCGGCCTCGCCCGCGACGCCGAACTCGTCCCAGTAGAAGTCGAGCCGGGCGATCACGATCCCGCGCGGGTCGCGGATGCGCTGTTGCAACACGGGTGACGGCAGGCCGAGCCGGCGGATCACGATGCGGCTGATCGACTCGAGGGGCGACTCCGACCTCGCGTCGGTCGACGCGAGCGACCGGACGGCGCGCGCGCCACCCGGCCAGCGCGTGCAGAACTGCACGGCATCGGCGATCGCAGCCGGCGTCGTCAGCTCGTGATGCAGTGCGTGGTCGGCCGCGGCAACCGCCGTCGTCGTCGGATGGTGCCGGCCCAGATCGGCGAGCGTGCGCGCGACGGACGTCACGGCCAGACCGTCGACCTCGACGACGTCCACATCGCGCAGCGTGGCGCGGTACAGGTGGGCCCTGTGCAGGTCGCCCGTGCCGTTCGGGGCGACGGTCACCTCGGGCACCGGCGGCGGCGGCCCGACCAGGGGCAGACCGTGGACGAGGGCGGCGGAACGATGGCTGACCACCGAGCCCGAACAGCCCCGTGCCGCCGCGACCGCCGCGACGACCGGACCGGCTGCCACCGTGAACTGGTCACGCCGTAGCCGCAGCACGCGTCCACTGCGGACGGCGCGGGTCAGGGCCGGGTCGGACCACCCGGCGGCACGGGCGTCGGCGCGGGAGAAGACGGTCGCGGTCGGCAGCGCTCGCACCAGGCCATTCGAGCTCCCACACAGCGCGCGTGGGGCGCCGTCGCATGCCCTGTGGACGACCCGACGCGCCTGTGGACGGCCGGCCCTTCAGCGATGACTCGAGGGTTTCTCCCCGCTGGTGCTCGGCTCGGACGGGCCGGACCGACCACCAGCGGGGAAAGGCGGTCAGAGCAGCGAGCGCAGGACGTACTGCATGATGCCGCCGTGGCGGTAGTAGTCCGCCTCGCCGGGGGTGTCGATGCGCACGCGGGCGTCGAACTCGGTGTCGCCCGCCACGACCTTCACGGTGCGCGGCACCGAGCCCTCGTTGAGCGCGGTGACGCCGGTGATCGTGAACGTCTCCTCGCCGGTGAGCCCGAGCGACTCGGCCGTCTCGCCGTCGGGGAACTGCAGCGGCAGCACGCCCATGCCGATCAGGTTCGAGCGGTGGATGCGCTCGTAGGACTCGGCGACCACGGCCCGCACGCCGAGCAGGGCCGTGCCCTTGGCCGCCCAGTCGCGCGACGAGCCCGAGCCGTACTCCTTGCCGGCGAGGATCACCAGCGGCGTCCCGGCCTCGGCGTAGTTCACCGAGGCGTCGTAGATCGTCGACACCGGGCCGTCGCCCTGCGTGAAGTCGCGCGTGAAGCCGCCCTCGGTGCCCGGCGCGAGCTGGTTGCGCAGCCGGATGTTGGCGAACGTGCCGCGGATCATCACCTCGTGGTTGCCGCGGCGCGAACCGTAGGAGTTGAAGTCGCGCCGCTCGACGCCGTGCTCGGCGAGGTACGTCCCGGCGGGGGAGTCGGCCTTGATCGCGCCGGCCGGGCTGATGTGGTCGGTCGTCACCGAGTCGCCGAGCTTGGCGAGCACCCGGGCGCCGTCGATGTCGGTGACCGGTTGCGGCTCGGTCTGCATGCCCTCGAAGTACGGCGGCTTGCGGACGTAGGTCGACTCGCCGTCCCACTCGAAGGTGTCGCCCTCGGGGGTGGGCAGACCCTGCCACTTCTCGTCGCCGGCGAAGACGTCGGCGTAGTCCGTCGTGTACATCTCGGACGCGATCGCCTCGTCGATCACCTGCTGCACCTCGGCCGGCGAGGGCCAGATGTCGTGGAGGAAGACGTCCTCGCCCTGCTCGTCCTGGCCCAGCGCCTCGGTCGTGATGTCGACGTCCATCGAGCCGGCGAGGGCGTAGGCCACGACCAGCGGCGGCGACGCCAGGTAGTTCATCTTCACATCGGGGTTGATGCGGCCCTCGAAGTTGCGGTTGCCCGACAGCACGCTCACCACCGCGAGGTCGGAGTCGTTGACCGCGGCCGAGATCTCCTCGGGCAGGGGGCCGGAGTTCCCGATGCAGGTGGTGCAGCCGTAGCCGACGAGGTTGAAGCCGAGCTTGTCGAGGTAAGGCGTGAGGCCGGCGCGCTCGTAGTAGTCGGTGACGACCTTGGAGCCGGGAGCGAGCGTGGTCTTGACCCACGGCTTGCGCGACAGGCCCTTCTCCACCGCCTTCTTCGCCAGCAGCGCCGCGCCGATCATCACCGACGGGTTGGACGTGTTGGTGCACGAGGTGATGGCCGCGATCGCGACCGCGCCGTGGTCGAGCTCGCACTCGGCGCCGTCGGCCAGGGTTACCGTCGTCGGCTTCGAGGCGCGGCCCTGCGGGTTGCCGACCGCGGAGGTCCGCGCCGGGGCCGCCTGCTCGCTCGGGCTGGCGGGGTCGGAGGCCGGGAACGTCTCGGCCACCGCCTCGTCCTGCGCGTCCTGCACGGAGTCGCCGTCGACGTAGGAGGTCAGCGCCTCGCGGAACATCGGCTTGGCCGACGCGAGCGGGACGCGGTCCTGCGGGCGCTTCGGTCCGGCCAGGGACGGCTCGACGGTCGACAGGTCCAGCTCGAGCGTCTCGGAGAACGACGGCTCGACCGACGGGTCGTGCCAGAGGCCGTTGGTCTTGGCGTAGCTCTCGACGAGCTGGATCTGGTCGTCCTTGCGACCGGTGAAACGCAGGTAGCGCAGCGTCTCGTCGTCGATCGGGAAGATCGCGCAGGTCGAGCCGTACTCGGGGCTCATGTTGCCGATCGTGGCGCGGTTCGCGAGCGGGACCGCGGAGACGCCGCTGCCGTAGAACTCGACGAACTTGCCGACGACACCCTGCTTGCGGAGCATCTCGGTGATCGTCAGGACGAGGTCGGTCGCGGTCGATCCCTCGGGCAGCTCGCCGGTCAGCTTGAAGCCGACGACGCGCGGGATGAGCATGCTCACCGGCTGGCCCAGCATCGCGGCCTCGGCCTCGATGCCGCCGACGCCCCAGCCGAGCACGCCGAGGCCGTTGACCATGGTGGTGTGCGAATCGGTGCCGACCAGCGTGTCGGGGTAGGCGAGACCGTTGCGGGCGAAGACGACGCGGGCGAGGTACTCGATGTTGACCTGGTGCACGATGCCGGTGCCCGGGGGCACCACCTTGAACTCGTTGAACGCGCCCTGCCCCCAGCGCAGGAACTGGTAGCGCTCGATGTTGCGCTCGTACTCGAGCTCGACGTTGCGCTGGAAGCTGTCCGGCGTCCCGAAGAGATCCGCGATGACCGAGTGGTCGATGACGAGCTCGGCCGGCGCCAGCGGGTTGATCCTCGTCGCGTCGCCGCCGAGCTCGACCACGGCCTCGCGCATGGTGGCGAGGTCGACCACCGCGGGGACGCCGGTGAAGTCCTGCATCACCACCCGCGCGGGCGTGAACTGGATCTCGGTGTCGGGCTCGGCGTCGGGTCGCCAGCCGCCGAGCGCCCGGATCTGCTCCGCGGTGACGTTCTTGCCGTCCTCGGTGCGCAGCAGGTTCTCGAGCAGCACCTTGAGGCTGAACGGAAGCTTCTCGTACCCGTCGACGGCGTCGATGCGGAAGTAGTCCAGCGAGCTGTCGCCCACCGACAGCGACGCGCGGGATCCGAAGCTGTTCTTGCTCTCTGGGGCGGCTGCGGCCACGGCTGACTCCTGTTCGTCGAGATATCTTGACGTCAAGATACCACTGCGGACGACGGCGACGCGCGACGCGCGGACGTCGGGGGGAGGGGGACCGGGCCCGTAGGCTCACCGACCGTGACGGCAGGGTGGGCGCGCGTGCGCCTGCTCGCGTACGCGCTGTACGCGGCCGGGCTGGCCTGGTTCCTCATCACCGACGGAGTACCCACCGACCGGCTCGTCATCGCGGGCCTCATCGTCGGCGGTCTGCTGCTCACCCGCATCGGGGCGGGGTGGCGGGAACTCGGCCGCGTCGTCGTCGACTGGCTGCCCTTCACCGCCGTGCTGGTGCTCTACGACCGCACCCGTGCCCTCGCCGACGCCCTGGGCCTGCCGCTGCACGAGCAGGACGTGCTCGACGTCGAGCGGGCGCTGTTCGGCGGCACGGAGCCGACCCTGTGGCTGCAGCAGCACCTCTACGATCCCGCGGTCGTGCACTGGTACGACGTGGGGTGCACGCTCGTCTACTCGTCGCACTTCCTGGTGACGCCGGTGCTCGCGGCTGCGCTGTGGCTCCGCGAGCGCGCCACCTGGCTGCGCTACATCTCCCGGGTGGTCGCGCTGTCGGCCGCGGGGCTCGTCACCTACTGCCTCTTCCCGCAGGCGCCACCCTGGTACGCCGCCCGCAGCGGGCTCACCGAGCCGATCGCGCGGCTGTCGGCCCGTGGCTGGATCCCACTGCACCTGGGCGACGTGTCGCAGACCCTGGAGCACGCGCAGCGCGAGGGCGCCAACCCGGTCGCGGCGATGCCCTCGTTGCACACCGCGTTCGCGGTGCTCGTCGCCGTCATGGCCGTCACCCGGCTCCGCTCGCGGTGGCGGTGGCTCGCACTGCTCTATCCGCTCGCGATGGGTTTCACGCTCGTCTACACCGGCGAGCACTACGTCCTCGACCTGCTCGCCGGAGCGGCCTACGCGCTCGCGGTGCATGCCGCGCTGTGCCGGTGGGAGCAGCGTCGCGGCCGGGTCCTCGCCGCCGCGTAGTCCCTCGCCGGTGCGGCGTCGGGCTCAAGCCCGCCGTCGTGTTACCGATGTGACTGATGTTGCCGCTGATACGTTACGTTCCCAGTGTTGCCACTGGCGCTGATGAGGCGTAGATGGCACTCTGAGGCCGCTGAGCTTTCGTGTGCGGGGGCACGTCCGACGAACTGCGACGAAGAGAGACGCTGTGCAGGTTTGCCGTATCGGAGGCCGTCGGGTCACCGCCTGGGTCGCCGCCACGACGATCGCCGCCGGGATGTTCCTCGGCGTCCACGACGCGTCGGCCGCCCCGACCGCACCGCCCAAGCCGCCGACGACGAACCCGACGGACCAGCAGCTGCGTGACGCCGCGGCGCAGCGCGACGTCCTGGCCACGACCGTGGGCCAGCTGAGCGGCCAGATCGCGGCGGCCCAGGACCGGCTGCGCCGACTGCAGCAGCAGGCCGAGCTCGCCGAGCAGCGGGTGGCGTACGCCATCACGCAGTACCGCACGGCCCAGACCGAGTCGCAGCGAGCGCAGACGGCGTCGGTGACCGCGGCCAACCGGGTCAAGCAGGCGCAGGTCCGGTTCGCGCAGTACATGCAGACGATCTACGTGGACGGCCGCCCCAACGGGATGACCGGCACGTTGCTCACGGCGAACGACCCGTCCTCCCTGCTGCAGCAGACGAACTACCAGCAGTTCGAGGTCGACCAGAACGCCGGCGTGATCGGCGAGATGCAGCGGCTCTCGGTCGCCAGCTCCAACGCGCGGGCCAAGGCCGAGCGCGCCCGCCTGAAGGCGGCCAAGGCCAAGGTCGCGGCGGAGAAGGCCCAGCAGGCGGCCGCCGAGGCGGTCGCCGACCAGCGCAGCGAGCAGGCCGGTCTCGAGGCCACGCAGGCGCAGAAGCAGCAGCAGCTGACCGTGGCCAAGCAGAAGCAGGTGCAGCTGCTCAACAACCGCGCGACGTTCACCGAGTACGTCCGCGAACTGCGCGAGTACCGGGCGTACGTCGCCGAGCAGAAGCGCATCGCCGAGGCCAGGCGCCAGGAGCGGCTGCGACAGCAGCGGTTGCGCGAGGAGGCCGAGCGGCTCAAGGAGCAGGCCCGCAAGAATCGCAAGCACGGCGGCCACCACAGCGGCCGGTCGGCCGATGTGCAGACGTACAGCCCGCCCGCGCCCTCCGGGGGAAGCTGGTCGAGGTCGAAGGCCCGCGCGGCGATCGCCCGGGCGGAGTCGACCCTGGGCACGCCCTACGCCTGGGCCGGTGGCGGTGTCGGCGGACCGAGCTACGGCGCGTGCGTCCCGAGCGCCGGCGCGCCGAACGACTGCTACATCCGCGGCTACGACTGCTCGGGTCTGGTGATGTACGCCTGGGGCAAGAACTGGGCGCACTACGCCGACACCCAGTACAACCAGGCCGGCAGCTACCACCCCAGCCGGGACCGGCTCCGGCCGGGCGACCTCGTGTTCTTCGGCTACCGCGGCGGCGGGTCGGACCTGCATCACGTGGCGATGTACCTGGGCGGCGGCCGGATCATCGAGGCGCCGTACTCCGGCGGTGTGGTGCAGTACAACCGGCTGGACAACTACTCCGACTACTACGGTGCGACGCGCCCGCTGACGTGACGGGGAGCGCTCCGCCGCCGGGCGTGGCGCGGCGGTGCGACGCGTAGCGTGGACGCGGTGACCATCACGGACGAACCGGCACGCGGCGCGCTGCGTGACACGTTCGGCCGGACCGCGTCCGATCTGCGGATCTCGCTCACCGACCTCTGCTCGCTGCGCTGCACGTACTGCATGCCCGCGGCGGGGCTGGACTGGCTGACCAAAGCGCAGCGGCTCACCGACGACGAGTTCGTCCGACTGGCCGCGGTCTTCGTCGATCTCGGCGTGACCAGCATCCGGCTCACCGGCGGCGAGCCGCTCGTCCATCCGACGCTGTCCGATCTCGTGTACCGCCTCGCCGCGCTCGAGCCACGTCCGGAGCTGTCGCTCACGACGAACGGCGTCGCCCTCGACCGGCACGCGCGCAAGCTCGCCGACGCAGGCCTGGAACGGGTCAACGTCTCGCTGGACACCCTGGACCGCGAACGCTTCGCCCAGCTGACGCGACGCGACCGCTTCGACGACGTGCTCGGCGGCATCGCCGCGGCGGCCGACGCCGGCCTGTTCCCGCTCAAGGTCAACTCGGTGCTGATGCGCGGCAGCAACCTGCACGAGGCGCCGCAGCTGCTGACGTGGGCGCTGCGGCACGGGCACCGGTTGCGCTTCATCGAGCACATGCCGCTGGATGCCGATCACACCTGGTCGCGCGAGGACATGGTGACGGCCGAGGAGATCCTCGACCTGCTGCGGCACGCGGGCTTCGCACTGACCCCCGCGCCGACGCGGGGCAACGCCCCCGCGGAGGAGTTCGCGGTGACGGCGGGACCCCGGCACGACGAGTGGGCGACGCCGGTGGGCTCGCTCGGCGTCATCGCGTCGGTGACCCGGCCGTTCTGCCGCGACTGCGACCGGCTGCGACTCACTGCCGACGGCCAGCTGCGCAGCTGCCTGTTCGCCCAGGACGAGACCGATCTGCGGGCGCCGCTCCGGGCCGGGGCGTCCGACGACGAGCTCGCCGAGCTGATCCGCGCCGCGGTCGCCGGCAAGCAGGCGGGCCACGGGATCGGCGCCGTCGACTTCGTGCAACCGCGGCGCACGATGTCGGCCATCGGCGGCTGACCGGCCCCAGCGAGGGCGTGGGGCCGACGAGAGTAGCGGTGCCGCCGCACGGCGGTCGCGCCGTCGTCCACAGGGCGCGTGGCCGTCCACAGGCCGGTCGATCGGCGCCCACGCCGAACCGGCGCGCGGCACGGTCTGCGCATGATCTCCCTGCATCCGACACGGTGGCGCCGTCGCTGGCCCCGCCGGTCCCTCGCGCTCCTCTGTACCGCCGCCGCACTGCTCGCCGGCCTCGCCGTCGTCACGTCCGGGGGCGCCGCGTCGGCCGTCGCCAATTCGCTGCGGCCGGGGCTCGGCTACCGCCCCGCCGGCGAGTTCGTCGGCTACTACCTGACCCGCGACGGCACCAAGGTCTACTGCCTGAGCCCTCGGCGGGCCGCGCCGTCCTCGGTGTCGCTGCACACCGTCTCCCGCTACCCCGGCCTGGGTCGGGCGAGCAGTGCCGCCCTCGCCTACGCCGTGCGCATCTGGGGCGACGCGCGATCACCGCGCGCCGCGGCGGTCGAGAGCCAGGTGCTCAACACGCTCGCCGGCAACGGCACCGACGTGCGACGCCGCAACCGCCACCTCCCGGCGTCGCTGCGGCGGGACGTCGCGGCGCACGTGAGCCGGGCGCGCGCGCAGCGCGGCCCGTACACCGTCCGCCTCAGCACGCCGCGCGCCGTCCTGCCCGGCGGCCGTGCCACCGGCTCGGTACTCGTCCGATCCGCCGCGGGGCGTCCCGTGAGCGGGGTGCGGGTGCGCCTCACGGCGTCGCGCAACGCGGCCGTGCGCGGCGTCGTGCGCACCGGACGTGGTGGCAGCGCGCGATTCCGGTACGCGGTGACCGACGTCGGCGAGGTCCGGTTCGGTGCGCGGGCCAGCGCGTTGCCGCCGACCGCGGTGCGGGTGAGCCACCCGCACGCCGGCCAGCAGCGCATGGTGAGCTGGGCACCGACGACGGCTGCGCGCGCGTCCTCGTCGTTCCGGGCCGCGGCGTCGGGCTTCTCCCACCGCTACGGCTGCACCTCCGAGTGCGACGGCCGGCCGGTGACGGTGCTGCGTGCCTGTGCCCCGGCCGCGCGCGTCGCCAGCCGGCTCGTCTACCGGGTGGGCGGCCGCCGGGTCGTGGTGCCGTTCGCGGCGTCCGGTCGCCGGCGGTGCGTGTCCACGACGGTGACGAGCGCCGACGGGGACCGGGTGGGCGCGACGTGGCAGTACCGCGTCGGGCGGCACTGGTCGCGGGCGGTGGCGGCCGGGGGCACCTTCGTCGTCGACTGCCCGCCGGCGCCCGCGGTGGGGGTCACACTGGCCGCGAACTGCACCCGCGCCACGGTGACGATCGGTCTGGCGCAGCCCGGCGCCGGCGGCAGTTGGACGCCGCTGGTCAACACGTCACGGCATCGGATGGTCCTCGACGTCTCGGGGTCGCGCACGGCACGCGTGTACGCGGCCACCGGGCACGAGGCCGTATGGACGACGAGCGCGCGCTGCGGGGCGAAGCTGCACCTCGGTTTCCGGGGCGGCGTCCTGCGCGGCAGCGGCCGCTACAACTACGGGCCGAACTCGGCCGTGGTCACGCCGTGACCACCTCGACCGCGGTCGCGCCGGCGACCCGGTCGGCGACGTCAGTCGCCGCCGGCCGCCAGCGGGCCGCGGTCGAGCAGGAACCCGCGCCGGGCCAGGAAGTCGGCGAGGTGCTCGTCGTGCTCGTCGCACGCCAGCCAGTGCTTGACGCGACCGGCGGCGTGCAGCGTCGGGTTGCGCCAGCTCAGGTCGGTGGTCGCCGCGGCACGGCAGCCCTTCGCCGAGCAGCGCGGGCGCTCGCCGGCCGCATCGTCGCCCGGGCCGGGGTCGGACTCACGACCACTACCCAGCATCACTCGGGCACGGTACAGCGCGGCTCCCGTACCGTTGGTCGAGGTCCGGTCGACGATCGGGCGACCGCACGACGCACCACCGACGTCGCTGGGAGACCACGTGAGCGAGCCCGACAACCCGACCCACGGCATGGCCACGCCCGCTGCCGACGCCCAGGCACTCGAACGGGTCATGTTCGAGGTCAAGCGGGTGATCGTGGGTCAGGAGCGGCTCGTCGAGCGGCTGGTCGTCAGCCTGCTGGCGCAGGGGCACTGCCTGCTCGAGGGTGTGCCGGGGGTGGCCAAGACCCTCGCCGTCGAGACGCTGGCCAAGACGGTGACCGGCACCTTCTCCCGGTTGCAGTTCACGCCCGACCTCGTGCCGTCCGACATCGTGGGCACCCGCATCTACCGGCCCGGCGCCGAGCGCTTCGACACCGAGCTCGGCCCGATCATGGCCAACTTCGTGCTCGCCGACGAGATCAACCGCGCCCCGGCGAAGGTGCAGTCGGCGATGCTCGAGGTCATGGCCGAACGGCACGTGACGATCGGCGGCCAGCGCTTCGACGTGCCGAGCCCGTTCCTCGTGCTCGCGACGCAGAACCCGATCGAGTCCGAGGGCGTGTACCCGCTGCCGGAGGCCCAGCGCGACCGCTTCCTCATGAAGGTCGTCGTCGACTACCCGACCGCGGCCGAGGAGCGCGAGATCATCTACCGGATGGGCTCGCAACCGCCGGAGGCGAATCCGGTGCTGGGCATCGCCGACCTGCAGCGGCTGCAGGCCACGGCCAAGCGCGTCTTCGTCCATCACGCGATCGTCGACTACGTGGTGCGGCTGGTGCTCGCCACCCGCGCGCCGCAGCAGCTCGGCCTGAGCGACGTCAACCAATGGGTCTCCTACGGGGCGAGCCCCCGCGCGAGCCTCGGTCTCATCGCCGCCGGCCGGGCGATCGCGCTCACCCGCGGCCGGGACTACGTCCTGCCGCAGGACGTCCTCGACATCGCCGTCGACGTGCTCGCCCACCGCCTGGTGCTCAGCTACGACGCCATCGCCGACGGCGTGCCGGCGGCGCACGCGGTGCGCCGGATCCTGCAGGCGGTGCCGCTGCCGCAGGTCGCGTCGCGGCAGCGCGCCGGTCAGGCCGGCCCGCCGCCGCAGGGACAGCAGCAGGGGCAACTGGTCTACGGCCAGTCGGCGCCGCAGCAGCAGTCGCCGTGGGGTGAGCGCTCGGCGTGAATCCGCGCAACCCCGACGGGCCGGCCGCGGGACCGGTCGCGACCGACCACGGCCCGACGCTCGACGTGCAGGGGGCCGACGCCCTGCTGCGCCGTCTCGAGCTGGCGGTCCGCAACCGCCTCGACGGTCTGCTGCAGGGCAACTACCAGGGCCTCGTGCCGGGGCCGGGCAGCGAGCCGGGGGAGTCGCGGCCCTACGTCATCGGCGACGACGTCCGGCGCATGGACTGGCCGGTCACCGCGCGGACGACGACGCCCCACATCCGGCAGACCGTCGCCGACCGGGAGCTCGAGACGTGGCTCGTCGTCGACCTGTCACCGAGCATGGACTTCGGCACCGGCCGCAGCGAGAAGCGTGAGCTCGTGCTGGCCGCGCTGACGGCGGTCGTCCACCTGACGGTCCGCGGCGGCAACCGCGTCGGCGCCGTGGTCGGCACCGGCGAGCGCAGCGAGGTCATCCCGGCCCTGGGCGGCCGCGCGCACGCCCGGCACCTGCTGCGCCGCATCGCGCAGACGCCTCGTGCCGCCACCGGGGGCGCCAACGACCTCACCCGCATGCTCGAACAGCTGCGCCGACCGCAGCGTCGCCGCGGCCTCGTCGCCGTCGTGTCGGACTTCATGGACGGTGCCCTGCGCGACCAGGGCGCCGCGAGCGGCGAGCCGCCGCCGTGGGAACGGGCGCTGCGCGCGCTCTCGGGGCATCATCAGCTGCTCGCCGTCGAGATCCTCGACCCGCGGGAGCTCGAGCTGCCCGCCGCGGGCCTTGTCACCTTCGTCGACACCGAGTCCGGCCGCGAGCTCGAGGTGCAGACGTCGGATGTGAAGGTCCGCGCCCAGTACGCCGAGGCCGCTGCCGCCCAGCGCGCCCGCATCGCCGCCGGGCTGCGTCATGCCGGCGCCGCCCACCTGCAGTTGCGCACCGACCGGGACTGGATCGCCGACGTGGTGCGCTTCGTCGTCGCCCAGCGCCACTTCGTCGTCGGTGCCGTCGGAGCCGGAGTCCGCTGATGTTCCTCGACCCTGTCTGGTTGCTGCTGTTGCTGCTCGTCGCCGCGCTCGCCGTGGTCTACGCCGGGCTGCAACTGCGCCGCACGCGCTTCGTCGCCCGGTTCAGCAACGTCGACCTGCTCGGCAGCGTGGCCCCGCGCCGCCCCGGCTGGCGCCGTCATCTCACCTTCGGGCTGCTGCTCGTGTCGCTCGCGGTGCTGTCGGTCGGGGTCGCCAAGCCGTCGCGGGCGGTGAAGGTCCCGCGCGAGAACGCGACCGTCATGCTCGACATCGACGTGTCGCTGTCGATGAAGGCGACCGACGTGCTCCCGTCCCGCTTCCAGGTCGCCAAGACCGCCGGCAAGCAGTTCGCCGACGTGCTGCCGGCCAAGATCAACCTCGGCCTCGTGAGCTTCGCCCGTTCGGCGAGCGTCGTCGTCGCCCCCACCGTGAACCGCGAGCAGGTGAAGAAGGGCGTCGACTCGCTGCAGCTGCAGAACTACACCGCCATCGGCGAGGCCATCTTCGGCTCGCTGCAGGCGATCGACGTCTACACCAAGACGACGACGGCCAAGGGTTCCAAGCCGCCGCCGCGCCGCATCGTCCTGCTCAGCGACGGCACGAGCACGGTGGGTCGCAGCGTCACCGATGCCATCGCCGCGGCGAAGAAGGACAACGTGCAGGTGTCCACGATCGCCTTCGGCACCCCGAACGGCACGGTCACCGATCGCGGGCAGACCGTGCTCGTCCCGGCCGACAACGCCACGCTCGCACGCATCGCGCGGGAGACCGGCGGCTCGTTCCACACCGCGGCGTCGGAGCAGGAGCTGCGCGACGTCTACTCCGACATCGGCTCGCAGATCGGTTACACCACCGAGAAGCGTGACATCAGCTGGAGCTTCCTGCTCACCGGCGTGCTCTTCCTGTTCGCGGCCGGGGGCACGGCGATGCTGTGGTCCGGCCGGCTGGTCTGATCCGACCGCTGCGTGCCGGGGCGCGCGGGCGCGTCGTCGCTCAGGCCTGCGGGTCGAGCACCAGCTTGCCCACCGACGAGCGGTCCAGCAGCGAGCGGTGCGCGACGGCCGCCTCGGCCAACGGGTAGGTCTCACCCACCACCGGGGTGATCGCGCCCTGGGCCACGAGATCGAGCAGGTCGGTGACGGCCGCGGCGAACAGCTCGGGGCGCTGGACGACGTGCACGAGCCAGAAGCCGATGACAGCGGCGCTGCGCCCCATCAACCGCCCCGGGTCGACCGGAGCGGGCGACGTCCGTCCCGCCATGCCGAACACGGCCAGCCGGCCGAGCGGCGCCAGGGCGGCGAGGCTCTGGTCGAACACCGAACCGCCGGTCATCTCCAGCACGACGTCCACCCGCTTGCCGTCGTTGGCCTCGCGCAGGGCGGCGGTGAGGTCCTCGGCGCGCGAGTCGACGGCCACGTCGGCGCCGAGCTCGCGGGTGAGTGCCCGCTTCTCCTCGCTCGACGCCGTCGCGATGACGCGGCCGGCACCCCAGCGCTTCGCGAGCTGGATCGCGATCGTGCCGACCCCGCCGGCGCCGGCGTGCACGACGACCGACTCGCCCTGCTGCAGGTGGGTGCTGGTGCGCAGCAGGTGCCACGCCGTCGCACCCTGCACGAGTGTCGTGAGGGCCTGCGCGTCGGTCACGCCGTCGGGCACCGGGAACAGCTGCGCGGTGTCGACCGCGATCCGCTGGGCATAGCCGCCACCGCTCACCATGCCGACGAGGCGGCGCCCGGCGTCGTCGCGGACCACGACCTCCGAGCCCGGGATCAGCGGCAGGGTCTGCTTTGCGAGGTAGGAGTCCTCGGTCTGGTGGGTGTCGGCGTAGTTGACGCCGGACGCGAGGACGTCGAGCACCCGCTGGCCCGGATCCGCCTCCGGGTCGGGCAGGTCGCGGACGACGAGGGTCTCGGGTCCACCGAACTCGGTGAGCTGCACGGCACGCATGACTGCGACCGTACCGAGGGGTAGCGGGCGCCGGACGACGCCGGGTTGTCGGTGCGACCGCGGTCATCCGCTAGCGTCGGGGATCGTGACTGGACGGACGGTGCTCGTCACCGGGGGAAACCGCGGTATCGGCCTGGCGATCGCCCGCGCCTTCGCCGCCGAGGGCGACCGCGTCGCGGTCACGCACCGCGGCAGCGGCGCGCCCGACGGGCTGTTCGGCGTGGAGTGCGACGTGACCTCCGCCGAGCAGGTCGAGGCCGCCTTCGCGACCGTGGAGGCCGAGCTCGGGCCGGTCGAGGTGCTCGTGGCGAACGCCGGCATCACTGACGACTCGCTGCTGCTGCGCATGAGCGAGGAGTCCTTCGACCGGGTCGTGGACGCGAACCTTGCCGGCGCGTACCGCGTCGCGAAGCGCGCCACGCAGAAGATGCTGCGCGCCCGCCGCGGCCGGCTGATCTTCGTGTCGTCGGTGGTCGCCCTCGTCGGCTCGCCGGGGCAGGCCAACTACGCGGCGAGCAAGGCCGGTCTGATCGGCCTGGCGCGCTCGATCGCCCGCGAGATCGGCAGCCGCGGCATCACGGCCAACGTGATCGCGCCCGGTTTCATCGAGACGGACATGACGGCGGCGATGACCGACGCACGCCGCGCCGAGGTGCTGGCCGGCATCCCGTTGCAGCGTTACGGCGCCGCGGACGAGGTGGCCGCCGCGGCGGTGTACCTGGCCTCGGACGCCGCGGGGTACGTCACCGGGGCGGTGCTGCCGATCGACGGCGGCGTCGGCATGGGTCTGTAGGAGGAGCTCGATGGGTCTGCTCGAGGGCAAGCGACTGCTGGTCACCGGCGTCATCACCGACGCGTCCATCGCGTTCGCGGTGGCGCGGCTCGCACAGCAGGAGGGCGCGACGGTCGTCCTCACCGGCTACGGCCGGATGTCGCTGGTGCAGCGAGTTGCCAAGAAGCTGCCGGACCCGCCACCGGTCGTGGAGCTCGACGTCGCCGACGCCGGGCAGCTCGACAGCCTGGCCGAGCGGGTCGGCGAGTACGTCGACGGCCTGGACGGCGTCGTGCATGCGGTCGGGTTCGCGCCGGCGTCCTGTCTGGGCGAGGACTTCCTGGGCACCCCGTGGGAGGACGTCGCCACGGCGATTCAGGTCTCCACGTTCTCGCTCAAGTCCCTGGCCGTCGCCTGCCTGCCGTTGTTCGGCGAGCAGGGCGGCTCGGTGCTCGGCATGACCTTCGACGCCACCGTGGCCTGGCCCGCCTACAACTGGATGGGGGTGGCGAAGGCCGGTCTGGAGTCGGCATCGCGTTACCTCGCCCGCGAGCTCGGCCCGCGCAACATCCGGGTCAACCTGGTGTCGGCGGGCCCCCTGCGCACCATGGCCGCGAAGAGCATCCCGGGCTTCGCGACCTTCGAGGACGCCTGGAACGGCCGAGCGCCGCTCGGCTGGGACAACACCGACACCGAACCGGTCGCACGCAGCTCGCTCGCCCTGCTGTCGGACTGGTTCCCGGCGACGACCGGCGAGATCGTCCACGTCGACGGCGGCTTCCACGCCATGGGGGTGTGAGGGCCCCGTGCCCGAGTACGACGCACTGCTGTTGTTGTCCTTCGGTGGCCCCGAGGGCCCCGACGACGTCATGCCGTTCCTGCGCAACGTCACGCGTGGCCGGGGGATCCCCGACGAGCGACTCGCCGAGGTCGCCGAGCACTACCAGCACTTCCACGGCGTGTCGCCCATCAACGCCCAGAACCGTGCGCTGATCGACGCGCTCGGCCCGGCGCTCGCCGAGCGCGGCCTCGACATGCCGATCTACTGGGGCAACCGCAACTGGAAGCCCTACGTCGCCGACGCGGTGCGCCAGATGCGCGACGACGGCGTGCATCGCGCGCTCGTCTTCGCCACGAGCGCCACGACGTCCTACTCCGGTTGCCGGCAGTACCGCGACGACCTGGACCAGGCCCGGCGCGTCAGCGGCGAGGGCGCGCCGGTGCTCGTCAAGCTGCGTCACTACTTCGACCACCCGGGCTTCGTGGCGGCCAACGCCGCGGGCGTCCGGGCGGCGCTGGAGACGCTGCCCGCCGAGCACCGGGCGACGGCCCGGCTCGTCTTCACCGCGCACTCGATCCCGGAGTCGATGAACGACGCATCCGGCCCCGAGGCCGACGGGCTCTACGTCAAGCAGCACCGCGAGACGGCCCGGCTGGTGACCGAGCAGCTGCGCGGACCGGGCGCGGACTTCGACCTCGTGTGGCAGTCACGCTCCGGACCGCCGCAGGTGCCGTGGCTCGAGCCCGACGTCAACGACCATCTGCGCGCGCTCGCCGCCGACGGCGTGCAGGCCGTCGTCGTGGCGCCGACCGGCTTCGTGTCCGACCACGTCGAGGTGCGGTGGGACCTCGACAACGAGGCGGCCGAGACGGCGGCGGAGGTCGGCGTGCACTTCGGCCGCGCGTACACCGCCGGCACCCACCCGGCGTTCGTGAACGCCGTGGTCGACCTGGTCGAGGAGCGGGTGCGCGACGTGGAGCCGGCGGTGCTCGGTGACCTGGGCGTCTGCGGCGTCGACTGCCCGATCGGCTGCTGCCCGGCGCCGCGGCGGCGCGCGCCGGCGTGACCGCCAGCGGGCCGGGGGACGGCTTCCCCGACGGTCCGGAGGTCGAGCTGCCCCGCGGTGACGTCACCGAGGGCGTCGTGCGCATCGGGGACACCGTGCGCCGTCCGCACCAGCCGACGAGCGGCGCGGTGGCCGCCTACCTCGCACACCTCGCCGCGGCCGGCATGTCCGGCGTGCCGCGCTACCTCGGCCGCGACGACGCCGGCCGCGACGTGCTCACCTACCTGGCCGGCGACGTCCCCGGCGACCCGGTCGAACCCTGGGCCGCCGCCGACGACGTGCTCCCCGGTGTCGGCCGCCTGCTGCGGCGGCTGCACGACGCGAGCGAGGGGTTCGTCCTGCCCGCCGTCGAACCCGTGCCGGGCCGGCCGACGCCGCGCTTCCCCGACGGCGCACCGCTCATCGTGTCGCAGCGCGACGTCACCCCGCAGAACACCGTGTTCCGTACCGGCGCGGCCTGGGGTCTCGTCGACTTCGATCTGCTGGGGTGGACGACGCGGGCGACGGACCTGGTGAACACCGCGATGCACTGGGTGCCGCTGAGCGACCCGGCCGACCGTGCCCCGGTGTACGCCGGGACGGACCCCGGCCGTCGGCTCCGCGGGTTGTACGACGCCTACGGCCGTGACGTCGTCGACGTCGAGCTGCTGCTCGACGCGGCCCGGCTGCGCTTCGCCGGCTCGGCCGCGGTGATGCGATGGAACGCCGAGCATCTCGGCGGGGGCTGGGCGCGCATGTGGGACGCCGGCCTGGGCGGCGTCATCGAGCGCCGCATCGCGTGGTTCGCGACCGTCCGCGAGGACCTGCGCCGCGCCCTGCGCTGATCCCCGCCTTCCTCGGCGAGTTGGTTGCTCGGGAGGGGGTTCGCACGACCAACTCGCCGAGGAAGATGGTCAGCCGCGCCGCTGGCGGAGTTCGGCGTTGATGGCGGGGACGATCTCGTGCAGGTCGCCGATCACCGCGTAGTGCGCCTTGGTCACCATCGGCGCCTCGGGGTCGGTGTTGATGGCGAGGATGGTCTTCGCCGACTGGCAGCCGGCCCAGTGCTGGATCGCGCCGCTGATGCCGCACGGGATGTACACCTCGGGCGCGATGCGCGAGCCGGTCTGGCCGACCTGCTCGCTGTGCGGCCGCCAGCCCAGGCTGGTGACGACCCGGGAGACGCCGAGGGCGCCGCCGAGCAGCTCGGTGAGCTCGAGCAGGTCGGTGAAGCCCTCCGCCCCGCCGGCGCCGCGGCCGGCGCCCACCACCACGCGGGCGCTGGTGAGGGCACCGGTGTCGTCGGCCTCGGTGGCCTCGACCCGGCGCACCTGGGCGACGAGGTCGCGGTCGGTGAGCTCCGGGGCGAACGTCACGACCTCGGTGTCGGCCGGCGCGACCGCCGGCACCGGGTCGCAGGCGTGCCCCGCCACCGCGACGACGCGGACGCGGTCGGTCAGGCGCATCTGCTCGAGCGCCGCGCCGCCCACCACCTGCCGGGTCACCACGAACGGGTCCGGCGTGTCGACCTGCACCACGTTGGCCGCCAGCGCGACGTCGAGACGGGTGGCGGCGTGTGCGAGCACCTCCATCCCGCGTGGCGTGCCCGCGGCGAGCAGGACGTCCGCCCCCGCCGTCTCGACGGCCTGCACGACGGCCGCGGCCCACGCCGCGCCGGCGTAGCGGTCGAGCCGTGGGTCGTCGGGGTGGTGCGCCACGGCCACGCCCTGCTCGCCGAGCTGGCCGCGGACCTGTTCGGTGACCTCGCCGACGACGACGGCCTGCACGGCGTCGGCCGAGCGGGTGCCGAGGTCGCGGGCGAAGGTCAGGACCTCCTGCGAGACCCCGACGACGCCCTTCGCGTCGGTCTCCACGAACACGACGATCATCTCGCCACCACCCCGATCTCGACGAGGAGGTCGACGACGGCGGGCGCGGCCTCCGGGCCGCGACCGAGCACCTGCACGGTGCTGGCGCGCCGGGGCGGCAGGGTGAGCCGCACCCGCCCGGAACCGCGCGGCTCGTCCTGCGGTGTCACGGTCTCGACCGGTGCGCGCTTGGCCTTCATCCGCCCGGGGATCGAGGGGTAGCGCGGACTGACCCCACCCTCCATGACCGCCACGACGGCGGGCAGCGGCAGCTCGTACACCTCGGTGCCGTCGGGTCCGTCACCGTGCGCGACCGCGGTGCCGCCGTCGATCTCGACCTTCGAGATGCCGGTGACGACGGGCCGGTCGAGCGCGTGGGCGAGCCGGATCGGCACCTGGAAGTCGCCGGTGTCGGCGGCGTCGTTGCCGAGCAGCACGAGGTCGTAGGAACGGCCCGCCTCGGCCCGGGACCGCACGACGTCGGCGATCGCGGCCGCGACGTCGACCGGCCCCCAGGTCGCCGTGTCGGCCTCGACGAGGACGCCGTCGGTGCAGCCGACCGCGAGGGCGCCGCGCAGCTGCTCGACGGCGTCGGCCGACCCGACGGTCAGGACGGTGACGCTGCCGCCGTCAGCCTCGGCGAGCTGCGTGGCCAGCTCGACCGCGCACTCCTCGTGGGGGCTGACGGTGAAGCCGACGTGCCGGGCGTCGAGGGACTGCTCGTCGTCGGCGAGCAGCACCTCGCCGGAGACGTCCGGCACACGCTTGATGCAGACGAGAACGTCCGTTGCCATGACTAGGCCTTGATCCGCTCGTTGGCCGGATCGAACAGCGACGTCGCGTCGGCCGAGCCGACCGTCACCGGGTACTGCTCGCCGAGGTACTCGACCGCGAGCTCCGTGCCCACCGCGGCCACGTCCGGCGGCAGGTAGGCCATCAGCACGTGCCTGCCCAACGACGGCGCGGACCCCGCCGACGTCACGTAGGGGTGGTGGCCGTGGCCGTCGGTGAGCTGCTCGCCGTCACGGGTCACGATCGGCTCGCCGCCGAGCATGTAGCGCTTCGTGCCGTCGGCCGAGGTGTGGTCGTCGACGGTCAGCGTGCAGAGCACGGTGTCGGGCGCGTTGTCGCGCTGCTTGAGGTAGGCCTCGCGGCCGACGAAGTCGGCGTCCTTCACCTTCGGCCGCTGCATCCCGGCCTCGACGATCGTCCGCTCGCTGTCGAGCTCGGCGCCGTAGGCCCGGTAGCCCTTCTCGAGCCGACCGGTGGTGCCGTACACGCCGATGCCGACCGGGACGGCGCCGTGCGGCCGACCGGCCTCCTGCACGAGCTCCCACAGCTTGGCGCCCTGCTCCATCGGCACGTAGAGCTCCCAGCCGAGCTCGCCGACGTAGGAGATGCGCGAGGCCAGCACGTCCAGCGACGCCACCTCGATCTCCTGGCACGTGCTGAACCGGAACGCCTCGTTCGAGACGTCGGCGTCGGTGAGCGCGCCGAGGATGTCGCGCGCCCGCGGCCCCCACAGGCCGACGGTGGTGAACGCGGACGTCCGGTCGTGCACGTGCGCCGACCCGTCCGCGGGCATGCGGTCGGCGAACCACTTGCGATCGACCTGGCCGTGCGCCCCGCCGGTGACGACGCGGAAGTGGTCGTCGCGCAGTCGCATGATCGTCAGGTCGGCTCGGTAGCCGCCGCGCGAGTCGAGGATCGGGGTGTAGACGACCCGGCCCGGCGCGACGTCGAGTTGTCCCACGGCGATGCGCTGCACGGCGTCGAGCGCGCCCGGACCGACGACGTCGAAGACGACGAAGGCGGACAGGTCGACGTAGCCGGCCCGCTCGCGCAGCGCCAGGTGCTCCGCGTTGACGATCGGCGACCACCAGCGGGCGTCCCACTCGGATTCGCGCCGCATGACCGCGTCGCCGTACTCGCCGAGCAGACCCTCGTTCGACGCGTACCAGTGCGGCCGTTCCCAGCCGACGGTCTCGTAGAAGACGGCGCCGAGCTCGCGCTGCGAGGCGTTCATCGGCGACAGCCGGACGTTGCGCTCGCCCTCCCACTGCTCGCTCGGGTGCACGATGCCGTAGGTCTTGATGAACGACTCGCTGGTGCGCGACCGGATGTGGTGCTTGCTGCGCTGGTGCGGGTAGAAGCGCGCGATGTCGGCACCGTGCAGGTCGATCTCGGGGTTGCCGTCGGTCATCCACTCGGCCACCGCCCGGCCGACCCCCGGCCCTTCCTTGATCCACACCGCCGCGGCGGACCACAGCCCCTTCACCTCGGGGGTCTCGCCGAGCACCGGGGCGCCGTCCGGCGTCAGCGAGAGCAGGCCGTTGATCGCGTAGCGGATCTCGGCGTCCTCGTTGCCGAGGATCTCGGGCATGAGCTCGAGCGCCTGCTCCAGTTGCGGGTCGAAGTCCTCCTCGGTGAAGGGCATCTCGGTGGGGGAGAGCTTGGCCTGCTCGATGGACGGGATCTCCTCGGCGTCCATGAGGATCGCGCGGTGCGCATAGGAGCCGACCTCCATGTCGCTGCCGTGCTGGCGCTCGTAGCAGAAGGTGTCCATGTCGCGGACGATGGGGAACGAGATCTCGCCCGGCTTCTCGGCCAGCTGCGGGATCGGCCCGACGCTGATCATCTGGTGGACGGCCGGGGTCAGCGGGATGTGCGCGCCGGCCATCCGGGCGAGCTTCGGGCTCCACACGCCGCAGGCGATGACCACGGTGTCGGTCGTGATGTCGCCGGCCGAGGTGCGGACGCTGGTCACCCGACCGTGCTCGACCGTGATGTCGGTGACCTCGACGTTGGCGGCGATGGTGAGCGCGTCGAGCTCCTGCGCGCGCTCGCGCATGATCGTCCCGGCCCGCAGGGAGTCGACCACGCCGACACTCGGCGTGAAGAAGCCGCCGACGATGACCGAGGGGTCCAGGAACGGCACCTTCTCGGCGACCTCGGCCGGCGTCAGCAGCTCCGACGGGATGCCCCACGCCTTGGCGCTCGAGATGCGCCGGCGCAGTTCCTGCATCCGCTCCTCGCTGCGCGCGACCTCGATGCCGCCGGACTCGGTGAAGACGTCCATCTCCTTGTACTGCGCCATGGAGTCCAGCGTCAGATCGGTGATCTCGCGGCTGTGGTCCACCGGGAAGATGAAGTTCGACGCGTGGCCGGTCGAGCCGCCCGGGTTCGGCAGCGGCCCCTTGTCGAGCTGCACGATGTCGCGCCATCCCAGCCGGGCCAGGTGGTAGACGAGGCTGTTGCCGACGATCCCGGCGCCGATCACGACGGCGCGAGCGCTGCTGGGGACGGTTGCCATGGCGGACACCCTTCTCTCCGGTGTTGCGGATACTACAATCCGACGCGCAATATGCAACAGAGTCGGCTCGCGGGTGCCGCCGTGTCAGCCCCAGCCGAGCCGGTGTGACGCCTCCGCCGCCGCCGCGAGCAGGAGCGGGCGCACCTCGTCGACCCGGGCTGCGTCGAGGCGGAAGGTCGGTCCGGACACGCTCATCGAGGCCACGACGTCGCCGTGTGCGTTGCGGACGGGCGCACCGACGGCGGTCAGGCCGACCTCGAGCTCGTCGACCGCACTTGCCCACCCGTCGCGACGGACGGCGGCCAGCTCGTCGCGCAGCGCGCCACGGTCGGTCAGCGTGAACGGCGTGTAGGCGCGCAGGTCGCGCACGGTGCGCTCGACGTCGTCGTCGGCGAGCTCGCTGAGCAGGATCTTGCCGTTGGACGTCGCGTGCAGCGGGATGCGCTGGCCGACCCAGTTGTGCGGCTGCAGGGTCGAGGAGCCGGCGATCTGGTCCACGTAGAGCGCCGCCCCCTCGGACAGCACGGCGACGTTCACCGTCTCCCCGGTATCGGCGGCGAGGCGGCGGCAGATGGGGCGCGCCTCTGCCACGACGTCGAGCCGCGCCGCGGTCGCCCCGGCGAGGCGCAGCACGCCGACACCGAGGCGGTACTTGCCGCGGTCGGTGGTCTGCTCGACCAGCCCGCCCTGCTCCAGCGTGGACACGAGTCGCTGCGCGGTGCTCTTGTGCACCCCGAGCTCCTGCGCGATCGTCGTCACCCCGGCCTCGCCGGAGCGGGCGAGGATGTCCAGGATGACGAGCGCCCGCTCGACCGACTGGACCCCGGCGGCCGACTCGCTCTTCGTCACCCGCGAGATGGTAGCGCCCGGCTGTTGCGTATTGCACACTTCGAGCTGCAGGACGCAACGAGGGGAGACGGCGATGACCGAGACCACGAGCGGCCGGCCGCCCGAGTACGTCCTGACCATCGTCTGCCCGGACCGGCCGGGCATCGTGTTCACCGTCGCGAGCTTCCTCGTGCACAACTCCGGCAACATCCTGGAGAGCCAGCAGTTCGACGACCGCCTCGAGGACCGCTTCTTCATGCGGGTGCACTTCCAGGTGCTGGATCCGGCCGTCACCGTCGAGCGGCTGCGCGCCGCGTTCGCACCGGTCGCGCAGGCCTCGGCGATGGAGTGGCAGCTGTGGGCCGCTGACGCGCGCTACCGGACGCTGATCCTGGTGTCCAAGGAAGGGCACTGCCTCAACGACCTGCTGTACCGGCAGAGCATCGGCGCGCTCCCCATCGAGATCCCGGCGGTGGTGTCGAACCACACCGCGCTGGAGCATCTCGCGACGTCCTACGACATCCCGTTCCACCACGTGCCCGTCACCGCCGACACCAAGCCGGCCGCGGAGGCGGAGCTGCTCTCGCTGGTCGAGTCGCTGCGGGTGGACCTCGTGGTGCTCGCCCGCTACATGCAGGTGCTCTCGGACGACCTGTGCCGCGCGCTCGGCGGGCGGGCGATCAACATCCACCACTCGTTCCTGCCGAGCTTCAAGGGCGCGAAGCCCTACCAGCAGGCCTTCGACCGCGGCGTGAAGCTCGTCGGCGCGACCGCGCACTACGTGACCGCCGACCTCGACGAGGGGCCGATCATCGAGCAGGACGTGACCCGCGTCGATCACTCGCTCACCGCGCGCCAACTCGTCGCGGCGGGGCGCGACGTGGAGTGTCAGGTGCTCTCGCGCGCCGTCCGCTGGCACGCCGAGACCCGTGTCCTGCGCAACGGCAACCGCACCGTCGTCTTCCGCTGACCCCGCCCACCCCCGCTTTTGGCGGTTGAGCGCAGCATGCTGCGCTCAACCGCCAAAAGCGGGTAGGGAGTGGGGGTGGACGTCGACGACCGCGCGCTCGAGGACGGCATCCGCCGGTTGCTGGACGCGCGGACGGGCACCATCTGCCCGTCCGACGTCGCCCGGGACCTCGGCGGGGACGACTGGCGCGAGCTCATGGAGCCGACACGCGCGGCCGCCCGGCGCCTCGTCGCCGCGGGCGAGGTCGACATCACGCAGGGCGGCGAGGTCGTCGACCCGTCCGACCTGCACGGCCCGATCCGGATCCGCAGGCACCGCCCCTGACCGCTTTTGGCGGCTGAGCGCAGCATGCTGCGCTCAGCCGCCAAAAGCGGGGTTCAGTCCCCGAGCTCGGCGCGGCGGCGGGTCACGAACGCCTCGAGCTCCTCGCGGATCGCGTCGTCCAGGGGCGGGGCCTCGTAGTCGGCCAGCTTCTGCTGGTAGATCCGGGTGGCGCGGGTCGCCGCGTCGGCGCCGCCGCCGCGCATCCAGCGCTCGTAGTTCTCCGAGGACGACAGCAGCGGGCGGTAGAAGCAGGTTCGGAACCGTTCCATCGTGTGCATCGCACCGAGGAAGTGGCCGCCGTGGCCGACCTCGACGTGCGCGTCGAAGGCCAGGGATGCCTCGTCGATCTCCAGCGGCGTGAACTCCTCGCGCAGCATCTGCACCAGCTCGACGTCCACGACGAACTTCTCGTACCCCGCGACCAGGCCGCCCTCCAGCCAGCCGGCCGAGTGCATCACCCAGTTCGCGCCGGCCAGGAAGGTCGGCATGAGCGTCATCAACGCCTCGTAGCCGGCCTGCGCGTCGGGGACCTGCGAGGACGTCATGGCCCCGCCGGAGCGGAACGGCAGGCCGAAGTGACGGGCGATCTGCCCGGTGCACAGCAGCCCGATGCCCGATTCGGGCGTGCCGAAGGTGGGCGAGCCGGACTGCATGTCGATGTTGGACAGGAACGACCCGAAGATCACCGGACAGCCGGGACGGACGAGCTGCGCGAGCGCGATGCCGCTCAGCGCCTCGGTGATCTGCTGGACGAGCGCGGCCGGGATCGTCACCGGCGACATCGCGCCCATCAGGATGAACGGGGTGAGCACGACCGGCTGTGCGGCCTCGCAGTACTCGATGAGCGACTCCAGCATGCGGTCGTCCCAGCGCAGGGGGGAGTTGCAGTTGATGAGCGAGATGGTGGCCGGCGCCCGCTCGATGAGGTCACGGCCGCCGAAGAGGATCGAGCTCATCTCGATGGTGTCGCGGGCGTTCACTCCCGAGACCACGTTGCCCATGTAGATCTTGTCGGTCAGCGTCTGCAGCGCGAGCGTCATGTCGAGGTGGCGGGAATCCAGCGGGGTGTCGTTCGGCTCGCAGACGACCCCGCCGGCCGAGTCGAGCACGGGAAAGCTCTGCGCGAGTTTCGCGAACGCCCGGAAGTCGGCCATGGTGGCGTCGCGGCGGACGTCGCCCTCGCGCACGAACGGCGGCCCGTAGACCGCGCCGAAGGCCATTGCGTCGCCGCCGATGTGGATCGAGTTCGCCGGGTTGCGCGCCGCGACGTCGAACTCGCGCGGCGCCTTGGCCACCTGCTCCAGCACGAAGTCGGGGTCGAGGAAGACCGTCTCGTCCTCGACGCGCTGGCCCGCGGCGCGGAAGAGCTCGAGCGCCCGCGGGGACGCGAACTGCACCCCGACCTCGGTCAGCAGCCGGCGCCATCCCGCATCCAGCGTCGCCATCGCATCCTGCGAGAGCACTTCGTATCGCGGCATCACGTTGCGGAACATGGGGCCTGCCTCCTTGACCGGGTGCGGTACGTCACGCATCCTAGGGCCGCATCGTGGAAGTTGAGTTTCACATCATGGAACTTTCGGATCGGAGACCATGACCGCGAGTACCGGGACGCAGGCCGTCGACCGGGCAGCGCAACTGCTGCGGGTCGTCGTCGAGGCGGACGCCCCGATCAGCTTCACCGAGCTGGTCGAGGAGTCCGGCCTCGCGCGCTCGACGGTCTCCCGACTGCTCTCCGCGCTCGAGGCCAACCACCTGCTCGAACGCAACGGCGGTGGCGGCTATCGCTCCGGTGCGCTGTTCGCGATGTTCGCGGCGCGGCACGACCCGTGGTCACAGGTGGCGCGCCTCGCCGACCCGATCCTCGACGCCGTCGTCACGGCGGTCGGCGAGACGGTCAACCTCGCGATCCCGCGCGGCGGCACCGTCGTCCAGGTCGCGCAGGCCGACTCCGCCTACGTGCTGAGCGCGCGCGACTGGTCGCAGATCGACGTTCCGCCGCACGTCTCCGCGCTCGGCAAGGTGTTCTTCGCGCACGAGGCGCTGCCGCTGCCGACCGGCGCGCTCGACGCGTGGACCGATCGCTCGCTCACCAGCGCCGACGAGCTCGACAAGCAGCTCGCGAGCGTGCGGCGCAAGGGCTACGCCGTCACCCGTGGCGAGCTCGAGATCGGTCTGGACGCGGTCGCCGCACCCGTCCGCGGCCCGGGCGGTGACGTCGTCGCCGCTCTCGGCGTGTCGGGGCCGAGCGCGCGCCTCGACGGGCGGCTGGACGACATTGGACGACAACTGATCGAGCATGCGACGTCGGTGTCGGAACTGCTCCGTCCCAAGGAACGAAGGAAAGGCGTGGCGTGATGACCCCAGACGAGATCCTGCGAGGCCTCTACGACGAGACCCTCGTCGGCAACGGTCCGGCCGTGCTCGGCCTGACCAACGACGCGCTGCAACAGGGCATGGAGCCGCAGACCCTGCTGTTCGACGCACTGATCCCCTCGCTGGAGGAGGTGGGTGCACGCTTCGAACGCGGTGACTTCTTCGTCCCCGAGATGCTGATCGCCGGCCGGGCGATGGCCGGGGCGATGGAGGTGCTGCGCCCGCTGCTCGCCGACACCGGCGTGCAGACGATCGGCAAGTTCCTCATGGGGACGGTGAAGGGCGACGTCCACGACATCGGCAAGAACCTCGTCAACATCATGCTCGAGGGTGCCGGCTTCGAGGTGATCGACCTGGGCGTGCAGGTGCCGCCGGAGAAGTTCGTCGCGGCCATCGAGGAGCACCAGCCCGACATCGTCGGCATGTCGGCGTTCCTGACCACGACGATGCCGATGTTCAAGGCGAACATGAACGCGCTGCAGAAGGCGGGCATCCGCGACGAGGTGATCGTCATGGTGGGTGGCGCGCCGGTCACGCAGGAGTACGCGGACGCCGTCGGCGCCGACGGGTACGCCGCCGACGCGTCGGCCACGGTGAAGAAGGCGAAGGAGCTCATCCAGCGCCGCCGCGACCTGGTCACGGCCTGACGCCGATGACGACGACGCAGCTGCTCGAGACGACCCTCCGGTCCGCGACCAAGGAGGTCGTGATCGGCCATCGTCGGCCGTTCTGCCTCATCGGCGAGCGCATCAACCCCACCGGCCGCAAGGTCTTCCAGGAACAGCTGCGCAACGGCGACATGTCCGCGATCGAACGCGACGTCGCCGCCCAGGTGGCGGGTGGTGCGAACGTCCTCGACATCAACATGGGCGTGCCCCTCACCGACGAGGCCGAGCTGCTCGCACGGGCGATCCGCATGGTGCAGAGCCTCACCGACCTGCCGATCTGCATCGACTCGTCGGTCGTCGAGGCCCTGGAGGCCGGGCTCGCGGCGTACGAGGGGCGCGCGCTGGTCAACTCGATCACCGCCGAGGACGAGCGGATGGCCGAGATCCTGCCGCTGGTCAAGAAGTACGACGCCGCGGTCATCGCGCTGCCCAACGACTCCGACGAGATCCCGATGGAGCCGGACAAACGCATGGAGCTCGTCGGCAAGATCGTCGAGGTCGCGACGACCGAGTACGGAATCGCACTGAACGACATCGTCATCGACCCGCTCGCCATGCCGATCGGCGCCGACACGAGCACCGCGTTGGCGACGCTGGAGACGATGCGGCGCATCCGCGACACCCACGGTCTGAACATGACGTGCGGCGGGTCGAACGTCTCGTTCGGCATGCCGGGCCGGCACACCATCGCAGCGACGTTCCTGCCGATCGCGATGTCGGCGGGGCTGACCAGCGCGATTATGGACGTCCGCACGCCGCAGATCGTCGAGGCGGTGAAGGCGGCCGACCTCGTCCTCGACCACGACGAATGGGGAATGAGCTGGATCGCCGCCCACCGCGCGAAGCAGGCCGCGGCGCAGGCGTGAGCGAGCCGACGTCCGCGCCGGACCCCGACCGGCTGCTCGGGCGCTACGGCCGCGAGGGTCTGCTCGTCCCGCCGGCCGGTGCCGAGCGCGACGCCGGCGCGGCGCACGACGGCAGCGGCCGGGTCGCGCTGACCCTGCTGCCCGCGGAGCGGACGGTTCGGGTGCCGCCCGGCGTCACGGTCTTCGACGGCGCGAGCTGGAACGGCGTCGCGATCGACTCGACGTGCGGAGGGCACGGCACCTGCAAGAAGTGCAAGGTGCGGATCACGTCCGGCTCGGTGCCCGTCTCCCGGCTGGACGCCCGGGCCTTCACCGCGGAGCAGCTGCGCGACGGCTGGCGGCTGGCGTGCCTCGCGCAGGCCACCGGCGACCTCACCGTCGACGTGCCGCCGCTGCTGACGCGTCCCAAGGCGGCGACCGTCGGCGTCGGCCGGCAGGTCATCCTGCGTCCCGCGGTCCAGAAGCGCTACGTGGAGCTGGACGAGCCCACGCTGGCCGACCAGCGCACCGATCTGGACCGCGTGCTCGCGGCCGTCGACGATCTCGACCTGACCGCGGACCTGTACGCGATCCGGCGGCTGCCCAGGGTGCTGCGCGAATCGGACTACCGCGTCACCGCCGTCGTCGTGGACGAGACCCTCGTCGACGTCGAACCGGGGGACACCCGGGAACGCCTCTTCGGCATCGCCTACGACCTGGGCACCACGACCGTGGTCGCGACGCTGCTCGACCTCGGCACCGGCACACCGGCCGCGGTGGCCTCGCAGCTGAACAAGCAGCAGCCCTTCGGCGGCGACGTCATCACCCGTATCAGCGCCACCATGCTCGACCCGGCCGCGCTCGGCCGGCTCACGAGCGCCGCGCACGAGACGCTCGCCGAACTGGCCGCCGAGGTGTGCGCCGAGGCCGGCGTCGACCCGCGGGAGGTGTACGAGGTCGCCCTCGCCGGCAACGCGACCATGACCGCGCTCGCGCTGGGCGTGGACCCCGAGCCACTCGGCGTGGCGCCCTTCGTCATGTCGTGCGCCGTGCCGCCGGTCGTCCCGGCCGCGGAGCTCGGGCTGGCACTGCACCCGGGCGCGCGGGTGACCATCTTCCCGGCCCTCGGTGCCTACGTGGGCGGTGACATCGTGGCGGGGGTCCTGGCGACCGGCATGGACCGCGACAAGCGGCTGCGCCTCTTCGTCGACGTCGGCACCAACTGCGAGATCGTGCTCGGCGACGGCGAGCGGATCGTGTCGACCGCGGCGCCGGCCGGCCCCGCCTTCGAGGGCGGTGCGATCCGCTGTGGCATGCGCGCCGCCGACGGCGCGATCGAGACGGTCCGCGTCGACCCCGCCGAGGGAGCCGTGACGCTCGGGGTCATCGGCGACGTCGCGGCCGCCGGGCTGTGCGGCTCCGGTCTCGTCGACGCGGTCGCGGAGCTGGTCAAGGCGGGTCTGCTGGACGCCTCGGGCCGCTTCGTCACCGACGAGGCCGCCGCGGCGGCGACGCCCCGGCTGGCCGAGCGCCTGACGAAGATCGGCGACGAGCGCGTGTTCATGCTGTCCGAGACCGTCTACCTGTCCCAGCGTGACGTCCGCGAGCTGCAGTTCGCCAAGGCCGCCATCGCGACCGGGTGGTCGCTGCTGCTCGAGGAGTTCGGGGCGGCGCCGGGTGACGTCGCGCAGGTGCTGCTCGCCGGGTCGTTCGGCAGCTACCTCTCACCCGCCGCCGCGATCCGCATCGGGCTGGTGCCGAAGCTGCCGGTGCTGCGGATCGTCTCGGCCGGCAACGTCGCGGGGGAGGGCGCCAAGATGGCGCTGCTGAGCCGACGCGAGCGCGAGGGTGCGCTCGCGCTGCGGGAGGAGGTGCGCTATCTCGAACTCTCCGACCGAGCCGACTTCAACGACAAGTTCGTCGACCAGCTCGCGTTCCCGCAGTGACGGCACGGCGTTGATCGCGTGCGGTGCGCTGGCGCAGCCTGCCCAGGAGATCGCGGCCCGCCGGGGCTGGCCCGTCGCGGTGTTCCCGTTGCCGCCGCTGCTGCACAACCAACCACAGCTGATCGCGGGGGAGGTCGAGCGCCTCGCGGAGCAGCTTAAACGCGAATTCGCGCGAATCGCGGTCGGCTATGCCGACTGCGGGACGTACGGCGCGCTGGACGACGTCTGCAGCCGGCTGGGGCTGCGCCGGCTGGGCGGGCTGCACTGCTACGACGTCCTCGCCGGGCCGGAGCGGATGCGTGACCTGTTCGAGCGGACGCCGGGCACGTACGTGCTCACCGACTTCCTGGTCCGCTCCTTCGAGCGCACCGTCGTCCGCGAGCTGGGGCTCGACCGCTACCCGGAGCTGCGCGACGACTACTTCGGCACGTACACACAGGTGGTCTGGTTGACGCAGCGACCGGACGCCGAGCTGCGCGCGCTCGCCGATGCGGCGGCGGCGCGGTTGGCGTTGCCGTTGCGGATCGTGCCCACCGGTCACGCAGGCCTGGAGCGCGAGCTCGACGCACTGCTGGCCACGGTCAGCTGAGCACGCGCGTCCGCGGCCCACGTCGGGATGCGGCTCCGGCGGCCAGTCGCTCCAGCCACTCGCGGCGCCAGGCCTCGGTGGCCGCGACCTGGTTGAAGGTGAAGACATGCAGCCCGGCGACGTTCGCGTCGACCGCGCCGAACGCGGTGGCGGAGCGTTCCAGGAACTGCTGACCGGTGAAGCCGCCCGGCGCCGCCAACCGGGTCAGCGTGCGGCGATGCTTGGCGAGGAACTTGGTCGACTCACCCACCCCGATCTTCGTCGCCATCAGCAGCAGCTTCGCCCGGTCGACCGGTCCGGGCACGCCGACCAGGAGCGGCATCGTGATGCCGCGCTGCCGCACCCGGCGCAGCCACCGCTGCACCAGGGCGGGGTCGAACGTCAGGTTGCTGACGACGTGGTCGGCGTGCGCGCGCTTGTCCCACATCGCCTGCACGACGACGTCGTCGACGATCGACGGATGGGACTCGGGGTAACCGGTGATCCCGACGTGGGCGAACGGGGTCCCGACCGCGGGCAGGTCACGCAGCAGGTCGAGCGAGGCGTGGTAGTCGCCGGCCGGCGGATCGGCGTCGCCGGCGGGCACGAAGACGGTGTCGACGCCGAGCTCCCGCAGCCGCGCGGCGATGTCGGCGAGCTCGGACCGTCCCGACACCATGCGCGCGGCGAGGTGTGGCACGACGCGGTACCCCGCGCCGGCGAGCCGCTCGGTGAGCTCCAGGGTCGCCGACAGGCCCTTGGACGGCGAGGCGGTGACGGTGATCGGGATGTCCGGCGGGACGTGCTCGCGGACCTCCTCCTCGCAGGCCGGTGTCGGCAGCACCTCGTAGCGGGCGTGGGTCAGCAGGCGGCGCAGGGTCTCGACCCCGGTCTTGTTGCGCATGAGGCAACTCGTCTCGGTATACGCATCGACGGTGGCGTCACGATACGACCGGCGCGCGGCGTCGACAAGGGTGCGCCGTGCCGGTCGTCGTGGCGTGTCGCCGTCGGTGCGCAGGGCGGGCCGCGGGGCCGGCGGTGGGAGTCTCGCGACAGGGGCGGGTATGGCTGACGGCGAGGCGACGACAGGGGCCGACCCGTGCCCGCTGCCCAGCTGTCCATCCCGGGAGGACATGGTGCCCAGCGACGAGGAAGACCTGCCGAGCACGCTCGAACGCTCGCCGAAAAAGGTCCGGCGAACGTACGAGAAGACGCTCGACAGCGCGGAGGACCAGTACGACGGCGACGAGGAGCGCGCCCACCGCACCGCGTGGAGCGCGGTCAAGAACCTCGCCGAGAAGCGCGGCGACCACTGGGAGCTCAAGGACGAGACGGGGCCGTCCGATCCGCGCTCGAAGCAGCCGGCGCAGGCCAAGCGCGAGGGCAGGGGCGAGACATACGGCGGCATCGACGTCGAGCAGAACTCCAAGGCCGACCTGACGGAGCGCGCGAAGCAGGCCGGCGTGCGCGGCTACTCGTCGATGAACAAGGCCGAGCTGGCGAAGGCGCTGCAGCGCAAGGAGGGGTGAGCGCCGCCGTGGCCGCCCGGCCCGGGCGCGACACTCGCACACGTGCCGATCACCGCCGTGCTCCTGCTCGTCGCCACCTCGCTGTACGCCGGGTTCCAGTGGACGATCCGGGTCGTCGTCTACCCGCAGTTCACTGCTGTGCCGCGCGAGGCGTTCCACGCCTACGAGGCCGCGCACCAGCGCCGCGTGACGGTCGCCGTCGGCCCGCTGTTCCTGTTCGCCGGCGGCGCCGCGGTCGCGGCGTTCGTGGCCGGCCCGGGCTGGGCGACCGGCGTCGCGGCCGTCTGCGTGGCCGGCATCGTGCTCGTCACCGGACTCGCCGCCGTCCCCCAGCACCGCCGGCTCGGGGACGGGTTCGTGCCGGCGGCCCACGCCCGGCTGCTGGCCGTCGACACCGCGCGCCTGGTCCTCGCCCTCCTCGCCGTGGCCGCGGCGGCCGTGCACGCCACGAGCGGGTGACCACCGCTGCGGACGTTCAGGTGGCCGAACGCTCGCTCGCCAGCCGCAGCTGGTCGCGGTACCCGGGCGCCTCGGTGCGCCGGACCGCGGCGGGACGCCCCTCGCGCAGCAGCACCCGCCAGTCCTCGACGCCGAAGCGCCCGGGTGTCGTCGTGGCGAGGAAGTCCTCGAGCACGGCGACGAAGCGCCGGGGATCGGTGCGGAACGGGAAGTGACCCGCGCCTTCGAAGATCTCGAGCCGGCTGCCCGGCATCGCGGCGTGCGCCTGGTAGGCGTGCCCGATCGGCAGCACGCTGTCGCGCGTCCCCCAGACGAGCAGCGTCGGGACGGCCCGCGCCAGGTAGCACCGGTCGAGCATCGTGACGACCTGGCCCCGCCAGTCGACGACGGCCCGCAGCGTGCGGATGAACGCGGCCCGGGCCGTGGCGTCGGGCAGCGCGGAGACGACGCGGCGCAGGTCGACGGCGTCGAGCCCGACGACGGTGTCCAGCCGCGCGAGCAGGCCGATCACGGCGTTCACCGTCAGCCGGGCCATCGGCAGCCGCAGCGCCGCGAGCAGGGCCTGGGCGCCGGGGAGGGTCGCGCCGCGCAGGAGGGGTGACACGCCCGTGCCGGCGCCGCCGCTGGCGACGAGGACGAGCCGCTGCGTCTTCTCGGGGAACTGGTAGGCGAACTGCATCGCGACCCCGCCGCCGAGCGAGTGCCCCACGAGCGTCACCTCGTCCACACCGAGCACGCCGAGCAGATCGCGCATGCCGTTCGCGTACGCCGCGACCGAGTAGTCGGCGCGCGGCCGGGCCGAGTGCCCGTGCCCGAGCAGGTCCGGCGCGATCACGGTGTGGGTGCGGGCGAGGTCGGGGATCACGGTGCGCCACGCCGCCGAGCTGTCCCCGATGCCGTGGACGAGCAACAGCGGCGGACCGTCCCCGGCGATGCGGAACGCCCGCCGGTAACCGTGCACGACGCGCGACTCGATGCGGACGACGGGGGTGCGCCCGACGCCGTCGACCTGTCGCAGCCGCGTCATGGCGGCATGCTCCCGGACGCGTGCGACGGTGCCGTTTCCACGCCGTTGCCGGCCGGGGTCGCGGCGTGCTCAGTCGGCGGCGGTGGCGTTGTACGCGGTGACCCGGGCGCGCCGGACGGCCGTCGCGAGGGGCCGGAGCGCGCCGGCCCGGATGCCGATCCCGTGCTGGTCGACCGCACCGCCGACCGGATCACCGGCCGCCAGCTCCAGCACCGCATGCATGCGCTCGGCCTGGGCGAGCAGCGCGACGGCACGCGCCGGGTACCCGCGGGGGAGCACCAGACGTTCGCCGGCCCGACGGGCGTCGTGGAGCAGGTCGGCGATCTCGTCGCGCCAGCGACCGACGTCGGCCGCGGCGAGGACGCTCGCCGACTCCCGGATCGCGGTGGTCAGCTCGTACTGCGCGTCGGGCACGGACTGGTGGTCGGGGGGCAGCGCCTCGACGACGTGGACGAGCCAGGTGACCGTCGCCGGCGCGCTGGACGGGTGGTACTCGACGACGTCGGGGACGGCACCCAACCGGCCGCACACGACCGCCTCGCCCGCCTCGAGCGCCGCCGCCCGGAACGGCGCGGGCCCGGGCACGCCACGCACGTCGCCGGCGGCGGGGAGCACGAGTCGGGGCGGCGCGTCCTCGCGCCGGCACGCGGCGAGCAGGTCGAGCAGGGTCCCGAGCCCGGTGACGCGCGGATCGCCGTCGGCGCTCTCGACGCGGTGGGGCGCGTCGTCGCCGGTGACGGCGGCGAGGACGTCGTCGGGGCTGGCCTGCCCGGCGAGCCAGGCACGGGTCCAGGCCGCGAACGGGCCGGATCGCAGTTCGGGCACGAGTACCCAGCCTACGGCCGCGCTTGCGCCATCTCGACCCGCGGCCGCCGTAGCGTCGCACCTCGTGCCCGACCGTTACCGCGACGTCCTCGCCACCCCGCCGTCCCGCCGCCGCCAGGTTCCCGAGGTGGCGGCCGAGGCCGATCTCGTCGTCGAGACCGCCGACGGCCGCTTCTGCGGCGCCGTGGTGGGCGTCGGGCGTGCCGTCGACGCCGGCGAGAAGCGCGACGTCGTCACGCTGGAGGACCGCCGCGGTGCGCGCCGCACGTTCGCGATGCTGCCCGCCGCGTTCCTGCTCGACGGTGCCCCCGTGACGCTCGTACGGCCGGCGCCGGGTGCCGCCGCGCCCGCCGCGCGCAGGCGGACCGCGTCCGGCTCGTACGCCGTGGCGGGGACGAGCGCCCGGACCGCCCGCGCCAGCCGCATCTGGGTCGAGGGCGTGCACGACGCGGCACTGGTGGAACGCATCTGGGGCGACGACCTGCGCATCGAGGGCATCGTGGTCGAGCCGCTCGGCGGCATCGACGACCTGGCCGCTCACCTGCGCGACTTCGGCCCCGGCCCACAGCGGCGCGTCGGCGTCCTGGTCGACCACCTCGTGGCCGGCAGCAAGGAGACGCGCATCGTGTCCGCCGTGCGCGACCCGAACGTGCTCGTCACCGGTCACCCGTACGTGGACGTGTGGCAGGCGGTGAAACCGACGGCGCTCGGCATCCGCGAGTGGCCGACGGTGCCGCGCGGCACGGACTGGAAGACCGGCATCTGCGCCGCCCTCGGGGTGGCCGAGCCTCGCGAGATGTGGCGTCGGGTGCTGGCGAGCGTCGACACCTTCGCCGACGTCGAGGTGCCGCTGCTGCGCGCCGTCGAGGAGCTCATCGACTTCGTCACCGTCACCGCTTGATCGCGGGTGTCAGGATGAGGGCGTGCCCGCATGGTTGGTCTGGCTGATCGCAGCCGGCGTCCTCGCCGTCGCCGAGACGCTCTCGGTCGACTTCGTGCTGATCATGCTCGCGGCCGGGGCAGGCGCGGGCGCGATCACCGCGGCGCTCGGCGGGCCGCTCGCCCTGCAGATCGTCGTGGCGCTCGTCGTCACGGGCATCGGCGTCGGGGCCCTGCGGCCGGTGGCGAAGCGGCACCTGACGCCGGGGGAGAGCGCGACCGGCACCGACGCGCTCGTCGGCATGCCGGCCCTCACGCTGGACCCCGTCGACCCCCACTCGGGCCGGGTGCGGCTCAACGGGGCGGAGTGGACGGCGCGGCCGTTCGACGACCGGCCGATCCCGGCCGGCGCCGCGGTGCGCGTGGTACGGATCAGCGGCGCCACGGCGCTGGTGATCGCCGAGGAAGACACCGCGGCCGGCGAGCTGCCGGCTGCGGGCACGCTGTGAACCGACAGGTCGGAGGGAGACAACGATGTCCGGTGGAGTGATCGCACTGCTCGTCGCGCTCGTGGTGGTGCTGTTCGTCGTCACCCGCTCGGTGCGGATCGTGCCGCAGGCGCGCGCGGGGGTCATCGAACGGCTGGGTCGCTACACCCGCACGCAGCAGGCCGGGTTGACCATGCTCGTGCCGTTCGTCGACCGGATGCGGCCGCTGATCGACATGCGGGAGCAGACCGTGAGCTTCCCGCCGCAGCCGGTCATCACGTCGGACAACCTGACCGTCGGCGTCGACACCGTCATCTACTACCAGGTCACCGACCCGCGCGCGGCGACGTACGAGATCGCCAACTACATCCAGGCCGTCGAGCAGCTCACCGTCACCACGCTGCGCAACGTCATCGGCTCGCTCAACCTGGAGCAGGCGCTGACCAGCCGCGACTCCATCAACGGCCAGCTGCGCGGAGTGCTGGACGAGGCGACCGGGCCGTGGGGCATCCGCGTCGCCCGCGTCGAGATCAAGGCGATCGACCCGCCGCCGTCGATCCAGGACGCCATGGAGCAGCAGATGCGCGCCGACCGCAACAAGCGCGCGCTCATCCTCACCGCCGAGGGGCAGCGCGAGTCGGCGATCAAGACCGCCGAGGGGCAGAAGGCCGCCGCGATCCTCGACGCCGAGGGTCGCAAGCAGGCGGCCATCCTCGCCGCCGAGGCCGACCGGCAGTCGCGCATCCTCACCGCCGAGGGCGAGCGCGCGGCGAAGTACCTCGCGGCCCAGGGCGAGGCCAAGGCCATCGAGACGACCTTCGGCGCCATCCACCACGCCAAGCCCGATCCCGCGCTGCTCGCCTACCAGTACCTGCAGACCCTGCCCAAGATCGCGCAGGGCGACGCCAACAAGATGTGGGTGGTGCCGAGCGAGTTCAGCAAGGCCTTGGACGGACTGGCGAAGATGACCGGCGGCGATGACGCGTCCGCCCCGTCGTGGCTCGCACAGGAGGGCTCCGGCGCCGCCGTCGAGCGCTCCGACGAGCTGGACACCGCGAGCTGGTTCGACTCGAACCTGCCGCCGGCCGCCGAGCAGCCCGAGGCGCAGAACCTGCGCGCGTCCGACGCCGATCCGGCGTCCATCGCGGCGCGGGCCGGCCTGCCGACCCAGCCCGAGGACGCCCCCGAGCCGGGCAGCGACGGCGCGTTCGCCGCCGGCGCCACCGTCGTCTTCCCGGCCGAGCCCGCCGGCGGGCCGCCGCCCGGGGCCGGGCCCGGCTTGGGGGCCGAGCCCGCCTTCGGCTCTCATGCCGCGCCTGCCGCCGGCGCGCCCGGGTCGCACGCCGCCGACGAGTCCGCCGAGGGCTACCCGCCGCCCACGCAGTACGGTCCCGGCACTGGCTGAGGTCCCGCCGCTGCCGTGATCCACATCCGCTTGCCGTCGTCAGCGCGACGGCTAGCTGTCGTGACCTGACAGGTTGTGTCAGGCGGCGAGCCGGCTGATGGGTGGTCGGCCGCCGAGGGCGGAGTGGCCGCGTCGAGTGTTGTAGTGGGTC